>NZ_CP102290.1:2551285-2870196 GCF_025151995.1 Ruminococcus gauvreauii
TCTTTGATGCGTATAAACAGCAGGATGCACTTGCAGGACGCGTGGTGGAGAAGTTTGCACAGTATCTGGGGAATGCGCTCTCTATCTATGCGTGTGTGGTGGATCCAGGAAGGATCGTGATAGGCGGGGGCGTGTCCAAAGCCGGCGATGTACTGATTGAGCCGATACGGAAGTATTATGAGCGGGATGCTTTTCCAGCATGTAAGGGTACTCCGATTGTGTTGGCAGAGCTGGGAAATGACGCGGGCATTTACGGATCCGCCAAGCTGGTACTGCCGTAACATACAGCTGCTTTGTACAGTTTGACGAAAGACATGCAGAATGCAGTATGCAATTTGGTGATGAGAATGCTTGACAGAAAGCTATCTGTCGGATACAATATATGTGAGCTGGAAAACAGCTTGCAACAAAGGCGTTGTTCTCTTGGAGAACAACGCCCTTTTTCATACCCAATCGGGGATAACACCCCAATTTCTCCCTATTGATGAGAAGGCCGCTAACGTCAGGCGGCTTTCTCTAATCTTCATTGTTTTCTAAATAATCCCGCCAGTCATCATACCGATTGCCTCCGGAATCACTGTTTCCGGGGGAATCCTCCCCGTTGCCGGAATCTTCCCTGTCGTCAGAATCACTGCTGCCGCTGGAATCATCGCCGGTATCATCATCCGAAGCATCACCAGGCCCGTCGTAACGGTCATCACGATTATCATCCGATGGCTGAGAGTCATTGGATGGGGTGTAGCTGTTTCCGCCGGAGGAATTGCTGCCGTAATCGCTGCGGTCATAACTGTCGGAAGAACTGCTGCTTCTGGAACTGCCGCTTCCATAGGTATTATGCGAAGTGGAATCTGTATTCGTCTTCTGATGGGAAGAACAGCGCTCCGTTGGGAGCGTCGATTTTTCAAAATACTCCTTGATGGTCGGGCATCCGGATGACGCCAGCTTTCCGGAAATCTGACAGACGGTAGCCTCCGTCACACTGGTTGGCATCTGAAAATTCTTGTCCGGAAGGTTTTCATGAATACGGTTCATGATCTTTCTCCAGAGAATCTGGTGATAGGTCCTGCCGATTCCATTCGGAGATAATTTTTCGTTGTTGTCATATCCCGCCCATACAGCACATGTGTAGTAAGGTGTGTACCCCGCGAACCATACGTCATTGTATGCGGATGTTGTACCGGTTTTACCTGCGGCCGTCATATCATCCAGGCGGAGGTTCTTTCCGGTTCCTTTGGTCACGACATCTTCCATGGCGTTCGTCAGCAGATATGCGGTGCTCTCCTTGGTGACGGTGGTCTCCTGGGCGGTATTTTCCAGTATGACATTGCCGTCCTGGTCCAGAATCTTTGTATAAAACATCGGTTTGATATACGTGCCCCCATTTGCGAGAGCAGCATAGGCTGAAGCCAGCTCCAGGTTGGTCACACCGTATGTGATACCTCCGAGTGCAAGCGGCTGATAAATATCCGAAAATACCTTTCCGTTGATGGTTTTGGATGTGATCAGATTTGAAAATCCAAAATTCTGAAGGTAATCAAAACCAAGCTGAGGTGTGATCTCTGTGAGACATTTGACAGCCACCACGTTGATGGACTGTTCGATCGCATAACGGATGGTTGTCGTACCGTTGTAACTGTCGGACAGCCAGTTTCGTACTTTGGTTCCGTCTTCATATTCATACGGCTCATCTTCATATGTGGTTGCCAGTGTCAGTCCCTGATCGAGCGCCGGTGCATACGTGGACAGAATCTTAAACGTGGAACCGGGCTGACGGTAAGTGTTTGTCGCCCTGTTGAGTGTCAGGCTGGCAGTTTTTTCACCGCGTCCGCCGACGATGGCTTTTACATATCCCGTATGCTGATCGATAACCGTGAGAGAAGACTGTGGCTGCGGTGAAAAGCTTGTTCGTTCGCCGATGACGGTTTCTCCCGGAAGCACGACGCTCTGCTTGTAAGCATCAATATAGCTCTGTGCCTCCTCCTGCGAGTCGAACAGAAGTTCAAAATCAGGATCGATATCTTTGAAATGAAGACGCATCATTTCTACACTGTAGTTTTGTACGGTTCCATCCGTTTTTTTGACTGAGAGCGCCCAGTCGATGCCAACCTGGCTCTCCTCCGGAAAGTTGTCCGGATTTGCATATTCATCATCGCAGATTCCCTGGATGACAGGGTCCTGGGTTGTATAAATACGAAGGCCTCCGCTGTAAAGAGCGTTCTGTGCCTGGACTTCGGTATATCCCTTCTGGACCTGGAGGTCGTTAATGACCTGATCGATCAGCTCATCGATGAAATAAGAATACGGTGCAGCCTGCTCCTGCGAAGAATCCGTCTCCTGAATCCTGTCATATACATTGTCCGCAAGTGCCGTTTCATACTCACTCTGAGAGATATATCCCTGGCTGAGCATGTTGGATAAAACCTTGTTGCGGCGTTCGATATTTTCTTCCGGGTGGTTGATCGGGTTAAATTTTGTCGGGTTCTGAGGAATCGCAGCCAGAACAGCAGATTCTGACAGTGTGAGCTCAGAAGCATCTTTATTGAAGTACCTCTGGGAGGCGGCCTGTATACCGTAGGTGCCGGCTCCAAAATTGATAGTATTAAGGTAGTTCTCCAAAATGATGTTTTTTGTATCTTTTCCCTGTCTGTTCAGAGATTTCTCTAATTGAAGCGCAAGATACTGTTCCTGAAATTTTCGTTTAAAACGTTCAATTTTACCTTCATCGGTCCAGTTGGTAAAGACATTGTTTTTCAGCAGCTGCTGTGTCAGTGTACTGGCGCCTTCATTAAAATTAAAACCATTGGAGACACCATTTACAAAAGCACGCAGAATACCACGCACATCAATGCCTTCGTGTTCATAAAAACGCTCATCCTCAATTGCCACGATCGCATGCTGCATATCGGGTGCTATTTTGTCGATGGATACGGACATACGGTTTGAGGAAGAGGACGTCAGTTTCTGCAGCTGATTGCCGTTGGTATCATATACGAACGTTGCGTAACCGCTGGGCATAATATTGACATCACTGATATTGGGGGCGCTGTCAATCATACCGTTAATAATGCCGAACACAAGGCTGATACAGATGACACCGAAGGAAATCAAAGCAATAAACAGTACCTTTAAAAAAGAAACTCCCGCTTTATTGCCAAGCATCGGAGCGGAAGAGTTCAGGGCTTTCTGCTTTTTTAAGGTTTTGTTTTTTCCAAAATTCATGAAAGAACCTCCTATTCTGCGTACATTATAGCAAAATAGAAATATTAAGGAAAGCCCCCAAATAAAAACTTCACAATTTCTTTAGAAGCGTGTACAATGGTTTTGACAGGAAAAAAGAAAAAGAACGGGAAGGCGACATGATAGAACAATATAAGACAATTTACAGGGGCGGACAAGCCGAGATCGTGGAGAAAAAGTCACGGTTTATTGCATCCCTGAGGTATGTGGAAAATGAAGAATCAGCGCTGGAATTTGTCGAACAGGTAAAAAAACAGCACTGGAATGCCAGACATCACTGCTGGGCTTATGCGATCGGACAGCGCCAGGAAAAGGTGCGGTGCAGCGACGACGGCGAGCCGTCGGGAACGGCCGGGAAACCGATGCTGGACGTGCTGCTCGGCTCAGGGGTATGTTATGCGGCAGCTGTGGTGACGCGATATTTCGGGGGAACACTGCTGGGCACCGGCGGGCTGGTGCGTGCATATTCCCGGTCTGTGCAGGAGGGGCTGCAGGCATGTGAGATCATAGAGCGGAAATATGGCGCTCTGTTCTCAGTGCAGACCGACTACAATGGTCTGGGGAAAATACAGTATCTGCTCGGACAGCAGGATATTCCGATTATGGATGTGATCTATGGGGAAGATGTGGATATGAAAATCCTCCTGCCTGTGAGTCTGGCAGGGAAACTTCAGTCCGATATCACGGAAGCCACCAGCGGTAAAGCCATGATTCACAGGGAGGAGGATTTATATTTTGCGGTGAAGGATAAGATGATCCTCACAGGTGATGCCTTGTTAGCCGAAGAAAATTAACATGTTTCCGGCTCAGAATATGACTCGCCGAGTGTATCCACCGTGATGGATGCAATGCGCTGGGGAGTGAGCGGTTTGTCGTTATAGTCGCGGGAAACATTGGCGATTTTGTCTACAACGTCGAGTCCATCGGTTACTTTTCCAAAAGCTGCATAGGCACCGTCGAGATGCGGTGATGTTTTATGCATGATAAAGAACTGAGAACCTGCAGAGTCGGGATGCATGGCGCGTGCCATCGACAAAACGCCCGGCGTATGTGAGAGGTCGTTTTTGAAATTGTTCTGAGCGAACTCACCTTTGATGGAATAACCGGGACCTCCCATGCCCGTTCCGTCCGGGCAGCCGCCCTGGATCATAAATCCCGGAATGACTCTGTGAAAGATCAGGCCATCGTAATAGCCCTTCTGGATGAGTGAAATAAAGTTGTTGACTGTGTTCGGTGCGATATCCGGATATAATTCTGCTTTCATGACATCGCCGTTTTCCATCGTGATGGTAACGATTGGATTTGCCATAGTATCGTTCTCCTTTTTGTTTTGTAGAATGATGTTGGAGTCAGAAGATTTTCTGCCCCTGGTATCATAGAATATGAACATTATAAGGGTTTTTGGAAAAAGTTGCAAGGGCAGGCAGTTGTAAGCTCAGAATGGGTGTGCTATAATCCAGTGTAACTTTAGAAATCCGGTGAGCGGGTGATTGGAGGAGCAGATGATATTTGAAACGTATCAGCCCGATGAGACGCTTGCGCTTGGCATGCGTATCGGCAGACAGGCGAAATCAGGGCAGATTTATACACTGACAGGGGACCTCGGTGTCGGCAAGACAGTGTTTACACAGGGGATGGCAAAAGGACTGGGCATCACAGAACCCGTCTGCAGTCCAACCTTTACGATCGTTCAGGAGTATGATGCAGGGCGGCTGCCGCTGTATCATTTTGACGTATACAGGATCAGCGATATTGAAGAAATGGAAGAGATTGGTTACGATGATTACTTTTTTGGAGAAGGTGTCTGCCTGATCGAGTGGGCGGAGCTGATCGAAGAACTTCTCCCTGAAGGATGCATCCGGGTTACCATTTTGAAAGAGCCGGAAAAGGGGTTTGACTACCGGCGGATTATAATAGAAGGGATGGAAGAAAAATTATGAAAATATTGGCGCTGGACAGCTCCGGACTTGTGGCGTCAGTTGCGGTTGTAGAAAATGAAGTGCTGCTTGCGGAATATACAGTGAATTATAAAAAGACACACTCGCAGACCCTGCTTCCGATGCTTGATACGATCGGAACGATGATCGACCTGGATTTGAATACGATCGATGGGATAGCCATCGCGGCCGGACCGGGTTCCTTTACAGGGCTGCGGATCGGTTCCGCGACAGCGAAGGGACTGGGGCTTGCGCTTGATAAGCCGATCATAGGGGTACCTACAGTGGATGCTCTGGCGTATAATCTGTATGATTGTGAAAAAATCATATGTCCCATGATGGACGCACGGAGAAATCAGGTTTATACGGGATTCTATACGTTTGAAGAACATCGGCTGAAAGTGATCCGGGAGCAGACTGCGGCAGCTGTGACGGATGTGGCAGCGTGGCTGAATGAGATGGGGAGAGAAGTCATCTTTCTGGGAGACGGCGTGCCGGTATACCGGGATTTACTGCAGCAGGAAATGTGTGTGCCGTATTCGTTTGCACCGGCGCACGTCAATAAGCAGAGGGCAGGCGCTGTGGCCGCGCTGGGAGAGATTTATTTTGTGCAGGGAAAAGTGCTGGGAGCGGCGGAATATCAGCCCGAGTATCTCAGGCTTTCCCAGGCGGAGCGGGAACGCGAGGAAAAACTGAAACAGGAAGAGAAGACAGTATGATGACGATACGAGACATGCAGATTGATGATCTGGAGCAGGTGATGCCCATTGAAACTGAAAATTTTTCGGTTCCCTGGACAAAGACCGGTTTTTTTACCTTCTTAATAAGAGAGGATGCTATCTTTCTTGTGGCTGAAGACGATCAGGAGATTCTTGGGTACTGCGGAGTACTGACGGTCCTTGACGAGGGAGATATCACAAATGTTGCAGTGAGAAAAGACAGACAGGGCGAGGGTATCGGGAAGCTGCTTGTGCAGGAGCTGATCAGAAAAGCTTCCGATGCAGGGGTTACCACCATCCATCTGGAAGTGCGCGAGAGCAATACTCCGGCGATCAGGCTGTATGAAAAGCTCGGATTTGTGCAGCTTGGAGTCCGCAGAAACTATTATGAAGAACCGGCGGAAGACGGTATCATGATGGTCAGGAGATAGCAGAGGTGCTATCTTTTTCTAAATCTGCAAACCATTCCCACTGGGATTTGCATTTGAAATGATATATAATGCAATTGTGGAACGAAAGACAGCGACTCCAAAGGAGGAACGATATGAGAAAATACAGAAACGAAACCGTAGAAAAACTCGAACTGCTTTCCTGCAATCGCTGCGGTAAATCCATTAAGCTTGTAAACGGTATGGAGGCAGAAGGGGTATGCCATGTTGAAGTGCCGTGGGGATACTTTTCAGAAATGGACGGAGAAGTTCACAGCTTCGACCTGTGCGAGGAATGTTACCGCAAATTGATAAAAGAGTTTGCGATACCTGTGACGGTCAGAGAAAGAAAAGAGTTGTTGTAATCTCATTCCTGTGGTAGAATAATAAAATTGAAATTGGGAATGAGGTTTTATCATGTTAGATGTATGTTTGCTGGGCTGTGGCGGCATGATGCCGCTGCCGCGCAGATGGCTGACCTCGCTGATGACACGCTACAACGGGAGCAGTCTTTTGATTGACTGCGGCGAGGGCACACAGATTGCAATAAAAGAAAAAGGCTGGGTATTTAAACCGATCGATGTGATCTGTTTTACCCATTATCATGGAGATCATATCAGCGGACTTCCGGGGCTTTTGCTCACAATGGGCAATGCAGACCGAACCGAACCGCTGGTGCTGATCGGACCGAAAGGGCTGGAACGTGTTGTTTCCGCCCTTCGTGTCATTGCGCCGGAACTTCCGTTTGAGCTGAGATTCATCGAGCTTAGGCAGGCGGTGGAGAAGATCGATATCTGCGGCTACCATATCACGGCATTTCGGGTGAATCATAATGTGACATGTTATGGATATACACTGGAAATCCGCCGTAAGGGGAAATTTCAGGTGGAGCGCGCGAAGGAACAGGGGCTTCCGGTACAGCTCTGGAGACGTCTCCAGAACGGTGAGACGGTTGAATATGCCGGGGTCACGTATACGCCCGATCTGGTGATGGGTCCGCCGAGAAAAGGAATCAAACTGACATACTGTACAGATACCCGTCCGGTACCGGTGATCGCAGAACAGGCGTCAGGGGCAGATTTATTTATCTGCGAGGGCATGTATGGAGAGTCTGAAAAAGCGGCCAAGGCGAAAGAATATAAGCATATGACGTTTAAGGAAGCGGCCGGCCTGGCAAAAGCGGCGGAGGCAGGCGAAATGTGGCTGACACACTACAGCCCGTCCCTTGTACGGCCGGAAGACTATATGGAAGAAGTGTATGAGATTTTCCCGAATGCGAAGCCGGGGCATGACGGTAAGTCATGCGAACTGCAGTTTGAAGAGGATTAACGGATATGGAAAAACTGAAAGACGATATTTTAATTTTGGCAATTGAAAGCTCCTGCGACGAGACGGCAGCGGCTGTCGTTCGTAATGGAAGAGAAATTCTTTCTAATATTATATCTTCTCAGATTGAACTCCATAAGCTGTATGGAGGGGTAGTGCCGGAGATTGCTTCCAGAAAACATATAGAGAAAATCAATCAGGTCATCGAAGCGGCTCTTGCAGAGGCCAATGTTACGCTGGATGACATCGATGCGATCGGGGTTACTTATGGTCCCGGACTGGTTGGGGCACTTCTCGTCGGCGTGGCAGAGGCAAAGGCGATCTGTTATGCCCGCAGGCTGCCGCTGGTCGGTGTGCACCATATTGAAGGACATGTATCGGCAAATTATATCGAGCATCTGGATCTGGAACCGCCGTTTATGTGCCTGATCGTATCGGGCGGCCATACACATCTTGTGATCGTAAAGGATTATGGGGAATTTGAAATACTGGGCAGGACTCGCGACGATGCGGCGGGCGAGGCGTTTGATAAAGTCGCCCGTGCGATCGGACTCGGATATCCGGGAGGTCCGAAGATTGACAAACTCTCGAAAGAAGGAGATGCCGAGTCGGTTGTATTTCCAAAGGCAAAGCTCGAGGACGGACCATACGATTTCAGTTTCAGCGGTGTGAAGTCAGCGGTGCTGAATCACCTGAATCACTGCCGCATGCAGAATATTCAGATCAAAGAGGCGGATATCGCGGCTTCTTTCCAGAAGGCAGTCGTGGATACGCTGGTGGAAAAATCAATGAAAGCCGCAGAGGCACACCATATGAAGAAGTTTGCAATCGCAGGCGGAGTGGCATCGAATCAGGCGCTGCGGATAGCGATGCAGAAGGCATGTGAAGAGCAGGGACTTGTATTTTATCATCCGTCTCCGATTTTCTGTACCGATAATGCGGCTATGATAGGGGTGGCTGCCTATTATGAATACCTCAGGGGGACCCGCCATGGCTGGGATCTGAATGCTGTACCGAACCTGAAGCTTGGAGAACGGTGATGAAAAAAGGAAAATGTACCGCAATTGTGCTGGCTGCCGGCCAGGGCAGACGAATGGGAACCAAAATTCAGAAACAATATCTGCATATTCAGGACAGACCTGTGGTATACTATGCCCTGGAAAGTTTTCAGAAGAGCGATATTATCGATGAAATCATTCTGGTGACAGGTGAAAAAGAAATCGGATACTGCAAAGAGGAGATCGTACGGCGCTATCAGCTTGATAAAGTACGTCATGTGATCACCGGAGGGAAAGAGCGTTTTGATTCCGTTTACCAGGGGCTTCTGCACTGTGAAGACTGCGCGTATGTGTTTATTCACGACGGCGCACGGCCGTTTGTCGATGAAGCAGTCATTGAGCGGACATACGCAGCTGCGCAGAAATACCATGCCTGTGTCGCGGCCATTCCCTCTAAAGACACAGTGAAAATTGCTGATGGGCATGGGTTTGTGAAATGCACGCCGGACAGGAGTACTGTATGGATGATACAGACCCCCCAGGTATTTTCCTATCCATTGGTCCGAGGAGCATATGACGCACTGATGGAACATCCGATTGACAGCATTACGGATGATGCCATGGTGGTGGAGCAGATCGGGCATCAGCCCATAAAGCTTGTGGAAGGTTCTTACTATAATATCAAGATCACCACGCCGGAAGATTTGAAACTGGCCGAATTGTTTGTAAATGAGAAGGTATGAGTAAAAATAGCAGAGCCTTAGAACGCAGATAGATAGTCCTGCACTACCGGGAAATAACATTCGTTGACGTGTGCTGCCAGCAGCTGTTGAAAAAATTAAAAAAATGTAAAAAAGCATATTGACACTGCCGGATAATAATGGTAGAATATCATTTGCGTCACGGTAATATATGCACAATAAAAAGTGCAGAAAACCGGGCATTTACAACATATATGGAGAGGTATCGAAGTGGTCATAACGAGGCGGTCTTGAAAACCGTTTGTCCGCAAGGGCGCGTGGGTTCGAATCCCACCCTCTCCGCTCGTCGAAAGCAAGCGAGTGAATGTGAGCTGAAAGCGAAGCATGAACTTAGTGCGAGGCGGTTCACGAACTTTAGTGAGTGCGAAGCACGAGATAAGTTGAGTGAACATACAAATTGGGCAATTTGGTGGGCAATTTGGAGAAGTACCCAAGCTGGCCGAAGGGGCTCCCCTGGAAAGGGAGTAGGTCGTTAATAGCGGCGCGAGGGTTCAAATCCCTCCTTCTCCGTTCGCTGGAAACACTTTGTAAAAAACGACAAAAAAGTTTAAAAAAGTGTTGACAGAGAAAAAGAAACATGATATTCTATTATAGCTGTCGCCGAGAAATTCGAACACAGCAAACAACGAACTTTGATAACTGAACAGTAAAACACATCCTTGAAAATTCTAAAAAAGATTTTCATTTCATTGACGAAAAGTCAAAACCAACAGTAAAAGGGATAAGATAGCCAAGAGTTATCTTGAACTGGAACGAACACTTAATTTGAGAGTTTGATCCTGGCTCAGGATGAACGCTGGCGGCGTGCTTAACACATGCAAGTCGAACGAAGCACCATAGACAGAAATCTTCGGATGGAAGACTATGGTGACTGAGTGGCGGACGGGTGAGTAACGCGTGGGTAACCTGCCGTATACAGGGGGATAACAGTTAGAAATGACTGCTAATACCGCATAAGCGCACAGAGTCGCATGACTCGGTGTGAAAAACTCCGGTGGTATACGATGGACCCGCGTCTGATTAGGTAGTTGGCGGGGTAACGGCCCACCAAGCCCGCGATCAGTAGCCGACCTGAGAGGGTGACCGGCCACATTGGGACTGAGACACGGCCCAAACTCCTACGGGAGGCAGCAGTGGGGAATATTGCACAATGGGGGAAACCCTGATGCAGCGACGCCGCGTGAGCGAAGAAGTATTTCGGTATGTAAAGCTCTATCAGCAGGGAAGAAAATGACGGTACCTGACTAAGAAGCCCCGGCTAACTACGTGCCAGCAGCCGCGGTAATACGTAGGGGGCAAGCGTTATCCGGATTTACTGGGTGTAAAGGGAGCGTAGACGGCATAGTAAGTCTGATGTGAAAGGCGGGGGCTCAACCCCTGGACTGCATTGGAAACTATTAAGCTGGAGTGTCGGAGAGGTAAGTGGAATTCCTAGTGTAGCGGTGAAATGCGTAGATATTAGGAGGAACACCAGTGGCGAAGGCGGCTTACTGGACGATCACTGACGTTGAGGCTCGAAAGCGTGGGGAGCAAACAGGATTAGATACCCTGGTAGTCCACGCCGTAAACGATGTATACTAGGTGTCGGGGGGCAAAGCCCTTCGGTGCCGCAGCAAACGCAATAAGTATACCACCTGGGGAGTACGTTCGCAAGAATGAAACTCAAAGGAATTGACGGGGACCCGCACAAGCGGTGGAGCATGTGGTTTAATTCGAAGCAACGCGAAGAACCTTACCAAGTCTTGACATCCTTCTGACCGGTCCGTAACGGGGCCTTCCCTTCGGGGCAGGAGAGACAGGTGGTGCATGGTTGTCGTCAGCTCGTGTCGTGAGATGTTGGGTTAAGTCCCGCAACGAGCGCAACCCTTATCCTTAGTAGCCAGCAAGTGAAGTTGGGCACTCTAGGGAGACTGCCAGGGATAACCTGGAGGAAGGTGGGGATGACGTCAAATCATCATGCCCCTTATGATTTGGGCTACACACGTGCTACAATGGCGTAAACAAAGGGAGGCGAAGCCGTGAGGTGAAGCAAATCCCAAAAATAACGTCTCAGTTCGGATTGTAGTCTGCAACTCGACTACATGAAGCTGGAATCGCTAGTAATCGCGAATCAGAATGTCGCGGTGAATACGTTCCCGGGTCTTGTACACACCGCCCGTCACACCATGGGAGTCGGATATGCCCGAAGCCTGTGACCCAACCGAAAGGAGGGAGCAGTCGAAGGTGGAGCCGATAACTGGGGTGAAGTCGTAACAAGGTAGCCGTATCGGAAGGTGCGGCTGGATCACCTCCTTTCTAAGGAAGAAGAAGTAGGGAGATGTGTTTTACTGTTGAGTTATCGAAGAGATAACAAACGCTTCTGGTGGCGATGCGCTTAGGGGAAACACCCGTACCCATCCCGAACACGATGGTTAAGACTTAAGCGGCCGATGGTACTGCACTGGTGACGGTGTGGGAGAGTAGGTGGCTGCCAGATTCCCAAAAGGGCTTATAGCTCAGCTGGTTAGAGCGCACGCCTGATAAGCGTGAGGTCGGTGGTTCGAGTCCACTTAAGCCCATTAAGTGGAAGCTTCTCGGAAGAGGAGGAAAGGTCCACTTAAGCCCATCAGGCAAGACTTTCGCTAAAAGAGGAAAGGTCACTTAAGCCCATCAGGCAAGTCTTTCGCTAATAGAGGAAAGGTCACTTAAGCCCATTAAGTGGAAGCTTCTCGAAAGAGGAGGAAAGGTCACTTAAGCCCATGAAGTGGAAAATAGTGAAAACTTCTCGGCAGAGGAAGACAGGCCGCTAAAATAAATAATACCCATGGGGGTGTAGCTCAGTTGGGAGAGCACCTGCCTTGCAAGCAGGGGGTCAAGGGTTCGAATCCCTCCATCTCCATTCGGTATGGAAACATACCGGGATGTGCATATATCTGCATTCGCGAATGAGTCCGCTCAGCCGCATGCAGGCACGCAATACAATCAAATACGAAGAAGCTTGAGGAAAGAAGTTTCCAACGCCTCTTGGCATCTGATTGTGCAGACGTACCTTGAAAACCGCATATACGAAAATATCTATATTGATAACGATTAACGTTAGAGATAGGAAAAGACATCCGAGGAACCATGGGCAGAGATGCTTGTGGTGAATCAAACATTGTAAACGCAATGAAACGAAACGCTCGATGCGAATGCATCGTAATACCGACTGTTCCAAACGCTATTGGAGCAGGAAGGTCAAACAAGAAAGAGCGCAGGGTGGATGCCTTGGCACTAAGAGCCGATGAAAGACGTGATAAGCTGCGAAAAGCTTCGGGGAGGAGCAAATATCCTTAGATCCGGAGATCTCTGAATGGGGAAACCTGCATACCCAAACGGTATGTATCCATACGCCAATTCATAACGTATGGAGGGGAACCCGGGGAACTGAAACATCTAAGTACCCGGAGGAAAAGAAAGAAACATCGATTTCCAAAGTAGCGGCGAGCGAAATGGAAGGAGCCTAAACCAGCATGCGTGCATGCTGGGGTTACGGACTGCAAAAAGTGACTTCAATGCTAGTAGAATGGTTTTGGGAAAGCCAGCCAAAGAGGGTGAAAGCCCCGTATACGAAAGCAGGCGAGAGCGAGCAGGATCCAAAGTACCGCGAGACACGAGAAACCTTGCGGGAAGTCGGGGGGACCACCCCCCAAGGCTAAATACTCCTTAGTGACCGATAGCGCATAGTACTGTGAAGGAAAGGTGAAAAGGACCCCGGGAGGGGAGTGAAAGAGAACCTGAAACCCTGTGTTTACAAACTGTGGAACCACTTTATATGTGGAACCGCGTACTTTTTGTAGAACGGTCCGGCGAGTTACGCTGGCTGGCAAGGTTAAGCACTCAAGGTGCGGAGCCGAAGGGAAACCAAGTCTTAATAGGGCGCCGTAGTCAGTCAGAGTAGACCCGAAACCGGGTGATCTATCCATGTCCAGGTTGAAGTTGCCGTAAAAGGCAATGGAGGACCGAACGCACATCCGTTGAAAAGGGTGGCGATGAGGTGTGGATAGGGGAGAAATTCCAATCGAACCCGGAGATAGCTGGTTCTCCTCGAAATAGCTTTAGGGCTAGCCTCATGAGAGTCTTTTGGAGGTAGAGCACTGAATTTCCTAGGGGGCGTCAAAGCTTACCGAAGAATATCAAACTCCGAATGCCAGTAAGATGATTCATGGGAGTCAGACTATACGAGATAAGTTGGATAGTCAAAAGGGAAAGAGCCCAGACCACCGGCTAAGGTCCCAAAGTGTGTGTTAAGTGGAAAAGGATGTGGGATTTCGAAGACAACTAGGATGTTGGCTCAGAAGCAGCCATACATTCAAAGAGTGCGTAATAGCTCACTAGTCGAGAGGTCCTGCGCCGAAAATGTCCGGGGCTGAAACACAACACCGAAGCCGTGGGATGGTAGCAATACCATCGGTAGAGGAGCATTGAAGACACGAAGAAGCGGTACCGTAAGGAGCCGTGGAGCGTCTTGAAGAGAGAATGCCGGAATGAGTAGCGAGAGAGAGGTGAGAATCCTCTCGGCCGAATATCCAAGGTTTCCAGAGTAAAGCTGATCTGCTCTGGGTAAGTCGGGGCCTAAGGCGAGGGCGAAAGCCGTAGTCGATGGACAACAGGTTGAGATTCCTGTACTGCAAGGTAACAGAACTGTGGGGACATATGTGGAAAGTGCATCCCTGGAATGGAATCCAGGGGCAAGCGAGGTAGGAGTAAGGCAGGCAAATCCGCTTTACAATCCGAAGGCGTGATGCGGACCGAAGTATAGTAGGGAAGTGCATGAGCCATGTATCAAGAAAAGCCGCTATTGTTTATCTTGTACCCGTACCGTAAACCGACACAGGTGGATGAGGAGAGAATCCTAAGGCCGACGGAAGAAGCATTGTTAAGGAACTCGGCAAAATGACCCCGTAACTTCGGGAGAAGGGGTGCCTCTGTAAGGAGGCCGCAGAGAATAGGCTCAAGCAACTGTTTAGCAAAAACACAGGTCTATGCAAAACCGAAAGGTGAGGTATATGGGCTGACGCCTGCCCGGTGCTGGAAGGTTAAGAGGAGAGGTTAGCCGCAAGGCGAAGCTTTGAATTTAAGCCCCAGTAAACGGCGGCCGTAACTATAACGGTCCTAAGGTAGCGAAATTCCTTGTCGGGTAAGTTCCGACCCGCACGAAAGGCGTAATGATTTGAGCACTGTCTCGACAATGCATCCGGTGAAATTGAAGTACCAGTGAAGATGCTGGTTACCTGCGCCAGGACGGAAAGACCCCATGGAGCTTTACTCCAGCTTGATACTGGGATTCGGTATTGCATGTACAGGATAGGTGGGAGACGAGGAAACACTAACGCCAGTTGGTGTGGAGTCGCTGTTGGGATACCACCCTTGCAGTATTGGATTTCTAACCAGCAGCCGTGACCCGGCTGTGGGACAATGTCAGGTGGGGAGTTTGACTGGGGCGGTCGCCTCCGAAAGGGTATCGGAGGCGCTCAAAGGTTCCCTCAGAATGGTTGGAAACCATTCGCAGAGTGCAAAGGCAGAAGGGAGCTTGACTGCGACACCGACGGGTGGAGCAGGTACGAAAGTAGGACTTAGTGATCCGGTGGTTTTAAGTGGGAATGCCATCGCTCAACGGATAAAAGCTACCCTGGGGATAACAGGCTTATCACTCCCAAGAGTTCACATCGACGGAGTGGTTTGGCACCTCGATGTCGGCTCATCGCATCCTGGGGCTGTAGTAGGTCCCAAGGGTTGGGCTGTTCGCCCATTAAAGCGGTACGCGAGCTGGGTTCAGAACGTCGTGAGACAGTTCGGTCCCTATCCGGCGTGGGCGTAGGATATTTGAGAGGAGCTGACCTTAGTACGAGAGGACCGGGTTGGACTGACCACTGGTGTACCGGTTGTTCCGCCAGGAGCATGGCCGGGTAGCCAAGTCGGGAAGGGATAAACGCTGAAGGCATCTAAGCGTGAAGCCCCCCTCAAGATGAGATATCCCATACGTAAGTAGTAAGACCCCTTGAAGACGACGAGGTAGATAGGGCAGAGGTGGAAGTGCAGTAATGTATGGAGCTGACTGCTACTAATCGGTCGAGGGTTTGACCTGAACACTTGTTTTTGTAAGCGCAAGCGCCACAAAAACTTAGTGTGAAGGTCGTTCGATAGGAGCGAAGCGGAAATCGAACTTCCAATGCAGGTGTAGCGATACGCATGCGAAGCGGAGATCGAACTTCCAAAGACAACAGGATGAGACAGGAAAGAATGGAAGCGAGAGAAGCAAAGCGAAATCGAATGATCCGAAAGAAGACGGTAGAAGCGTGGATGGATGTAATAGTGTATGCGGTTTTGAAGGTATATCCTTCTAACATAAAAAAGACCTGCTGAAAGGCAGGATAAAAAAAGATGTTCCTCGATAGCTCAATGGTAGAGCATTCGGCTGTTAACCGAAGGGTTGTTGGTTCGAGCCCAACTCGGGGAGCTTTTTTCGGCTCCATGGTCAAGCGGTTAAGACACCGCCCTTTCACGGCGGTAACAGGGGTTCAAATCCCCTTGGAGTCATTAAAAAACACTTGCATCATTTTCAAAAAGTGTTAATATAATAATAGAGTAAGGCGCAGTAGCCAAGTGGTAAGGCATAGGTCTGCAACACCTCGATTCACCGGTTCAAATCCGGTCTGCGCCTCTTAAAAAGTACCGTATTTACGGTGCTTTTTTATGTGCCAATAGGGAAAGAAACAGGATATGTTCCACGAGGGAATATATCCTGTTGTTTTTTAAAAACATATTTGATTCATGGACATTAATTAACAGGCGGCTACAGGGCCTCGTAGGATACCAGTTCCTCCAGTGGAATCCTCGTGGAGGCGTGGCGTTCCGGGTCCGCTGGGGGAGCATTTGTGTATCCGATTGCCAGAATGCTGACAGGTTCAAGCTGTTTGGGGAGTTGGAATTCTTCTTTTAGTACATCTGGTTTGAAACAACCGATCCAGACGGAACCAAGACCCAGCTCAGTTGCTTCCAGCATCATATGATCGGTCAGTATAGATGCGTCAATTTCGGTGGTTTTCATTCCGTCAAAGGGGCGACTCCAGGCCTTCGTCTTGTCAGCACAGATGATAAGCGCCAGGGGTGCGTGATAGATATTGGCCGCCTTTGCAATGCGTTCCAGTCCCTCCTTTTTCCGGACAACTATGATATGAACCGGCTGAAAGTTGGCTGCCGTTGGAGCAACATGGGCGGCAGTGAGAATCTTCTGCAGCTTTTCCTCCTCTACTGGTTGTGTGGTATAGGTTCTTACAGAACAGCGTGATTTCGCAATGTCTAAAAAGCTCATATTTTTTTCCTCCATGTTCTTATTGTGATTGGGGTTGACTGACGTTATACTATAATTATATCTAAAACAAATGATTGGGCAAGAACGCACATTTTAGGTAGATACTACCTGAAAAGAAAGTAAGGTGATTTTATGACGAAAAAATGCGCCGGTTTTACCTGCCCAGTGGAGGCAACTATCCAGCTCATCGGCGGAAAGTACAAGGCGGTAATCCTGTGGCATCTGATGAATCAAACGCTGCGGTACAGTGAGCTGCACAGGCTGATGCCTAGGGCTACGGACAAAATGCTGGCTCAGCAGCTCCGTGAGCTGGAGGGAGACGGGCTGATTGATCGGAAAGTTTATCCCGTGGTGCCGCCAAAGACCGAGTATTCTCTTACGGCTTTTGGGAAAAGCCTGGCTCCGATTCTGGATGAGATGTGCAGCTGGGGGGAGTCGTATCTGGAAAAGCTCTGAATTTGGACAATTGTCTGTATGAAATGAAGGGGATGGCGAGAATAAACACATTAATTAGAATTTAAGCAGGGAGGGATGCATGACGAAGATTAAAAAGATTGATTATGATTTTTCCGTATGCAAAGTGAAGGACTATTCACGGATAGACTTCGACAGGGAATATTGTTTTATCGGAAAGACAGATGAAGAAAAGTCATTGGTTTGTATGTCTGACTATGTGCCGGACAATACGATTGAGTGTGAACATGGCTGGAAGGCTTTTAGAATAGAGGGAGTTTTAGACTTTTCACTTATAGGAATACTTTCTGAAATATCGGCGTTACTGGCTGACAACCGAATCGGGATTTTTGCCATTTCAACATACAATACGGATTACATCATGACTAAAAAGGAGAATTACCGGAGGGCGTTAGAGATATTAAGTGATGCGGGGTATCAAGTGGTATAAACAACCTTATACTCAGGTGGTTCCGAACAAAGTACGTTTATAGAATTTATCATAAGAGGCAGCGTCAGTGTACGGATGAGTTTTACCAACTGTACACTGACGCTTGATTATTGAATATTCCCTCTATACCAGAGGCGGATTTTGCACGATACTACAGATCATAATACTTTTCAAACTCCACAGGGTGGGGAATCTGTGAAATTTCCAGACATTCCCCGCGTTTTCTCTTCAGCCAGATTTCAATCAGGCGTTCGGGGAATACACCGCCTGCCGTCAGATAGTCATGGTCGGATTCCAGGGCATCCAGTGCCTCATCGAGAGTCTTGGGAAGAGCCTGTATTTTGGCTTTTTCTTCCGCCGTCAGATCATAGAGGTTGCAGTCATAAGGGCCCCAGCCATTCTCGGATGGATTGATCTGGTTCTTGATTCCATCCAGACCCGCCATCAAGATAGCAGCGTACGCATAATATGGGTTCGCTGTCGCATCAGGATTCCTGAGTTCAAAGCGCTTTGCCATTGGTGACTTTGCGTAAGCAGGAATACGGATGACAGCGCTTCGGTTTGAAGTTGCGTATCCGATCGTAACAGGCGCCTCATATCCGGGAACCAGGCGTTTAAAGGAGTTCGTGGAAGGATTGGTAAAGGCACAGAGGGAAGCGATATGTTTCAGAAGTCCCCCGATAAAATAGTGTGCCGTTTTACTCAGACCGGAATATCCATTTTCGTCGTAGAAGACGGGTTCGCCTTCTTTTATCAGAAGCATATGTACATGCATTCCATTGCCGGCCTCTTTATAAATTGGTTTTGGCATGAAGGTTGCAGTTTTGCCTGCCTGTACGGCCGCATTCTTTATGATATACTTGGTGATCATGGTTTTATCTGCCATATCAACCATATTCCCCAGCTCTACCTCAATCTCCATCTGACCGGAACCGCCCACTTCATGGTGATGATATTTGACATCGATGCCCCAGTCCTGCATGTACATGCACATCTTACTCCTCAGGCTGTATGCAATATCGTGAGGTGCCGAGATGTGGTAGCCGCCGCTTTTCGGTACCTGATAGCCCGCATTTTCAGAAGATTCTGTGCCACTGTTCCAGGCCGCCTGTTTTGTATCCACGGTAAATGAAGTCTTCTGCGGCTCAGTCATGTAACTTACGTTGTCAAACAAATGAAATTCAAATTCCGGCCCGATAAGCATTTCATCGGCGATGCCTTCGGATCTCATATATTCCATTGCCCGAAGGCTGACATTACGGGGATATTGATCAAACGGAAGATTCTCTTTGCCGATCACGCACACATTTCCGCACATGGTCAGGGTGGGAATCTCTGTAAATGGATCAATGACCGCAGTGTCAGGATCGGGTATAAAAACCATATCACTCTTTTCGACCGGCGCGTAGCCGTAGTTTGAACCATCGAAGCCGATGCCGTATACGAAGATATCATCATTGAACCTCTCTACAGGAATCGTGATATGTCTCCATCTTCCGTCAAGGTCCGTCATCTTGAAATCAATCATCCTGATTCCGTTGTCGTCACATAACTTTCGGATGTCAGTACTGTTTAACATAATGCTTCCTCCCAATTAATTGTTATTTTTAGTTTTTTGTTTCTTCTTTTTATAACGAAGTGCGCAGATATCGTCGCCTTTCGCTATGCATTTGGGCAGCTCCAGTACACTGTCATAACATGCACCGATGCCGTGGTCGCCGCACATGGCGATGTCACATAAGACGGCAATTTCTTCATCTGTGCAGCCTGCTTTCTGCCACGCCTTGACAAGGGGGCAGTAATGAAAGTCAAGGAAGAGTTCTTCGTCCGTGCTTTTTCGTACTTTCATCTCAAACACCCATTGTGCAGGTTTTGTAAACAACGTTCTTTTCAGACCTTTCAGACTTTTTGTCCGGCCTTTGCGGACCAGTCCTTTTCCCTGGGATAATCCGCATCTTCTGACGGCTGCCGAGCCAAAGTCCTGCCAGTCCAGTCCCCGCTTACCTGCCTCGTCACACAGCAGATACAGCCAGAAAGCCCTGTGCTCGAGCTGTTCCCTGATCGCTGCGATCAATTTGTTCCTGATTTTTGGTTCGTTTGTTATCCTGCTCATATTTCCCCCAATCTTTTTTTGGAATCATGAAGCGGTGTGCCTCAAGCTTTGCATCTGTTTCTCCCTATGTCAATTTTACAATAAAAGCGACCGTTTTAAAACAATAAACGGAATATATTTTAAAAAGTTATGAGACCTCAAATTGACAGATGTTACTTTGGGGGTTAGTGTATAAGAACAAGGGGGTGACAGAAAATGGATATAAAGCTTCACTATACAGAACGGGGTGAGGGAGAACCGCTGATCCTTCTGCATGGAAACGGAGAAGACAGCGGGTATTTCGTTCATCAGATCAACTATTTTTCAAATATGTTTCGGGTAATCGCCATCGATACACGGGGACATGGCAAGTCGCCGAGGGGAGAGAAGCCATTTACGATCCGGCAATTTGCCGAAGATTTAAAGGGATTCATGGATGAACATCTGATAGAGAAAGCAAATGTGCTGGGATTCTCGGACGGGGGAAATATTGCGCTTGTATTTGCGCTGAAGCATCCGGATAAAGTAATACGCCTCATACTGAACGGGGCCAACCTGGATGCAGCAGGCGTGAAAGCTTCTGTACAGATTCCCATTGTGGCTGGCTATAAGATGGCGTCCCTGTTTGCAGGCAGGAGCGTTCAGGCGAGAAGGAATGCAGAGATGCTGGGTCTGATGGTCAATGACCCCAATATTGATCCCGCCAGGTTGAAAGCGCTCGATGTTCCGGTGCTGGTCATAGCGGGGCAGAGAGATATGATTAAGTATGAACATACCAGGCTAATTTATGAAAGTCTGCCGAATGCGAAGATTGCAGTGATACCAGGCGATCATTTCATCGCAAATAAAAATCCGGAGATTTTCAACCGCCTTGTGGGTGATTTCCTGCTGAGGAACAAAAAGCCTGACCTTCCAAGAGGAGGAATTTAAATTCGAAATACTGCGGGGGCTGCGTGCGCAGGCTCCGCGGTCGCGTTTATTCTTTCACACAGGTTTCAATATCAGAAATCCAGCTTTTAATAGCATCACCATTCTCCTGTAACTTTTCTTTGTTTTTCTCAAAGCCCTGTAAAAGTTGATATTGATGTTTCCAATATATAATTAACGATTCTAACAGCCCGTGATCACCGGCTGATAAAACACCGCTTCCTGTTTCCAGTGCTTTTAATCTCGCGTAGGCTTCATCTGCTGTGATACCCACACTTTTTTTGAAATCCCTTAATACCCACTGCCTTTCAAATATGTTTCGTTCCTTCCAGCCGAAATATTGTTCCTCATACGTTTTAATTACTCTTTTCAGTGTTTGAGGATCACAGGTTCCATAGGAAGCGCTTTCATTTTCTATTCCGTGGAGTACTTGAATGGCCCCGATTTCCTGTCCGTTGTATGTTGATGCATGCAGCACTGATAAAGCGAAACCAAGTGCGGCGTCTTCTGCGGTTATCATATGGTCTTTATTCATCTCATAAAATTCATCCATGGAAATATTCATGCTGTTAGATACGATTTCTATGGACTTCACAGCGGTCTCTGTCTTTACTAATCCCGGGCTGATCGTGTAGGAGTATATATTTGTATTTTCCAACTCCATAGACAATGTATTGCTCAATTCAGCCTGTGCAGTTTTAAATATTTCGTATGCGCCCATATGAGCAGCCGCTCCGGCGCTGGAGACAAATACAAACGCCCCTGAATTTCTTTGTTTCATCGCGCCCAGGAAACTGTTTACCAATAGAACAGGGGCCTTTAGATTTACAAAATATCCGTTATCCCAGTCGCGGCTGCTGACTGTTCCGACATCCCCCAGATGCAGGACGGCAGCGTTATTAAAAACAATATCAGGACAGCCATATTTATTTAATACATACTCCTTCATTTTGAGGATACTGCTTTCATCCGCCAGATCTATCTGATAGAATTCCGCTCGATTGCCGGACAGGGAATTGATCTGCTTTTCTGCACGTTTCCCTTTTTGGGAATCTATTTCCAGAATAATGACTTGTGCTCCCATTGCTGCAAAGCATTTGGCAGTTTCGAAACCGATTCCTCCTCCGGCCCCGGTAATTAAAACTATCTGATTCAGTAATACTTTTTCGTACATGTTGATATTCATTAGTTTACCTCTGCAAAACAAAATTTAGTTTTCTAAATTATATCATAGAAAAAGCAAAGGGGGTTCTTTTCTTGACAAATTTTGGTGACAGGTATAATATTGAACTATGATTCAATTTAGGGGCTGACAATTATGGCACAGGTGTTAAAAGAAGAGATCAGAGAAAAAATCCTGCAGGCAGCATTGCAGGAATTCTATCAACACGGATTTTCCGGCGCTGCCATGCGCAATATTGCAGAACAGGCTTCGATACCGACAGGATTAATCTATTCGTATTATGCAAACAAGGAGGCTCTCCTTGAGGCGGTACTCCAGCCGGTGCGCTACAACTGGAAATCCGTTCTTGTGGAGGGTATGGGCCGGCACGGCAATGGCGGCCAGTCTGACCGGTTAAGCAAACGGGAGATGGACTGCATCAAAAATCTGCTGCTTCACAGGCGGGAATTCATTATCATGATGGATAAGAGCGGCAATACAAGATTTACAGGTGAAAAGGAAACATTTATTTTGGAGATCGAGGAGCATTTGAGCCGCTTGATGAAAGAGGCCAAAGAGTATGATGACGTATATATTCATATTATTGTAGACAATTTTGTGGAAGGACTGCTGCAGGTTATGTACCATTGTAAAAATGATGAGCATGCGTTAAAGACAATGGAAAAGTTAATACAGATGTATCTGTATGGAATCGCCCTGTAAGAGGCGGTTCCTTTTTTATTGAACAATAATGAACAATTGTTCAATATTATGGATTTGTGCGGATTCTGCAATCTGTTCAGATAAATTAAAAAACTGGAGGTAAGAAAACATGAATGAAAAAAAGACAAAAATGGAACTGTTGGGTGAGGAAAGGGTCCCCCGTGCTCTGATGAAGCTGGGGATTCCTACCATGGCAGGAATGCTGGTATCCGCACTGTATAATGCGATCGATGCATACTTTGTCGGCGGGCTTGGGATCAGACAGATGGGGGCTGTCTCTGTCGCGTTTCCCATCGTACAGCTGGTGATCGGACTTGGGATGATGTTCGGCGCAGGAGCCTCCTCTTATATCTCACGGCTTTTGGGAAAGGAGGAATACCGGGAGGCTGATAAAGTGGCGTCGACTGCGCTGATATCAGGTATGATGACAGGTGCTGTCATTATCATTGGCATTCTGTGTAATCTGGATCTGGTATTAACAGGGCTGGGCGCGACAGAAACCATTTTACCGTATGCGAGGGCATATGCCAGGATCTATATCGCGGGATCGATTCTCAATGTATTTACCGTCTGCATGAATAATCTGCTGACTGCCCAGGGAGCGACCAGGGTTACGATGCTTGCCATGCTGAGCGGCAGTATTGCCAATGTAATCCTGGATCCGGTTCTGATCTATGGGCTGAACCTGGGAATTGAGGGCGCAGCGGCAGCGACAGTGCTTTCACTCTGTATTAATGCGGCATTTTATGTGACATACATCCTGCGCAGAAAGGGCGTGCTGAGGTTATCTGTAAGAAGTTTCACCTGGAGTAAGAAAATATATGGCGAGATTCTGAAAATAGGAATCCCTGTTCTGGCGTTTCAGCTCTTTGCCAGCGTTTCGCTGGGGCTGACCAATATAGCGGCAAAACGATACGGAGATTATGCGGTTGCAGCGATGGGGGCAGTCAGCAAGATCATTACCATAGGTACTTACGTTGTATTTGGTTTTATGAAAGGATTTCAGCCGTTTGCGGGTTACAATTACGGGGCAGGACAGTATCAGCGGCTCAAAGATGCGATTCGGCTGTGTTGCCTGTGGTCTGCGGTATTTTGTGCCCTGGGAGGCTGTACCTGTGCTGTATTTTCTAAACAGGTGATCTCTCTTTTCGGGACGGATAAGGGGATGATCTTATTTGGCAGCAAAGTTCTGCTCGTGAATGCGGTAACCTTTGTCACATTTGGATTTCAGATGGTATATGCTTCTCTGTACCTGGCGGTCGGAAAAAGCATGATCGGAAGTATCCTGAGCCTGGGACGGCAGGGCCTGTTTTTCATTCCGCTGATCCTGATTCTTCCGCGGGTATCCGGCATAGATGGTCTGATCTGGGCACAGCCGGCAGCTGATCTGATCGCTGCGGCAGTTACGGTTCTTTTTGCCGTTCAGACAGACAGGCGTCTGGGATGGGGAAGGGACCATGCAGTAAAGAAGTAAATTTTGAAGAATCATCGGTAAAGGGCCTTGAAAACGGGGCTTACAGACAGGATGAAGAGCCTGTAATTACGGCGGTTGGAGCAGGCATGGATAATCAGGATCCGGTAATGGGTGATGTGAGATATATCCCGGCAGCATGGCAGGTTGACAGCGGCAAAATACTTGCGGGTTCGTGGGGACAGAGTCCTTATACTTCAGCGATCGATATGTCAAAACTGAGTGCCGGGGATCATACGCTTTCGGTCACGTTCAGTCAGCAGATGTTCGGAGAACTGAGTTCTGAAACGGGCAGCTTCGGATGGAGTGATACGGGTGAGGGACCGGAGGGCGGTTTTGTGATTTCTGTTGCATTTACGGTGAAACCGGAGGAGAAAACTTTAGAATATACCCTTACGGTAGAAAACGGAACCGGATCAGGCGTATACCCTGTAGGTGAAAAAGTGACCATTAAGGCGGACACAGCGCCGACAGGAAAAGTATTTGACAAGTGGGTTCTGGGAAAAGACAGTTCAGGTAAGATTACGAGCACAACAAAGCGGCAGACAACGTTCACCATGGGCGAAGGGAATGCCACAGTAACCGCGACCTATAAGAATAAAAATTCAGGTACGGGAGGCACAGGAGACGCTTCCCTGTCCGTATGGATGCTCATAGCGTCGTTGCTGGGATCAGGCACTCTGGCGGCTTTGGTGTACGACCGGCGCAGAAGAAAAAATAAATAAGTAAATACTCATGAACCTCCCGGTTTTTCCGGGAGGCTTTATGGCGGGTGGAATATTCTGGAAGAAACAATTTAAAGCAGATTGTGGGTTAACAAATCTTCTCGAAACCTGTATAATAATCTAAAACTTCAGCGTCATTGGGGGCAAAGGTTATGGAACGGTTACGCAGGATTCTTAACAATAATATATTTATCTTTTCTGTAAGGCAGGGTCTTTTACTGACCATACCTTTTTTGATGATTGGCTCCTTTTCACTGGTTATTATGAATTTTCCCGTCAATGCATGGCAAGAATATCTCTCATCAGTGGCGGGCGGTACGATCCATATGTTTTTGATGGGCGTATATCAGGCGACATTCGGTTCCCTGTCCTTTATTTTTGCACTGATGATATCCTATGCATACGGGGAGGAACAGAGGGTCTATGAGAACACACGGGTGTTTTTCCCGGCGGTTACTCTCTGCTCGTTCATTGCATTTTGCTATCCAAGCGGAGGGCTGTCAATCTGGGGACCGGAGTGGAGCTTTACGGCTATCTGCATAACCATTTTCAGTTGCTGGCTGCTCACGGCCTTTTATCGTCTGGTCTCTCTGCATCAGCGGCTGTACACTGTGGGAGTGGCGTACAATTTCAATGCGTCCATGCAAAGTCTGGTTCCTGCAGTACTCACAGTAGCCGCCTGCGGCATATGCGGCATCATACTGTTTCTTGTTTTTGATGATACGAATATCATGAACTTTGGTTCTTATCTGTTCATGCGCCTGTTTGGAAGTATGGGGAACGGCCTGGCATCCATGCTGCTCTATATCGTCATTTCTCATGTGCTATGGTTTTTCGGGATACATGGGACGAATACGCTGGAGGCGGTTTCAAGAAAACTGTTTGAGTCTGAGATACTGATCAATCAGGATCTGCTGGCACAGGGACTGCTTCCCACACATATTTTCAGCAAGACCTTTCTGGATACATTTGTATTCATAGGAGGGTGCGGCAGTGCCCTTTGCATGGTACTTGCACTTTTTCTGGTGGCCCGCAAGAAAAACAACCGGCGTCTGGCTAAGCTTTCACTTCCGGCAGTTGTTTTTAACATCAATGAACTCGTATTGTTTGGGTTTCCCATCATATTCAGCGCGGACATGATCCTTCCGTTTATCCTGACGCCGGTTGTGCTCACGGGGATCAGCAGTCTGGCCATGTATCTGAATCTTGTTCCGGTTGCATCGCAGAGTGTGGAGTGGACTGTTCCGGTGCTGTTCAGCGGTTATATGGCGACAGGGTCATTCAGGGGAAGCCTGCTGCAGCTCGTGAACCTGGCGGCAGGTACGCTTATCTATATTCCGTTTATTAAAAAAAGTGAGGACATACAGGAAAAAGAATTCATGTGTAAGATCAGGAAACTGGAAACTGCCATGGATGAGGAACAGCATTCTGTGTGGGTGCAGAATTTCCACTGGAAAACATACGAGAACCGGCAGACGGCAAAGCTGCTCACCGCAGACCTTCAGTATGCGCTGACGAAAGGGGAACTGCAGCTGCATTACCAGCCTCAGATGTATCGTGACGGCAGGCTGTATGGATGTGAGGCGCTGCTGCGCTGGAACTATATGGGGCATACATACATCTATCCGCCGCTGATCATTGCGCTGGCTGTGCAGTCGGGTTTCATTGACTCTCTTGGGCTTGCGATCATCCGCATGGCATGTGCCGATATGAAACAGGCGGAGAGGGAGTGTGGATTTCCCATCACATTTTCAGTCAATATACTGCCGCTGCAGCTGGAGAACCGCGGTTTTGCCCTGAGTGTAGGGGAGATCATAAAGGAAACAGGTGTCAACAGTAAAAATATGACGATCGAACTGACAGAACAGGTTGCCTTGAATCCGGGGCCTGTTCTGGAAAAAGAACTGGGAGAGTTAAAAGATGCAGGCATCCGCATCAGTATGGATGATTTTGGCATGGGTCATGGCTCGCTGAATTATCTGAATTCAACGCACTTTGATGAAGTTAAAATAGACGGAGCCCTGATCAGACGCCTGCCCGGCCACGCGCAGACCTGTGAACTGGTGGGAAACATTATGAATATGTCTCAGATTCTGCGGGTGGATACGGTAGCGGAATGTGTGGAGACGGAGGAGCAGGTCAGTATGCTTGATCAGCTGGGTTGCGGGATCTACCAGGGATATTATTACAGCAGACCGCTTCCGCTTTATGATTTTATCCGGTATTTAAAAGGCACAGAGCATCTGTAGGCCCTTACAATTTGATATTGCCCGAGCATTCGATGCCGGCTTTTGATAACAGCCGCCTTGTGATCATAAACGCATTCTCCGTCAAATGGCAGAAGGATGAGGCAAACTGTGAGGCATCCCGCTTTTCGCAGCTTTCTGCTATGTCACATGCTATTTTGGACCAGCCGGGAAGCTGCCTGGAACCGGCATCTTCAAAGCGCAGAATGCTGCCGCTTAACATCTGGAGAATAATCTTGCTGTAGATTTCTTTCACTGCATTTAAAGGGCAATGACTCACAATTGCCTGTAAGGTAATGCAGAGTACTTCCTCCAGAGCTTTCTTATCATCACCCAGAGAGGCGGCGTTGTGGATCGATTCTAAAGTCCCGGCGTCAAAATATGGAAACGTGTACATGATAACCGGTTCGCTGAAGGCAGCGAGTGTCTGAAGAATTTCTATAAAATTAATGAAGTAGCTGTCAGACATGTAATCTTCAAATTTTTGAAGTGCTTCTGTGCCGCATTCAGAGATGACCTGACTGCCTTTTCCGTTAATCGTCCGCAAAATGCCAAGCTCGTTCAGGATACCGACGGTGCGCCGCATCGTGCTGATGGATACATGGTAGGTGGATGATAAAAGTTTATAGGAGGGCAGGAATGTTCCCAAAGGGTAACGCCCCTGACTGATTTTACAGATGATTTCCATTGCAATCATATCGAAATAGCGGGTTCGTCCCTTGCATGGTTCCCATACAAAGGGGGTTAAAGTGTTGTCGGCGGTTGAGAATGTCATATGTTCAAAATACGAAGCGATCCTGCCGTGAAAAGTCCGGCTGAGTTTGATAAAGTGTTGTTTTGAAGCGCAGCTGTCTTTGCTTTGATATGACTGCATGCATTTCTGAAACTCAGCCAGCAGATGCTGCAGCAGGTGATCAGCCGGCTCCTCACCGTCAGTTTGCTGAAGGATGTCCAGGAAAGCGCTGTCGGCAAACGAGTGAATGTCGTAAAAGAGGCCCAGTAAGGTCTGGTTTCCGCATGACTTGAGCATCTGAAAAAAAGAGCCATACAACTGTCTGGCGCAGTGAGTGTTTTCACATTCGGACCCGGCTGTCTCTGTGAGGCGGTCATCGAGACGCGAGAGGATGTAAAAACAGACGGCAGGTGAAATAAGTTCCAGCGTTTTGTTAAGGTCTTCCAGCGAAGCTGCCCGCTCCATAAATACGCCGGAGGTAAGATAATCGGGATACGGTTTACTGATTATAACAGACGATTTTTTACGGTTAATTTTGATGATTCCATCCCTTTCAAGCATTTTAAGGGCACGCTGGGCAGGACAATACGAGGCGCCATACTGTTGTGCGATTTCCATGACAGACGGAAATGGAGTTTCGTCATCAAAAAACCCCATTTGTATCTGAGCAGCAAGAGCCCGGTAAATTGTCTGCTCCTGGCTTTTGATATTTGTCATTTCGTATATCCTTTCTAAAATCAGTTTGTGCCGGCCAGGGGGCTGACATAGATATCATATCACATATTTTTTTTCCGTTATAGATAAACTAACAATAATCTAACATAACATTTGATATTATCTTGACAGCAGCATGACAGAAAGAACATAAGGTATTTTTACCGGCTATGTAATAATTAATTGACAAACAGAGAGAAAGGTAATATATTACTTATAAAGGTAATGTATTACCTTCTTTGCGCGGAAAATTATACTGATATCACTTATATCATAAAATACACATGCAAAGATGTCCAACCCGCCTGGGCGCGCAGATTGTGTCTTGACACGATTTTTCTTCCGGGGATGAAAGGAGAGGAGCCGCTTATGAAATATACAGATGAAAACGCACAGAAGAACTCTGTTAATTTTGGGGATATGGAGCATACTTTTTTCCTGATTGGACTTTTAAATCAGTTTGTCAACAGATTTCAAGCTGCCGGAGACCGTTTCTTTAAGGATATCAGCTGGAAACAGAGCTTTGTTCTGATCTGTATCCGTCTCTTTGAAAGGCCGCCGACGCTGAAAGAGCTGTCGGAGCTGATAGGAAGCTCACACCAGAATGTCAAGCAGATGCTGCTTAAGCTGGAGAAGGCAGGCTATGTGGAGTTCATTCCGGATGAATCAGACAGAAGGAAGCAAAGGATAGTGCCCACTCAGAAAACACAGCTGTTTACCGAAGAATATGATGCACCAAGCTCGAATTTTATGGAACAGCTGTTTATGGATATCGATGAGGAAAACCTTGCGGTCACAGTAAAAACGATCATGGCGCTCGATGAGCGGCTGAAACGCATAGAGGTATGATAAAGGAGGAAACGAAATATGAAAAGACTAGTCGTGTATCAAAGCGGTACCGGGTTTACCAGACAGTATGCCGAGTGGATCGCTGATGCCTTACACTGTGATGCCGTGGATTTAAAGCAGACGACAGAAAAGACGGTGAGTGAGCAGGACCAGGTGATCTTCGGCGGCTGGATCATGGGCAATATGATTCGCGGTCTGGATAAAATGCGTAAGATGAATCCCGCACATCTGTATGTGTTTGCAGTGGGCTCAACTCCCGATAACATTGCGGATAAGGGTGTGATACAGGAGCTGAATCATCTTGAGGACCTCCCCTTTTTCTATATGCCGGGGGGATTCCGTTTTGAGCAGCTGAATTTTATGACGAGAAAAATGCTGAAAATGCTGAAAAAATCAGCTGCCAGAAAGGAAAATAAAAACGCTCAGGAACAGTATATGGCGAAGACGCTTGGAACATCGTTTGATCACTCGGATAAGAAATATGTGGAACCTCTGCTGGCACGCTGTCTGGCGGGGAACGCTCCTGTCTGAATCAGAATTACGATAGAGAATCTGTCCTGAGTATAATGAACATCAATCGCACCATGATATTTTTCGACAATCCGTCTGACATTGCCGGTGCCGATTCCATGTGATTCGGGATTTTTCTTATCCGTCCGAAGCCCGGCTTTCGTTTCCAGGATTTCATTCTCCTTAGCGTTCACAATCTCATAACTGAAGCAGCTGTTACTGCAGCGTGCTTTCACGGTAATAAAACGTTTGGAGACTTCCTGAATCTTCAGACATGCCTCGATTGCATTATCGAGTGTGTTGCCAAACAGGGAACACAGATCGATGTCATCGAGGGGCAGGGTCTTTGGCAGTTCAACCTGCAGATCACAGCGGATTCCGTGATCCCTGGCATACTGTTCCTTTGTGCTCAGCACAGCATTGACGATGCTGTTCGGGCAGAAATTTTTAGCGGTTGTGACAAACTTCTGATCCAGATTAGTCAGGTATTGGCAGGCTTTATCATAGTTTTCATTTTGAAGTAAGGTACCGACGACGTTCAGATGATTTTTCATGTCATGGCGCAGTCCCCTTATGGCACACTGGCTGGCTTCCATTTCCAGATAGTAGGCCTGCTGATACTGATAGGTCTCCAGCTGCATCTCGGTCCGCACTGTTTTTGCCATATGCGTGCACAGACAGCAGCAGCCCAGATTCGTGATCAGACTGGCAATGCATGCGGGATACGCGATGTAGGACGTCTCTGACGTGGAATTGTAAATTACGGTAATGATTCCGATAAAAGAAGCCAGCGAGACCAGATCGATCAGGAACCATAACTTTCTGGTCAGGTCGCAAACAGCACAGGGAATCCACTTTTTCATGTAATGCCAGATAGCGAACCAGACCGGAATTCTCAGCATCATGGTAAATGAATGGAGAATGGTCTGACCTGCGGTGGACATCTGCCTGTGAAAAACGTACATCCAGACCAGAGAACCTACGTCCTGCAGGATATAGGAGATGGAGACGATGATGGGAAACAGCAAAACGGCGACGGAACATTTCAGATACAGGCGGCCTTTGTGAAAAACAAGCAGAATAATGATCAGTGCGGCAAATGCGCCAAAAGTTCCGGTGGTCTCCCCGGGGTATATGATGGCATTGGAAAGATACGTAATCATAAAAATTTCTAAAAGCATCAGAAATCTGTTATCCCTGCGAAGAGGAATGAACTGCCTGACAATGAAAAAAAGCAGTGTTCCGTACGCCAGGGACAATATCCAGTTCACGGCGAATTCTATAGTGTTTGGCATGTCATATTCTCCTGATAAAGCATATATTTTGCAAAAGCAATGGAAAGATTCTGTCTGTACGTACGGCTGACAGGAAGGCTTTCTCCAGCTACAACCGCAGTGTTTCCATGGATTTCCTGGAGAAACTTCATATTGATCAGGTAACGATTATGTATACGGACGAAACTTACGCCGAGCTGCAGTTCCAGATCGTTTAGTTTCTGATAAAAGTCATAGCTCTTTCCCGGTGTGACGGCATGGATTACACGTCTGTCACTGACAAAATACTTTACAGAAGAAAGCAGAAGACGGATGCTTTTGCCGCGCTGTTCTATGATATAATATTTTTCAGGCGACAGCTCCAGAGATTCCAGCGCAGTATGCAGTACGGAAACGATTTTACTTTGTTCATAAGGCTTTATGATGTAATTCAGGGCGCGTACCTCATAGCCCTGAAACACGAAATCCGGGTGAGAGGTTACGAATATGATTTCTGACTGCTTATCATGTTTCCGAATTCTTCTGGCAGTTTCTACGCCATCCAGTTCTTTCATTTCCACGTCCAGAAATAAAACCTGAAAGTCCGCATGCGCAGAAGCGGCGAGCAGTTCTTCGCCGCAGCTGAATTCTGTGATGCGATAATCAATACCACACAGATCCAGTTCTGTACTAACAATTCTTTTCAGATCATTTCGAAATACTTTTTCATCATCACAGATTGCTAATTTCAACATATCGTGACCTCCGGTATTACTTAGAATTACAAACAGTATACCATAAGTTGCGGAACTTTACATAAAAGGTGTCAAATTTAACATGCAGCGCCCTCGATAAAAGTTGTATTTTTTCTTAAAATAAAGGTCAGAAAGAGACAAACCGGGAGGAGACCAAGATGTTAAAAGTAGAACACCTGTATAAGAGCTATCAGACGGGGAAAGAAAAGTATGAAGTATTGAAGGACGTATCATTTGAAGTAGAGGAAGGAGAATTTGTTGCAGTGATGGGGCCTTCCGGTTCGGGGAAGACCACGCTTTTAAACTGTATCTCGTGTTTTATTCCTTTTGACGGGGGGACGATCAGGCTTGGGGATGCCGAGCTGTCAAAACTGAATGAAAACGAAATCGCAAAGGTCAGAAATGACAAACTGGGGTTTGTATTCCAGGACTTTATGCTGCTGGACGGCCTGACGGTCTTTGAAAATGTATGCGTACCAAAATCCATCAGAAAAGAACCGTATGAAAAAATGGAGAAAAAGGCGGATAAACTCCTCGGGATGTTTGGAATCCGAGATATAGCAGGAAAATACCCGGCTGAAATATCGGGCGGACAAAAGCAGAGAACAGCAGTTGCCAGGGCATTGATGAATGACCCACTTCTGATACTGGCAGATGAACCTACCGGCAATCTGGACAGCCGTTCCAGTGAGGCGGTCATCCGGGCGTTTCTGGATGCACAGAAAAAGCTGAACGCAACCACATTCATGGTGACGCATGACAGTTTTTCTGCCAGCTACTGTGACCGCGTGATCGTGATGAAGGACGGAAGCATCTACAGGGAAATGCTGAATAAAGGTGACAGGCGGTCGTTTATGGAGGAGCTGCTTGGCGTATTAAGAGACCTGAATGGAGGTGAGTGAGATGACGCTTGGGACATTATGGAGCAGGCTCAGAAAGAAAAATAAAGGGGATTACCGGCAGTTTCAGTTCTGTATGACTTTTTCCATACTGCTGATTTCGTCGCTTATGATGATGATATGTTCTCCGCTGATCCAGAATTCTCTGCCTGCAGGGGGAGACAGCGGCAAGCAGGCATATCTTATCTGTGGTATCGCTGTTGTGGGATGCTTCATCTTTTCGGCGTATGCCGCCAGACTGTTTCTTCGCTATAAGAGCCGGGAGATCGGAATCTTTATCGCACTGGGAGCACGGCGAAAGGTGCTGGCAGAAGCGTTATCGCTGGAGCTGGGAAAGATGATCGGAATGTGTGCAGCTGCGGGTATTGCCCTGGGTGCTGTGATCGCCTTCATCGTCGGTAAAGGGATGGAACTTCTGACCGCACAGGTTCGAGATGCCGAATTTGGATTTACGCTGTCCGGCCTGGCGCTCTCTGCTCTGTATACGGTTCTTTTGTTTCTGCTGATCCAGTTTCTGGCACGGCGGGCGATGAGGCGAACGAATGTCATTGAGGTTATCAACGAGCAGCGGAAACAGGAGCCAATGAAAAAGTCCGTATCCAAAAAATACTTTACGAGCGGAGTCATCCTGACTGCAGCCGGACTCTTTGGGGCGGTGTTTTTGGAACAGATTGCAGTATATGTTTTCGGAACATGGCTGGGGGGATGGACCAATGCGTTTTATCTGCTCATTGTACTTGGAATTTACCGGATGCTGGTATATGCAGTATCCAGTCACCAGAAAGGAAAAAAACCACAGAAGTATTATGATAATCTGATCAGCTACGGAATGATAAAATTTCAGGGGGCATCTGTCGTAAAAAATATGCTGGTCATTACACTGCTCATTTTTGGGGCGCTATATGCGATATCTTATATCCCATCCAATCTGGGAACAGGGAGTGAACTGGAGGATGACTTTTCTTACCGCTATTTAAATGATGCGGATGAGATGACGGAATCTGAAGTAATACAGCTGGCAGAAGGCTACGGGGTATCCGTGGAGAATTACCGGGAGGGAGAATTTATCCGGGTCACAGGCAGCGGTACCCACCGAGATATGGGTGACGACAAAAAGCTGCTGGAAATTTATTATGACGAATATGCAGAGTATGACTGTACCAGTTCATCGGAGTACGAGAAGATGACGGGTATAAAGCTCGATATTCCGGAGGGCGGATACTATCAGATCGAGGGGAGAGGGGCATATGAAAATATCTGGTATCATTTTGGAGATATGGATAAGCTGTATGTCCAAAATGAGGAACAGTTTTTACCCATGAAGTATATGGGAAACGTTACGTACCACGCGCTGATCATCGGTTCGAACAACGGGATGGATCAGGGAAGCCGTTTTGTATTAAATGACGGAGATTTTGCCCGGCTAAAACGCGGGCTGCCCAGGGAAAAGCTGGAGACGCAGGTGCTGTTTAAAACGAGCGGAGAGGTGAAAAAAACAGCGGATTTCTCCAGGGAATTTTACAGATCCTTCGTGGACGGTATGTCCGGCGATATGAATGTCATGGCATACTATAATTCCATGGAGGAAAAGAGACGCGGAAGTGATTATACAGACATGATGGGCGATGCCGTGGTGGATCCCGATAATCCTCTGAAGGAAACAGACTGGCAGTATGATCCGCTTATGAGTCCTCTTATCAAACAGCAGACGATCATGGCGCTGGCGAACAGGATGCTTCTGTTTGGTTATGTATTCCTGATCTGCTTTGCAGCGGTGGGAATTATAGGCTATACGAGAAGCCAGAGCATGGGGATCACCAATGCGCAGGTATTCGAGGATATTAAACGGCTGGGAGCTGACAGGGATTACAGAATAAATCTGATGAAAGATCAGGTTCAGAAAGTATTTGTGCTTCCCACGGCAGTCGGCGTCATATTGCTGTTGATCTATGAGGCCATGACGCTCTATACGAATGACAAACAATTTTCTGCCGGGGACATAAACCTGATGTTTATCCTTGCGGGACTGGGGCTGACGGCGGCACTGTACCAGTACGTAATATACAGAGTTTCTGTTAAAAAAACAGGTACACTGCTTAAGTTAAGCTGATGAATCAATATGGACAGGAAAAAACAGATATGCAGCGTCTATTTTGAATGCGGTGAGGAATTTATCATCGTCCCTGCGGAAGTGGTTCGGCAGATTCTGACAGCAAACAGAAATGCTGAACGGATGATGATTGCTTATAAGGATATGTTTCCGGACGGATATGGGGATTACCTGATAAGAGTGCTGAACAGCAACCGGCACCTTCCACAGTTTACTTACGGATATATCCGGGAAGATCCTGTCAGTGAGAGAGGGATGATTCGGATTTTTATAAAACAGCTTCGGAGTCTGAAGGTGAATAAGTTTGATTGTTTTACAGAAATAAAATATATGCGGTTCCGCGAAAAACCGGATGTCGTAGTCCTGAGATATTCACCGGAGTTTCTGGTGCTGAAGCAGGATCCGGACAGGATCTTCTGCTATATCCCTCTTGTGATTTTAGAACAATGATACGTAAAGCTCCATGAATCGCAGAACCAAACGCGGCATCAAGTCTAAACCGTGGACTTTACACATATGGTTAAAAAACAGTATAGAATGGGGGCGTATCGGTGATAGAAGAAAACAGAACACTGCTGAGACGCATATATATTGTCGCGGTGGCGACCCTGATCAGCTTTTGGTGTGTGGTTGCGGCAGGCGGAATAAAAATACGGCAGCTTGCCGGAAAGCTGGAGGAAACGCAGGTACAGCTTGAGGGTGTGATGGAAACAGTGGAGGGGATTGATGTTGACAGTTTAAACGAGACGATCCAAACACTGAATAAGATCATCGATCCGCTGCGGACTCTGATGGGCGGGTAAAGGAGGGAAATTCCCTCCTTTTTGCGTTCAGTTTTGTTTCAACTGTTCTTCTGTTCTCATGAAAAAATGTTTTGCCGCCAGGCCGATTACGCACAGCATCATACCAGCAGGCACCAACACAAGGTAAACGGCATCTGAAAATCTGTCAAACAACATTCCATAGACGATCTGACTCAGCGGCTGTGCACACATTGAGATTGTAGCGGTATAAGCCATGACCTTACCGACCATATGTTCAGGTGTTAACTGCTGAATTGCGGAAAGACAGAAAATTGAGAAGATGCAGGCCGCGATTTGAATCAAAGCAAAACAGGCGGTCAGTGTTACGTATCTCGGATAGACGCCCGCAGGGAGATAAAAGATCAATCCTGACGGAATCAGGAACAAACCAATTAATAATATGGGGAGGTTCAGGTTTTCGGACCTGAATTTTGTTGCAATGATTCCCGCGATCACACTGCCGGCAAGACCTGCAAGCCCCAGGATGCTTTCGGCTGCGCCGTAATAACCTGCATTCAGTCCGAGAACAGTCCGAATGATAAACGGCAGTCCGACCAAAGCAACTCCCTGAACAAAAAATGCTGTAACGGTTACCAGAAGCAGCGTTTTAAGAATCGAAGGCTTTATTCGGCATATAAAATAAGTGCTGGTTTTCAGATCATGTTTTATAATCTGTAAAACGTGTCCGCCCGTCTGCTGCGGTATGTAATCCAGCCGGATGAAACATTCGAATATGGATGTTACAAAGAAACAGAAAACTCCTGCATACATGACCGGTTTTAATCCAAAAGCAGTGTAAAGCATGCTGCCGATGAAGGGAGCAGCCAGGGCTGAGACGGCGGAAATCTGGTTGACGACAGCATTTGCGCGAATGATGTTGCCGCCCGTCTGCATCTGAGGGATACATGCCTGTACTGTGGGTCCTTCGAAGGCGCCTAAGACGGACAGGATAATAAGGGCTGCACATATTGTCGTAAGGTTGTTGCTGCGGCCAATCATGAGTGCAGTGAGCAGTGTGACGACACCCGACATAAAATCCAGTGCGACCATGATACTGCGTTTGTCTGCACGGTCGGCAAGTACACCGCCAAGAGGGGACAGGATAATGGCGGGCAGCATGGCAGCGGCCAGAAAGCCGGCAAAAACAGCAGCCGAACCTGTCACTTCCAGAACATACATTGACATTGCAAAATCCAGAATGCAATTGCCGAACAGAGAGCTTGTCTGTCCGGCGATCAGTAACGTAAAATTTTTGGTAAACAGCTTTTTTTCCATATTACCTCCCATATTGGTCTGATTAGTATGACGTAAATCAGATATTGCCAGCCGTAAAGGCTGCTTATATTAGATGTATATAAAATATATAACATAGAATTAGATATAAGTCAAATGTATTTGAAGCTTATTAAATGATGCATGCATTTGTCAATATGCAGTGATTTTTTAGTGGATAAATCAGATAATCAATGTTAAAATTAATAAAATGAATATAACGATTAAAGATATTAATTTTGATATTGACTTTTATGAAGGATGGGGTTATATTATTATCAAACAGAAAGGAAGTGACAGTATGAATAAGGTCATTAGCCGTTGCCCGGTATGTGATCAGGAGCTGACAGTCGTAAGGCTTAAGTGTGACGCCTGCGACACAGTGATAGAAAATAATTTTCGGCTCGGTAAGTTTGATTACCTGTCAGATGAGGAACTGTATTTTACGGAGACTTTTATCCGATGCAGGGGAAACATCAAAGAGGTGGAGAAGGAACTGGGGATATCGTATCCCACCGTTCGTTCCAAACTGGATGCAGTGATCAAAAAGCTTGGCTATGAAACGGAACCTGATGAACAGGCGGCCAAAAAGGAAGAGATTTTAAAGGCACTCGAAAATGGAGAGATAACAGCGGAACAGGCGATTGCACAGTTAAAATAGCGTTCAGAAAAGATGGAGGTTCAATATGGATGAAAAAATGAGAATTTTAAAAATGGTTGAAGAAGGAACAATTACAGCAGAACAGGCGTCAGAGCTGATGGCAGCCATGAGCACAGAGCTGCCGGTACAGCAGACGGCGATTGTAAAGAGCAGCTACGATAAAAAAATGTTTCGTGTTATCGTAGACAGTGTATCAGGTGATAAAGTAAATATACAGTTTCCGGTAGGAGCGATCAAGAAAATACTGAAAGTGACCGGAAAACTTCCGATACCGGAAAAAGATCTGGAGGGTTTCGACCTTGCCAGCATGATGGACGCGATCTCAGAGTGTCTTGAGGATGAGATTGAAGGTGATTTTGTCAATGTGGAGGCTGCAGACGGAACGACGGTAAGGATATTTGTTGACAAATAGAGGGTGAGTATATGAAAGTAAAAATCAGGACAAAGGATTTTCACTTCTCAATGCCTGTGCCGGTCAGTATGATCGGATTTGTCGTGAAGATGATTCCTGAAAGAGTGTTCGAGGATATCAGGGTTCATACACCGGATCCGTACTGCTGCCTGATCACAAAAGACAATATTGGTATGATAATGGGAGAATGCCTGGACATTCTGAGAGAAAATAAAGGGCTGGAGATTGTTCATGTGGAGGCGTCGGATGGAACATTTGTGTCAATAAAACTTTGAAGGGAGCGAGAGGCTCCCTTTTTTGCCTGATTAAGGTTTTCTACAGCGAAAAGGCGGAGTACAGTTCCGATATAAGGTTTCTGATGGTATCTTTCGAGAGTGTGTAATACACCCTTCCGTCTCGTTTCTCAACACTCACCAGCTGATAGGTCAACAACACATTCATATGGTGGGAAACCGTCGCCGCGGTCAGATTCAGCTCTTCTGCCAGCTCCAGATTGTATTTTGGAGAAGACATCAGAGAGAGCAGGATATCAAATTTGCTGCCGTCACTCATTGCCTTCAGGGCAGGGAGGAGATTTCCGCGAAAATTTTGCGGTTTTTTCATCATTTTAAACACATCGTTGACAAACAGGCCGATATAGACATTGCTGCTGATCTGGTTGGTATCGATCAGTTCCCCTGTCGGGAAGACCATGACAGGTGTCAGCACAGCATCCTCTTTCAGGGCAGAACCTAAATATTCACCTGTCGGGAAGTCCTCCAGAAGCCTGTTCAGGGGTTTTTGGATCGCAGTTACAGCCTTCTCGTAGGCGGGTATATTGCTGTTAATAATGGCGGCAAGATTTTTAAGTTTTTCCTTTGGCGACTGCATGATCAGCATAAGCTTCCAGCAGACTCCAGGGCAAAAACCGGTGGTCTGAAGCAGCCCGATCCACTCATTTGCAGCAGGAGGTGACACAAATGAATCCGCATCGTCGGCGGTAAGCCTGTTTGCAAAGGCTAAGATAACAGCATTTTCTGCAGGAACGCCCGGGTCACCCTCAAACCATTCTGTGTGCTCTGCACAGACAGCCTGAAGAAGCAGTATAAAATCATCAAATTCATCCAAAAAGAAAAAATCAAAGTCATCCAGATTTTTTCTGACCATGTTTTTCTTAAATGCGGTGAGATATTTTTTATATATGGTGCCGACCTTCTGATAAAGCTCGTCACCGTTGATCCCATGTTCAGCCGCCGCTTTATCCCAGAACTCCTTTGCCAGGGATTCCGGATGCATACTGCTGTACAGTAAACCGATGATTTCAAAATATTGATTTAAACTCCTGTTTATCGTCATGTCCGTTTGTACACTCCTTGGATAAGATGTTTCTATTGTAGAGTATCGGGGGGATTTGTGCAAGAGATATGGGGGCTTTTGGCAGGGTGTGCGTTGCGTAAAGATTATGAACGTGGTAAAATCTGAGCAGAATGACGGCAGGCGGGGATCGGATAACTGCAGATAATAGAATAAACGATTGTGGAACGGGGAGTTTGAAATGATGAAACAGTTTGTTATGATACTGGAAGATGATGAGGACCTGGCGGAGGGAATGATACTGTCCCTGAACAGCACGGAAGTGGAATTTGTCCATTGCCTGACGATCGCGGATGCCAGGGAAATGCTGAAAAACAGAACGTTTGACCTGCTGATCCTGGACATCAACCTGCCGGACGGCAGCGGCCTGGAGTTCTGCCGGGAAATCCGAAGAAGCAGCAGGACGCCGATTGCACTTCTGACTGCAAAAGACATGGAGCTGGATATCGTGACAGGACTTGAATGCGGGGCGGACGACTATATCACAAAACCATTCAGTCTGATGGTACTTCGTGCCAGAATCAGAGCTTTGCTCAGACGGAATGTGGAAGATCAGAAGTCGGAGTACAGAGACGGTGTTTTCCGCTTCTGCTTTGATACCATGGAATTCTATAAAAACGGACGCCTGATAGAACTTAGCAAGACGGAACAGAGAATTTTATATCTGCTGGTTTTCAATGAAGGGAAAATACTGACCAGGGAGCAGCTGCTTGAGTGGGTATGGCCGGAAGGGACAGAATATGTCGAAGACAATGCTCTGTCGGTAGGCATTCGGAGGCTGAGGAATAAGCTGGAAGACATATCGTCAAAACCAGCCTTCATCAAAACGGTCTATGGAAAAGGTTATATGTGGGAGAAATGTCTATGAATGGCTATATTTTGACGGTATTGATCACGCTCGGACTGAGCGCGCTGCTGTGTGCTGCTGTCATAAAACATTACCGCAGGCAAACGGAGAGCACGCTCGACAATCTGCTTCAGGCGCTGGATGGGGCTGTGGGAGGGGTGCTGCCTGGCACATCTTATGATGAATCGCTGGATGCTGCGGTCCGGGAAAGGCTGAGCCGTGTGGTTCAGATCTCCGTAATGCAGCGGGACAGTGCAAAAGAGGAACGCGATGTCATCAAAGCCCTGATTTCGGATATCTCACATCAGGTGAGGACGCCGCTTACGAATATCATGCTCTATACAGGCCTTTTGAGAGAACAGAGTCTGGGAAAGGACGCTGCCGCGCTCGCTGACAAGATCGACCGGCAGACAGAGAAGCTGGACTTTTTCATGAAAGAGCTTGTGAAATCGTCCTATACAGAACAGGCAATGATCTCCGTCTGCCCGCAGATGATAGATGTTGAGGAGGTCATAGATACGGCATGTCAGATGACAGAACTGGCTGCCATGAAAAAGAACATTGATATGCGGGTCGAAAAGAAGGAGACGGTCTGCTGTGCAGATAAAAAGTGGACCACGGAAGCACTTGGGAATGTTCTGGAAAATGCAGTGAAATATTCTCCGGAGCATTCTGTTATCCGGATTACAACTGTACTGTACGAGTCTTTTGTCTGCATTAGGGTCCAGGATGAGGGTATCGGGATCAGGGAGGAGGAGCAGGGCAGGGTATTTGAACGCTTTTACCGTTCCGATTCCGTCAAAGGTGAGCCTGGTTTTGGAATCGGACTTTATCTGGTGCGCGCTGTGCTGTCAAAGCAGGGCGGGTATGCGAGGATTAAGTCCCGGCCGGGGTCAGGGACGACAGTGGAATTGTATTTAGCGCGGACAAAAGTGTAAAGGATGCAGCCATGACCGTATAGTGGCTGCATTTTTCAATTGTGTCAAACATGTCACCTTTGAGAAAGGTTTGAGAAAGAATTCTTTGTTATGATGCAACTGTTCAGGACGGAGGGAAGATGGGCCGTCACAAAGAGATACAATATAAAAGAAACAGGAGGTGCATCATGGATATTTTGGTAACGCGGCAGCTGAAGAAATATTATGAGATGGGAGAGAGTGTCGTCCGTGCACTGGACGGAATTGACCTTGCCGTGGAAAAAGGCGAGTTTCTGGCTGTCGTCGGAAAGTCCGGCAGTGGAAAATCAACACTTTTGCATATGCTTGGAGGTCTGGATATACCCACGTCCGGCAGAGTCATTGTGGATGGGAAAGATATTTCGGAAATGACGAAGGATGAGCTGACCATATTCCGCAGGCGAAAGATAGGATTTGTATTCCAGAGCTACAATCTGCTGCCGCTTATGAACGTATATGAGAATGTTGTACTGCCGGTCAAACTGGACGGAATCAGACCGGACCCAGGTTACATCGGCAGGATTATCGAACTTCTGGGACTTGCGGAAAAAAAATATGCGATGCCAGGTCAGCTGTCGGGCGGGCAGCAGCAGAGGGTAGCGCTGGCACGGGCTCTCGCGTCCAAGCCGGCAATTATCCTTGCAGATGAGCCAACCGGAAATCTGGACAGCCGTACCAGCCAGGACGTTCTGGGACTTATCAGGACAACGAGCGAACGCCTGGGGCAGACCATTGTGATGATCACGCATAATGATGAAATTGCCCAGATGGCGGAGCGGATCATCCGCCTTGAGGACGGAAAAATCTGCGGAGGTGAAAACCTGTCATGATCAGAGTACGAAATAAGGAAGTTGTCGCAGATGTGGCGCGTACGACCTACAGAGCAAACAGAAAACAGAATCTGCTTGCGGCATTTGCCATTTTCCTGACAACATTTCTGATAGCGGTCGTACTGGCGATCGGCGTCAGCTACTGGAACACGGTTTCGCTCAGACAGGTGAGGATGAGCGGGATGGACTACGATATTGAACTGACGGAGCCGAGGGGGGATCAGGTCGTGAAGATCCGTTCCATGGATGAAGTCAGATATGCGGGAGTGGCTGTTAAATGTGCCGTGCTGGAGCAGTACCTGGACAGAATGCTGGATAAGACAAGATTATACTGGCTGGATGAGACATGCTGGGAGAAACAGACGATTCCTGCGCTGGAGCGCTATGAGGGCAGCTACCCTGAAAAAGAGAATGAGATCATGCTCTCAGGGAGCGCACTGAAAGCGATGGGCATCGAGCATCCCCGGAAAGGCATGGTTCTGCCGCTGGATTACTTCACGCTGGCAGAGGGCGGCGATGAAGAGATCCTGGAGAAAGATTTTATACTTTCCGGCTGGTTTGCAGATTATACCGGCAAAGACAGCGGATTTATATCACGATCCTTTTTTGAACAGACTGGTGTGAAGCAGACTGACTTTACTCAGGGATCCCTGAAAATTTCGCTGGATCACGCATTGTATTCGGAGGATGATATCGTAAAGATGCAAAACAGTATTGACCTGGGATATAATCAGATCATAAAGGCAGACTATGATACGATAGATAGTTTCTGTAAAGCAGTGATCGGATTGACAGTGATGCTTGCTATGATTTTTATCAGCGGATATCTGTTTATCTATAATACGATGTACATTTCGATTTCGAAGAATATCCGGTATTACGGGCAGCTGAAGACGATCGGAATGACTTCTGCTCAATTAAAAGGGATCATCTACCGTCAGGCATTCTGGAATTTCCTGATCGGGGCACCGCCCGGGCTTGCGTCGGCAGCACTGCTTTCCAGGGCTGTGATTCCCAGGATTCTGCATCTGCTGAATACGACATTGAGCACGGATGAGGTCATGCAGGCACAGCCGTGGGTATTTGCGGCGGCGGGAGTATTTGCGTTTTTGACCAATCTGATGAGCAGCAGAAAACCGGCAGAGATGACCGGAAATTGTTCTCCGATTGAAGCCCTCCGGTACACGGGAGATATAAGGAGCAGCAAAGCCAAGGAAAGAGAAGGCGGCGGTCTTGCGTTCATGGCATATCAGAATATGTTCCGGGATAAAAAACAGGCGGCTGTCATCTTTCTGTCACTGACCATAGCAGTATCCGTATTTCTGGTCGTAAATGTATACATCAGGGGAAATGATGCCAGATTCATCCTGGATAAAATCTGTTCCCGGGATATAGAATTTAAGAATGAAACGACTCTTGAGGATGACAGGCAGCAGCTGATTACGGATGACAAGATTGCAGCCATAGCAGCGATTCCGGGAATAAAGAGTGTGCGCAGGGTGTCATCTACCGACGCTGTCGTGCCTTATCAGGAAGAGGCGTATGGAACCTATCTGAAGGAACTGTACGAGTCGAGATACAGCCCTGGAGATTACGGGGAGGATATGATTTCCTACAGGGAAAACCCTGAGAATGGCCGCTTCATGCCCCGCTTTATCGGTATCGATGAGAGAGGATTTGAAGTGCTGAATGAATCGCTTGGTCATGTGCTGGATAAAACGGAATTTGAAAATGGCGAGACGGCTGTGTCGGTCAATTATCTGACGGAGGGGGACAGCGGATTAACAGGGAAAACGGTCCGATTTTCCCTGCCGGAAGGGCGGGAGCCTGAAAAAGAAAATGCTGTCCGGATCGCAGCGGTGGGGGACGGGACCATCAATCCTGCATATTTTGCGGGCGGTTACATACCGGATCTTATTGTCAGCGAAAAATTTGCGAAAGAACTGCTCGAAGAGACATTCGCTGAACTGATCGATGTGGAGTATGAAGAACCCTACTCAAAAGAGACAGAACAGAGAGTGAAAGAAGTTTTTGCGGGTGAGAAAAAGATTTCCTGTGAGTCAAAACTTGAGCGGTATGCAGATATGAAAAATTCTGAGATGCAGGTGAAGGTGCTGGGAAACAGCATCGGGATCATCATGGCGCTGTTGGCGGTGCTGAACTATCTCAATATGATGGCAGCCGGTATTCAGAACAGGATGCGGGAATTTGCCGTGCTGGAAAGCATCGGTATGACCTCACGGCAGATCAAAAAAATGCTGACAATTGAAGGAGCGGGATATGCGGTGATTTCAAACATGGCAGCAATGCTGTTTGGCATTCCGGCAAGCTACGTAGTCTTTCAAAATATGAATATATATCGTATACCCTATACGATACCATGGCTGGAAAACCTGCTTTTGTTTACGGTGATCACGGGCTTATGCATGACAGCGCCGGCACTGTTATACCGCAGGAGCCGAAAAGAAAGCATTATTGAGAGACTGCGCAGGAGTGAAGAACAGTAAGATTCAGGGCATTGACAGTCAAGCGGGGAGAACCTTGTGTATGTTATTCTCTCCTAAAAAGGGAGGTACAACAAATGCATGCATGGGAACAAATCCAGAAAACTCTGGACTACATCGATGAAAATCTGGGGGAACCGCTTGGGATTGAGCAGCTTTCGGAGATGGCGGCTCTGTCACCGTTTTACTATCAGCGGCTTTTTGCCCGCCTTGTGAAAAAGCCTGTGATGGAGTATGTCAGGCTGCGGCGGCTTGCCAGAGCAGCCGAGGAGCTGTCAGAAAAAGGCGGCAGGATCTTAGATATTGCTCTGGATCTCGGTTTCCAGTCTCATGAACATTTTACGAGAACTTTTAAAGAGGCGTTTGGCATGACGCCGGAGGCATACCGGCGCAATCCCATTCCTCTGAACCGAATGACAAAGCCGCAGCTTCTCATGAACTATGTGTTTCTGGACGAGGGGGTGCCGTTGATTACAGATGGGATCGTGCTGGAGATCAACAGATGCACACTGGAGACGCCGGAGTATTTTGTTGGTTTGGAGAAAAAGATGCCGGTCCGGTTTATCGAGGGCCTCGGTGTGGAATCGGGAGTCGATCCGCTTGACACTCTGTGGCGTACATTTCATGATCAGAAAAACAGTCTTGATGTTCTTGCACGTGAGGGTGATGAGCTTGGTGTGACACATCCGTGTGCCGAGGAGGGATACTTTACTTATTTTGCAGGCGGAAAAGCGATGGATGGAGAAGGGCCAGAGGGATATGAAAGCTGGGAGCTTTGCCCGGGGGAATATCTCATCTGTTCGTTCGAGGCTGAGAACTTTGAGGCGCTGGTCATGGATACGCTCTATAAAGTACAGCAGTATATCTTCGGCACGTGGCTTCCGCGGCGCCGGCTGCAGACGGAACCATTCTGCGCAGAACGTTATGAAAGCCACACCCGGGATACGAAGAAAATGGAAATCTGGCTGAAGATAAAAGAGCAGCAGAACGGCAAGTTCATCATCTGACAACAGTTTCCGGCATATAATTTCTCAGTGTATATATTTTAAGCTGACATGTCGGGAGTGTGAGATGGAGAAGAGAATAAATTTTTTGGTCAATGTCGGCTATTATCTGACAGTCTCTGCCATGATTATCTGGGGTGTGAAATATCTGGTGCCGATGCTGATGCCGTTTCTGATCGCTTTTCTGGTGGCTGCGATACTCAATCGTCCCGTACAGAAAGTTTCGGGGATAAAACCTGCAATGCAGAAACCGGCAGCGATTTTTCTTACGGCGGGAGTTTATATTCTTCTGGTTTTTTTGATTGCTGCAGCGGGAAGTAAGATCACAGGATTACTCGGGGGCCTGCTGATGAAACTGCCGGATATTTATCTTCGGGAGATCCTGCCCTGGCTGAATGAGGCTATGGATAAGATGATATCCATATTTGCAGGGGGAGATAAGACGACAATATCCATGCTGAACACAAGTCTGAATGAGCTTACACAGAATCTTGGGCAGTGGGTTACCCAGGTGTCTGTAAACGCGTTGTCATCTTTTTCGGGATATGTGGCGGAGATTCCCGGTATCGTGGCGAAAACAATCGTTACTGTGGTGGCAACCTTCTTCTTTTCAATGGATTATGAGAAGATTGTGGGAGTAATGGAGGGACTGCTTCCTGAAGAATGGAGGAATTATTACAAGAAAATAAAAAAGTACAGTCTGAGTGTCATCGGCGTATATATCCGGGCGTATTCGCTGCTGATGGTCATTACATTTGCGGAACTTTGTACTGGGCTTCTGGTGATGCGCGTGCCGCATGCCGTGCTGATAGCGCTGGCGATTGCCGTCTTCGATCTGCTGCCGGTTCTTGGCACCGGCGGGATCCTGATCCCGTGGGGAGTTGTGATGGCAGTCAGAGGCGATCTTAAGATGGCGGCAGGAATGCTGATTCTGTATCTGGTCACGACTGCAGTCAGAAATATCCTGGAACCCGGACTGGTAGGAAAGCAGATCGGGCTGCATCCTCTGGCAGCCCTTATCGCCATGTTTACAGGACTAAAGCTGTTTGGACTGGCCGGGATGATCGGGCTGCCTGTGGGCCTTTCCGTGATTGTCATTGCCCGCCGCACAGAAGAGTGAGGAGAGTTTCCATGGGGGAGGTCAGGTATTTGTCACGGTGCCACACTGCCAGCAGTTCATTGCGCAGAGGAAGACCGGCGACGGACAGCCGGACAAGTTCTCCCTGCCTGATCGCCTGCTCTACGAGGAGGTCCGGAAGTACGGTGATGCCAAGACCGGCTTTTGCGGCTTCGATCAGCGCCAGGGAATTGACGCTGGTCCACGCAGGCCGCGCAGTATGTCCGGCCAGGAGAAGCATACTGTCAAGCGCATCACGGATCGCACTTCCTTTTTCACGCAGCAGCAGGCTTGCACTGCAAAATGATTCCAGGTCCATAGGGACAGCAGGGGATGAGTGCCCGGGGGCACATACAGCATTCAGCGAATATTCTGCAAATGGTCTGCAGGAGAAACATCCCTGGGGATGAGAGCCTTCGATCAGTGCCAGATCGGCTTTTCCAAGGCGCAGGATCTCCATTGCGCTGGCAGCGCTTACGACTTCCACTGAGACTTCGGCATCGGGCCGCTGTGCCTGAAAGGTTTTCAGAAGCGGCGGCAGCCAGAAGGCGGCGATCGTGATGCTGGAGACGATATGTACAGGGGCTTCGGATTCCAGACGGTCCATGCGGTCCTCCAGTGATTCACAGGCGGACAGGATGGGAACCACATCTTCAAGCAGAAGACGGCCGCTCCTGGTGAGCTGCACGCATTTGCCCAGCCTGTCAAACAGGACCGTGCCTGTGCGTGCTTCAAGCTCACGGATGGCCAGGGAGACAGCCGGCTGTGTGATATACAGCCGGCCGGCTGCCTTCGTAAAATTACCGGTTTCCGCAACGGTTTTAAATATCATAAAATGCCGGAGAGACATCATGGCAGAATCCGCCTCCTTTTTCATAAAAAAAACTTATGGTTATGATAAAATAATATCGTTTTTCATATGGGATTGCAAGTGCTATAATGAAAAGCAATGAAAGGGAAGCGGGGATAAAAGGAATGCGGGGAAAAATTAAATTGTGGATGTGGCTTTCGGGGATCAATCTGTTTATCAGTGCATTCACGTTCGGAGGCGGTTATGTGGTCGTTCCGATGATTCGAAAATACTTTGTTTTTCAGAAGAAACTGTTCAGCGAAGAGGAACTGATGAATATGGCGGCGATCGCCCAGTCCTCGCCGGGGGCCATCGCTGTGAATCTGTCTGTGCTGGCCGGATACCGTGCGGCCGGTGTGCCCGGAATCGTAATCAGCGGAATCTCGGCGGTGATACCCCCGCTGGTCATCTTGTCAGTAATCTCTGCATGGTATGCGGCATTTGCGGCAAATACCCTGATTGCAGCAGTCTTAAAAGGAATGCAGGCAGGGGTCGCCGCACTGATCGTAGATTTTGTGGCAGATATGACGGCTATGGTTCTGAAAGAAAACTCGCTGCTGCTGACTGTTATGATGCCTGCGTCATTTGCCGCATGCTTTATTTTTAAGATCAACGTCGCCTTGATCCTGGTTGTCTGCTGCTGCCTGTGTGCGGCGCAGGTTCGGTTCAGAAAGGAGCGGTGATATGAGCGCATGGCAGCTTTTTATCGCATTTTTTCAGATTGGACTGTTCAGTATAGGGGGAGGATATGCGGTTATCCCGTTGATTCAGGAGCAGGTGGTTGCAAGTCATGCATGGGTGTCTCAGCAGACATTTGCGGATATCATTACCATTTCTCAGATGACGCCGGGACCGCTGGCGGTTAACACGTCAACCTTTATCGGATTGCAGGTGGCAGGGATACCGGGGGCAATGCTGGCGACTCTCGGCTGTGTTATCTCCGGAGTTGTGATTTCTTCCGCATTATACGGATTTCTGAAGAAACACCAGAAATCCGTATATGTACTGGAGATTTTTAAGGGGCTGAAAGCAGCTTCATCAGGCCTTATCGCATCGGCCGCGGTTACAATACTGATGGTGGCATTTACAGGAGATGCACAGTGGATGAACGGGAGCAGTGTTGACTGGATGGCTGTGGCAGTCTTTCTGGCGTCTCTTTTCTGTCTGAAAAAATGGAAACTGAATCCGATCAAAGTGATCGTGGTGACCGGCATCCTCGGAGGTATCATCGGGTAAGGATATGATCAGCGCACAGGGGCATAATCGATCACAGATTCTTCGTCGGTAGCTTCCAGTTTGAAGATTACGGGCCGCAGGCCGTCATTGCAGCTGCAGATGGCGACGCCCGGTTTTCTGATCCAGTCTCCGTAGTAGAACAGTTCCGTCTTCAGACCGTGTGACAGAGCAAATACGTATTGATAGATTGCTTTCCATGCCTCATCGCAGAGACCATCGGGTTTGGCGTAATCAGCGAAAAACACCTGACCTTCTTTAAGCATCGGACAGGCGGTCAGGCCTTCGATGCCGTATTCTGCGGCTAATTCTTGGTCCAGGGTGGTTTTTAGTACTGTGATTCTTACTTTTTTCATTGTTTTTAACTCCTTTCAGGTGTGGATATCTTCTTTGTTATCCCATAAAACTGTGATAAAATAAGGACGTTACAGTTACTGATCAGCCAGCCGAAGGAAGGGAATTTGCCATGCTCACACCGCGCTATTTTTTCACAGACGATTTCAGCCGGTTTTATGAATATTTCTGTTCGCAGCCGCACCGGAAACGGGCAGTCACAAAAGGAGAGTATCTATGGGAACCGGAACGGCCATTTGAGAAAGTTCATTATATTCTTTCCGGCATTGCACATAATTATCTGGAACACGAAAACGGTCATCGAAAGATCATATCGTTTCACAGCAGGGGAACAGTATTTCCGGGATACCATCAGCAAAATTTTAAGATTGAGGGGGCCCTTATCACGAAAGCAATTTCAGATATGCAGGTGCTGGAGTTTTCAAAGGCGGAATTTGGCATTATGTTTGAAAACAATCTGCAGCTGAGCGCGGCAGTGGTGGAGTGGTATTCGTCTTATGTAAATTTATTGCTCTATGAAGCTGCTCACCAGGAATACAATCATTCGTTCATCAAGCTGTGCAATCTGCTGTTTCTGTTTACACAAAATGTATCTGAAGGCCAGGCGCTCACCATACAGCTGACACAGGATGAGATAGCGGACATTCTGGCAGTCAATCGTGTGAATCTGGCCAGACACTTTGCGCGGCTCAGAAATGAACATATCATCGCCACACACCGGAAACGGATCGAGATCGTCGATTTGCCGGCGCTGGCAGATTATTGTTCGGAGGAAACACTTCCATGCTGATGTGATCGCGGGATACGGTTATATTTTATGATGAGAGTGATGCTATGTCTGTAATAAATGCTACATTTCCGTTTTTGTTTTTGCAATGAACAGCAGGGTCCTACAGATTCTGTGAACAGATAATAGAAATCTGATTTACCGTGTCCTGATGTGTAATGATCTTATCCTTGTGAAGGTAATCACGCAGGTAGATAAGCGGCAGATAGCCCTGCTGGAACAGATCCTGAGAGATGGAAAAGTCAATCTCACCGTTTTGCAGCAGAGAACGTGTGCGCTCGGAGATATCATGGCAGATCACTCTTGTCTTCCCTGTGCAGCCCGCCGTTTCCACGGCTTTGACACAGGCGGAGACGCTGCGGTTCGCCATATAGACGGCAGCGATAGCGCCGTTATCCTCGAAGGCCTGCAGAATCTTTTTATAAGTGATCTGATAGTCGTTGTAAGTTTCGATGACTTCAATCTGCTCCTCTGAAAAGCCAATCTCTTCCATGCGGTCACAGAACCCCTGAAGCCGGGTGCGGTGTCCGTCGAACTCCAGATTTCCTACGGCGGCAAGTATCTTACCCGTCTGAGGAATACATTTCCCCATCAGTTCAGCGGCGATGCGGCCGCTTTTTTTGTAGTCCTGTCCCACGAAGCAGAGACGCCGGCTGTCGGGAAGATCTGAATTAAATGTGATCACCGGGATGCCATGTTCGTCAAGCTGAGCGATCCTGTCCTTGATAGAGGGATCATTGACGGTACACAAAGCGATGCCCTGTACATTCTGACGGATCAGGTTCTCAAGTTTTTCCAGGTTTTCTTCCGGAATGTCAGTCTGACATTCCTCGACTACGATTTTTACATTAAAATCAGACAGCTCCGACTGCGCCGCTTCAATGCCGTCGGAGACTTCCCATTTAAAATGCCCGGACCAGTTGGGCAGAAGTACGCCGATCTTAAGAGGCGTAAAATTCTGATTCAGCAGCGTCTTCTGATAGGCGTTTCGGGGAGAGAGATATCCGGTACTCTGGATGGCGTCCATGACCCTTTCATAGACTTCCGGACTGACATGGGCGCGGTTGTTCAGCACACGGTCTACCGTACCGCGTGAGACCCCCGCCATATCAGCCACCATCTGGATGGTAGGTTTTTTATTCAGCATAATGTGAAGATCCCTTTCATAAATGGGGCGCCTAGGCAGCGCATAGATGGCGTGTGCAAAGGCACACGACAAACAACAAAACAAACAATTTGAGTATAGTTGGATTTTAACACGTGCACAGCGTAGTTGTAAATAGTACTTTCGGTATTTTTACTAACTGGAGTACCGTGAAACCCGCGTAAAATAAGGATTTCCCAAAATCAACATATGCAAAATCAACAAAATATCTGATAAAAAAATAACGCTTATTGACATTCTACGGACCAGCGAATATAATTGAAAGTGCAAAAGCACAAATGTTACAAAAGCACAAATAATAAAAACTAGAAATGAAAATTGTTACTGAAAATTAAGGATGATCGGGAGGATTTGCCATGAAAGCAGGAATTATCGGAGCGGGAAGAATCGGTAAGGTACATGCAAAGAATATTGCAATGTTTGTACCGGAGGTTGAGATCAAGACGGTTGCTGATCCATTTATGAATGATGAGACAGAGAAATACCTGAAGACAACCTGCAGAGTTCAAAATGTGACAAAAGATGCGGAAGACATCTTAAACGACAGGGAAATCGAGGCTGTGCTGATCTGTTCATCAACAGACACACATTCCAAATACATAATAGAAGCGGCGAAAGCCGGAAAACATATCTTCTGTGAAAAGCCGGTTGATTATGATCTGGCAAAGGTACACGAGGCAATTGACACGGCGAAAGAAGCCGGCGTGAAGCTGCAGATCGGATTCTGCCGCCGCTTTGACCATAACCACAGAGGCGTGTATGACATGGTTCGGGCAGGAAAAGCAGGAGATGTACAGATGATCAGGATCAGCTCCAGAGATCCGGAGCCGCCGTCGATCGACTATGTGAAAGTATCCGGCGGAATCTTCTACGATATGATGATCCATGATTTTGATATGGCGCGTTTCCTGGCAGGCGCAGAGGTTACAGAGGTTATGGCGGCAGGTTCCGTGATGATCGATCCGGCGATCGGGGAGGCGGGAGATGTTGACACAGCAGTCGTAATGCTGAAATTTGAAAATGGTATCATCGCGACTATTGACAACAGCCGGAAAGCCGTTTATGGTTATGATCAGAGGGTGGAAGTATTCGGATCAAAAGGCTGTGTGCGCAATGAAAATGATGTGCCGAATACCGTGATATTATCGGATGAGTGCCGAACCAGCTATGAGAATACTTACAAGATCATGTGGGACCGTTACACAGGAGCGTTTGTTTCCGAGATCCAGGCTTTTGTGGATGCGATCGTAAATGATAAAGAAACCCCTGTAACCGGCATCGACGGCTTATATCCGGTTCTGATGGCGGCGGCAGCAACCAAATCCCTGAAAGAGGGAAGACCAGTTAAAATTTCGGAGGTAGAATAAAATGGGTGTAAGAAAATGTGCATGTATTGATACGTTGTATACGGAACTTCCGTGGGAAGAGAGATTTCAGGCAGCGAAAAATGACGGATTCGAAGCGGTAGAGTTCTGGGACTGGCGAATCCGTGACCTGGAAGCGACCAGAAAGGCAGCCGAGGCAGCCGGCATCATGATCAGCGGATTCAACGGAGATGCGGATTACTCTCTGGTAGACCCGACGCATAAAGAAAAATATATTGACTATCTGAGACAGTCGATTCAGGCAGCGAAGACCGTTGGCGCCAAAAGCGTAACGATCCATTCCAACGCACTGGGCGACGGTGGTATCGTAGTGAACCACTACGATGATCTGTCTGACACAGTGAAGCTCTGCTCCATGTATGACATGCTGCTGGCATGTGCGAAAATCGCAGAGGAGGAAGAGATCAACCTGAATCTGGAAGCTCTGAACATTACAACAGACCATGTTGGAAACTTTCTGAAATACACACAGATGGGCGCTGAGATGTGCCGCCTGATTGGTTCTCCGAGACTGAAACTTCTGTACGATGTATACCATATGCAGATCAATGAAGGCTGCATCTGTGATACCATCACTAATTATGGCGATCAGTTCGGTCATATCCATGTGGCGGATGCACCGGGACGTCATGAGCCGGGAACAGGCGAGATCAATTACAAAAAAGTACTGAGACACCTGGAAGCATGTGGCTATCAGGGACTGGTGGGATATGAATTATTCCCGCTGACCGATACAAAGACAGCAGTAAAAGCAATCATGGAAGAATGCTGATAAAAAACTCAATCCTGTATACATAAAAAGCTCCTCCTGCAGCGGAACGTTGGGAAACCGACATCCGGGCAGGGGGAGTTTCTTTTGTAAAAAAAGGAGGGCCGGGGTATAAACCCCGGCAGGTATGAAAAAGAAACTATATGATAAAAGTAAAATGATTTTTACTGTTATAAACAGTATAGCTGAAAAATGTGTGCAGAGTGTGACAGAGAAATAAATGATTTCTGAAGAGATTTTGAAGAAAAAAGAAAAAAACCGGTATGATATATGATACAATGAACACTGTGTGAACAATTATTACAAACAGGAAAATGAATGAAGAAATTGCTGCAGGAGGAACCGAGATGTTAACCAGAAAGGATATGAAAAAAAGAGGGAGACATTCTTTAAAAAAACACTATCTGATGTTTGTAGCCGTCTGTCTGATCGCCGGATTTTTAGGAGCGGAATTTACCAATTCCCTCAATATGATTCGGTCTTATTCGGCTGAAAACATACAGATTTCCGGTCATGAGGACAGCGCCTCCACAGGCGCGCTGAGCGGAGGCCGGGGTATGTCGGATGTGCTGGATGAGATTCTGAGCGGCAGGGAAGAAGAGGGGAGAAAGCTGTCAGATGAACTCACCAGACAGCAGATCGAGCAGGCGGAAAAAGGGAATCCTGCGCTCGGCAGAAGCAGGGGTGTGCTGGCGCAGGCTGTTAACGCCGTCAGTTCCGGCTCGATTTTTGTCACGATCCTTTCAGCCCTGAATTCCGTGATTGGCTCTGAGAGCATTGCGGTCGCAATTTTGATCATAGCCAGTCTGCTGCTTTCATTTGGCGTATGGTTTTTCATAAACAATGTATATGCGGTCATTTCCAGACGAATTTTTCTGGAGGGACGGTGCTATGAGAAAGTTCCCGTACAGCGTTTTATGTTTTTGCTCCGGGTCAAAAAATGGCTCAGGGCGTCCTGGACGATGCTGGTCACCTATGTACTTTACACCCTTTGGTGTCTGACGATCGCAGGCTGGGTTATAAAGCGGTATTCCTACTATCTGGTACCGTATATAGTCGCGGAGAATCCGGATATTCCCGCTCTTCGGGCAGTCACCCTATCCAGAAAAATGATGAAGGGGCACAAGTGGGAGTGCTTTCTGTTCGAACTGTCGTTTATTGGATGGTATATTCTGGACCTCGTCTCCCTCGGGCTGTGCGGGATTTTGTATTCCAATCCATATAAAGTGGCTGCGTTCAGTGAATACTATACACAGCTGCGCAGTCAGGCGAAGGCGGCCGAAATAGAAGGAAGTACATATTTAGACGATGTTTATCTGTTCGAGAAGCCGGATAAGAGCCTGCTGGAAGAAAAATATGCGGATGTGCTTGCGGTGATAAAGGAGCCGCCGGCGGAGATGGAAAAACTCGGCGGAATCCGGGGCTTTTTTGTCAATTATCTGGGCATTATACTGCTGAACACCAGAGAGGAAAAAGAATATGAAGAACATCAGGCACGTAAGATTCAATTCCATGCACTGACATATGCAGTGGAAGGAGTCGTATATCCGGGCAGGCTGTCACCCATTCCGGAGGCTATGAAGCGGACCAGGGTAGAAACACTGAACTATATGCGTCACTATTCGATCTGGTCGCTTGTGATGCTGTTTTTCAGCTTTTCCTTTGTGGGGTGGCTCTGGGAGGTCAGTCTTCACCTGATCTCTGACGGGGAGTTTGTCAACCGCGGGGTACTGCACGGACCGTGGCTGCCGATCTATGGTTCGGGAGCGGTACTGATCCTGGTACTGCTGAACAAAGTGCGGAGATACCCGGCCATGGAGTTTCTGTGTGCCGTTGTTCTGTGCGGGATCGTTGAGTACGGCACGTCATATTACCTGGAAGTAACCCATGACGGCAAGAAGTGGTGGGATTACAGCGGCTATTTTCTGAATCTGCACGGACGTATCTGCGCGGAGGGGCTGCTGGTGTTCGGAATCGGGGGCGTGGCATTCGTCTATATTCTGGCGCCGCTTTTGGATAACGTGTTCAAGAAAATACAGTACAGGATTCTGATTCCGGTGTGCGCATTACTTCTGGCGGCGTTTATCACGGATCAGGCATATTCCTCAAAACATCCGAATACGGGCAGGGGAATCACAGATTATGAAGCTTGCAGTGAGCGCCGGCAGATGCCGGGAGGCAGCGGCACAATCATATAGAAAGAAGGAAGTTGGTATATGCTGGCAATCTATTTATCACCGATATATATTCTGCTGAATCTTTACATCATGCGGTGGCTGATCTGGTGGATGAGTGCCTGCAGCAGACATTTTAAGAAAAAATGGGTGCGTGCGGCGGTCATCGTAATCTATGCGTTTTTTGCGCTCTCTCTTCTCACAGGTTTTTTGCTGCCGGTCGGAAAGGCGCAGCGCTTCATGAAACTGATCGGCAATTACTGGCTTGGCGTACTGCTCTATGTGATTCTGACGGTTATCATTGCCGATATAATCAGGATGATCCTGCTCAGAATACCGCGCATAGACAAGAGAAAACTGCGGTCGCGGAGAACCTTTGTGACCGCCGGTACATGCTGCATCGTGCTGATTGCGGCGGTCAGCCTTGGGGGAGCCGCGAATGCCAGAGTGGTGCGGACGACAAGATATGACGTGACGGTTGACAAGGCTGCAGGCGGCCTGGATTCTCTGAATATTGTTCTGGCGGCAGACCTTCATCTGGGCTACAATATCGGATGCCGCCAGATGGAACGTATGGTCAGGAAGATTAATGCGGAGGATCCGGACCTTGTGGTTTTCGCGGGAGATATCTTTGACAATGAGTACGAAGCGCTGGATGACCCTGAGCGGCTGATCAGCATTTTCAGAGGCATTAAAAGCCGTTATGGCGTATATGCCTGCTATGGGAACCATGATATTGAAGAAAAGATTCTGGCTGGATTTACATTTCATAAAAAGGGAGAAAAGAAGGTCAGTGATGTACGGATGGATGAATTTCTGGAAAAAGCGGGAATCAGGCTGTTGAGAGACGAGGGAACTCTGATTGATGATAGCTTTTATGTGTATGGGCGGCCGGACAGGGAGCGGCCCGGAAGGGGAATTTCGGTCAGAAAAACGCCGGAAGAGATTACGGCGGATATGGACCGATCCAAACCGATCCTTGTGATAGACCATCAGCCGAAGGAACTTCAGGAACTGGCGGATGCAGGTGTGGATCTGGATCTGTGCGGCCATACGCATGACGGACAGATGTTCCCGGGGAACCTCACGATCGGGCTGATGTGGGAAAATGCCTGCGGTTACCTGCAAAAGGACAAGATGCATAATATTGTCACCTCGGGGGTAGGGTTGTTTGGTCCGAATATGAGGGTGGGCACGATCGCCGAAGTCTGCCGGATCACGGTACATTTCAATGAGAACTAAAATGGGGGATTTTCGCAAGAAAGTCCATATTCAGCTGTGAGGGGCGGCAGAATGTGATAAAAACGCACTGAAAATACACAAAGTTTTCCATATCTAAGGAAAAGCCTTCTGCTTTATAATGTGTATAAGATGAAAGAAGGAGGACTTATGATGGAAAATAAACGTGTCCTGGGTGCGTGTAAACTTGCCGCATTTTTATACAGTCTTTGTACCAATATCCTTGCCCCGCTGCTGGTATCCATCAGCAGAGAATTCGGAATCGGACTGCAGAAAAGCGGTGGTATGTTCCTGGCTTTTTTTGCCGGCAATGTTGCAGCTTGCATCGTCAGCGGCCGGCTGGTGGGACGATTTGGAAAAGTCAGAATATTCTATGGCAGTCTGATATGTATGACGGTTCTCTGCGGTATGATCGGAGCGGCCCCGTCGTTCTGGTTCGTTTGCACCGCGCTGTTCCTGTTGGGATTTGCGACCCTGATCATGCAGGTGACTGCAGTTTCCATACCGGCTGATATCGCTGCAGGAGATACGGCTTCCGCGGTGAGCGGAGTGCAGGCGTATTGCGGATCCGGTGCGCTGGCAGGCCTGCTGTGGTCCGGTATGGTGCTTGCCATGGGGATTTCATGGAGGATGAGTTATCTGTCGTTTGCGGCATTATCACTCGTGTCGACGGTCTATATACTGAGGATTAGGTTTCCTGCAATTCCGTGTTCCGGAGCAGGCGGATTTCGTGAGATGAAAGGAATACTGAAGAACAGGAGCCTTCAGCCGACGTTTCTCTGTCTGTTTCTGTACGCGGGGGCCGAAACGGCAATCTGCAGCTGGCTGGTGACGTATCTGACGGAAAGCCTTGGCTTTGCCTCGCTGGAGGCGTCAGCAGTAACGGGGACTGTCTGGGGAGGCGTGTTTGTGGGGCGGCTGATCTGTGCAAAGCTGACCAGGAGGATCCGGCCTGCGGTCATTGTGATGAGTACGATCCCGGTAAGCGCGGCATGTGTGCTTGCCATTCCGCACCTGCAGGGTACGGCGGTTTGGGGGGCTGCGGTTGTGCTGGGACTCAGTATGTCGGGGATCTGGCCGCTCACCGCATCGAAGCTGGTGGATGACGACAGATATGACAGCGGGAGCACCATTTCGATTGCATTCTTATTCAGCTATATCGGAAATTCACTGGTTCCCTACGTGATCGGGGCCATCGGAGAACGAGTGGGACTGGCTCCTGCGATCACGGCAGATGGAATGATACTTTGCCTTATGTTTGTTGTATTTTCAGTTTCCCAGGCGGCGGTTCGTCAGAGATTTTTTGGAGGAAGTGTCCGGTTAGAGAAGGAAGGTTAGTACATTTATGGCGGAAATGATGAAACATATTGTATACGATGAAGAGGAGAGGCGCATGCTGCCGCCGGATGTGCCGCATCTGATGCATATCAATGACAACGAGTGGATGGAAAACGGCCATCTTCACCTGATGCATCAGCACAGCGACTGTTTTGAGGTGCTGCTGATCCACAAGGGAAGGGGACTGTATACACTGGGCTATCACCAGTATGAAGTCTGTGAAGGAGACATCATACTGTGCAACAGTAATACGGTGCATGAGGAAGTTCCCAAGACATGGCAGGGATATCAGACGCTCTGTTTTGCCATCACCAATCTGTGTATGCCGGGACTTCCTTCCAACCACCTGATCGATGAACGTCAATGTCCGGTTTTTCATCAGCCGGACCAGTTCCATGATATCTGTACACTGATGAAAATGATGGACCGCCATGCGCGAAGCATGCAGCCGGGCGACCGGGAAATCTGCCAGAACCTCATGCTGTCCTGCATGGCTTTGATTAATCAGATGATCGAAGGACGCCAGGAACAGACGGTACCGAAAGAGCGTTCCCTGTGTATTGAGGTGGAAGATTACATTGGGCGGCATTACAGTGAGGATCTGACACTGGAGACGCTCGGGAAAGAGTTTCATATCAGTTCGTATTATCTCGCGCATTTGTTTAAGGAGCAGACTGGTTACACATTAAAACAATATATAATCAGACGGCGCATCGGTGAGGCGCAGAGCCTTCTTATGGATACGAAAACAAGCGTGACGGATATTGCAGAGCGGGTCGGATTTGAGGATGCCGGACATTTTTCACGGCTGTTTTCCAAATATGCCGGAATGTCTCCATCGGAGTATCGAAATAAAAGAACTCGAAAAACTTAAACGTTTAATAATAATAGCAAAAAAGTTCATATGCAATATGCTGGAAAACCAGTTTATCAGCGATATCGGGGTTCAAATCAACAAGTTCTCCCATTCAAACGGAGCCCTGACAGACGTATAATAATGTCAGAACCAAAGAATATACGACCATAAATCGTAAGATTTTTTTAAGAAAAGGGAGGCGTTAGTATGTTGAAGAAAAGTATGGTGCTGGTAATGGTGGCAATGATCACGCTGGGGTTCGCCGCGGGGTACGGGACTGCAAAGGTTTCCGCCAAGTCGGGGCAGGAGCCTCATAAGCAGACGGTCGCGCTGCTTATGGCGCAGCGGGATGAATGGCTGTCCGAGTTTGAGGATGCTGCAGTCAAAGCGGCTGCTGACAAGGGATACGACCTCAAGTGTTATGATGCAGGAGATAACAATGAAAAACAGCTGGACTGTGTCAGAATGGCGTGTGAGAATGGGGCCGAGGTACTGATCGTGAATCTGACAAGAAATGAACTTGCAAATGAAATCGTAAGTGCAGCGGGGGATATGAAAGTTGTGTTTGTCAACAGAATGCCGCAGGACATCAGCCTGTTAAATGAAAATGTGGTCTATGTGGGCTCGGATGAACGTGAATCCGGTTACTATCAGGGAGCGGCACTCGCTGATCATTTTAAAAGGCTGGGTAAAACGCAGGTGCGTTATCTGATGGTTCAGGGAACTGGCGGAATGGAACACACCAGGCAGCGCTCTGAAGGGGCTTTGAAGGCGCTTGCAGACCAGGGGATACGGACAGTGGAAGCAGCAAAGGCTCAAGAATGCGGTTTCAGCAGACAGACTGCACAGGAAAAGATGACGGCGGTACTGCAGAATACAAAAGATATCGACTGTATCATTGCAAATAATGACGCGATGGCGCTGGGGACCATCCAGGCCATGGAGAATCTGGACATCAGTCCGGAGAGTATTCCGGTGGTCGGCATAGACCTGCTCGCAGACGCCAGGGAGGCGATCGCGTCGGGCAAGATGCTGATGAGTGTCTTACAGGATGTGGACGGCCAGGCACAGACAGCGGTCGAGACCGCAATAAATCTGGAAAATAACCGGAAGTTCAATGAGGGGATCGATAGAGAATTGGATGACACGGGAATATCCCCGTATATCATCTGGATCCCGTTCGAGCCGGTCGATAAAGAAAATATAGCAGAATTTCAGTCATAACGGATGAATTTGAAGGAGCCGGCTGCCGCGTACAACCGAAAGGATACGCGGCAGCCGGCTTTAAAAATGTACAGGCTATTCTGCGTGTTTTATGCGCAAATGTTACAAAGTTCAGGCAGATTGGTAAGATCTTCTTACAAAGTGGGCAGAATTCTGTTATACTGAAAAAGGAACGAAGTTTCTTGCAATGCCAAAGGAGGTAACAAATGTTTAAAAAAGGTGAATATATCATACACGGTCACAATGGAATATGTCAGGTGGATGCAGTGACACATCTTGACATGCAGGGCACAGACAGTAAAAAACTGTATTACGTATTGATTCCTTTGAGTGCTGTGGACAGCAGGGTCTATTCACCTGTTGATAATCAGAAGATTGCCGTGAGGAAAGCACTTACAAAAAAGGAAGCCCTGGAGCTGGTAGACGAGATACCGGATATTGAACAGCTCTGGTTTCCGCAGGATAAGGTGCGTGAAGAGCAGTATAAGGAAGCGGTCAGAAGCTGTGACTGCAGACAGTGGGTCAAGATCATAAAGGCGCTGTATATGAGACAGCAGGAACGGATGGCCCAGGGAAAAAAGATCACGGTGATGGATGAAAAATACTTCCATATAGCGGAAGACAATCTGCATGCAGAGCTTGCGCTTGCGTTGGGAAAAGACAAGGCGGATATGAAGGATTTTTTGATATCGCGCTTTGATGAGATACAACCGGTTTAATTATTTTCATAAAATCACTTGCCAAACCTGTATTATGAATTCATAATAGAAGTATGCAATATAGAAAGCGGGTGATTCCAATGGACATAACAGTCTCGGAAGATATTGACGCAGAGTTTTTGGAAGAAGTGGAAATTATCCTGAAAGACGGCGAGTTCAAAAAGCTGTCCAGGTATATCCAGCATAAGAATACAACAAGGTTGATGCACAGTATTAATGTTTCTTATATTTCATGGGTGATAGCAAAAAAGACAGGGTGCGACGCCAGGGCGGCGGCACGTGCAGGCATACTGCATGACTTCTGCCTGTTCGATTTTGACGGAAAGTCGGAATCGGGGGAAGCTCAGGTATTCCATCATCCCAAAGCTGCGGCAAAAAAAAGTCAGGAGCATTTTGAAGTCAGTGAAAAGGAGCAAAAGGCCATTCTGACTCATATGTTTCCACTGGGTCCTCTTCCCAGCAGCAAAGAGGCATGGATCATATCTTGTGCGGACAAATTCTGTGCGTGCGTGGAGCGGTTTCATATAGCAGTCGCTCTGGCAAGACGGAACCGCATTGTAGTCGGTTCAGCGTGACAACAAAAGGAAGGTACCTCCTACGCGGTAGGAGGTATCTTTTTTGCCTTTAAAAGCACTTTTTTCCGGTAATCTTTCGGTGTTTCCTTAAAGCGTTTATGAAAATAACAGGAGTTACCGATACGAAAGAGAACAAAGCAGAGAAGGATCTCTCAGAGACCTGGGCAGCGGATGCCCAGGATGATCTGGAGGAGTGGATCGAGGAACAGGGGATCCAGCTGCGCTATTGATGCATAAACGCATAAACTGCGGACGTAAATGCCGCAGTACCGACAGAGAGCAGTTCCATTGGGAAATCAAAATCGGAATTATGCAGTCCGGAGGCGATGCGTGCCGGAAAAAGCAGGAAAGACGCCTGTCCGCCATGGGACTTTACCCGGTCCATCATATGAGCAGCGTCCTCGCTGGCGGGAAACTCTGTGGAGGCGAATGAGGTTGGTCTTACCAGCGTGAGTTTTTCATAATAAAGATTCCTCAGAAATTCCGTGAGCTGCGGGGTGCTCTCGAGAGAGGGTGCGCTTCCCAGAATATCGATCTCGCAGGCAACCCCGTGTTTCCTGGCGGCAGACTGGAGAGCCAGACACATCTGAGTCTTCAGCTGCTCATTTTGCGGCGTAGTCTGTGCGCGGGTTTCCAGTTCGAGTTTTCCATAGTCTGCGATGATGTTTCGTCCGCTTCCCGCATGGATGGTGCCGGTGTGAATGAATCCGGGCCCTCCCACAGCGTGCATGGCGCTTACGGCATCGGCGATGGCGGGAATCACGTCACTTCCAAGCTCCGGATGCGCGGCATGTGCCGACCTGCCGTGAAATACGGCATTCGCTTTTGTGGTGGCCAGAGAGGACGAGACTCCGGGAATGACGTTGGCATCCTCGCCGCGTGCCAGCTCATGGCTGATGATGTGTCCCGCCAGAAAATAATCTACATCATCGAGCCAGCCGCGCTGTGTGATCGGGAGCGCTCCGCGGGCGCCTTCTTCCGACGGCTGAAAGATCAGTTTCAGCGTACCGTTCAGCTCTGTTTGGATTTCGGACAGAAGCTGTGCACAGCCCAGCCCTATGGCAACGTGTCCGTCATGGCCGCAGGCGTGCATGACACCGGGGTTCTGTGACTGGAAACCATTTCGAAACGGGAGATGCTCAGGCTGCTCTTGTTCACACACCGGAAGTGCGTCGATGTCAAAGCGGAGCGCGGTGACTGGTCCGGGACTGGTACCGCACCGCAGGATACCGATCACGCCGGTCTCATGGCCGCAGACTTCCTTGCTGCTTATAACCTCATATCCCCACCCGGACAGCAGCCCGGCGATTTTTCTGCTCGTGCGATACTCTTCCCACCCAAGTTCCGGATGGCGGTGAAAATCCATTCTGAGAGATTCCAGTTCCGGCTGCAGCTGTGCTGCGCGGTGTTCTATGTTTTCATACCATGTCATATACGTTTCCTCATAATCTTTTGGTTTATTTTTCTTGTACAAAATTCTACACTATTTTACATCATTCCAGATAAACATGGTATACTTAGTTAGAATATTTTAAATGTGGAAAAGGAAATTCATATGGAACTGAAATACTTGCAGTACTTTGTGGAAATTGCGGAACAGAAGAGTATGAGAAAAGCGGCGGTTGCGCTGTATGTGACACAGCCCAATCTGACCAGGGCGATTCAGAACCTGGAAGAGGAGATGGGGGAACAGCTTTTGATCCGGTCCAACCACGGAGTCAGCCTGACGACTACGGGGGAGAGCCTGTATTACTACGCACAGTCCGTGATCAGCCAGCTTCATGAGATTGAATCACTGAAAAGAAAAGACCGGGAATACATGCAGAATAAACTTGAGCTTTCCATTGGGAATATTATTCTGAAAGACGAGATCATGCTGCGTTTTCATGACAATATGCAAACCCGACATGCCAATATCTCAATCTATGAGACTTCTGTGGAACGTGTACTGGAACATGTGGCGAATCTTGAATCAGAGATTGGGATTATCGTAATAAATACACGGCAGCTTCCGACGGTGAAAAAAATACTGGATATTAAAGGACTGGCTGCAAGTGAGATCTCATCCAGCCCTCTATATGCCCATGTGGGCGAGCAGAATCCCCTGTACGGAAGAGAGAGTATAAAGCCTGAAGAACTGCTTCCATACGGATATATTCACCTGCCTGCTGATTATTTTGCCAGTATCAACCAGATGGTTTCCCTGGGCAGCATTCGTCTGATGGATTTTAAAAAGACGATTGTGATCAACAATTATCATGCCATTGTCAATATGGTAAAGCGCACGGATTCCTTTATTTTCGGAAGCAAGTGGCAGATAGAAGAGCTGCGGAAAGGGCACATCGGAAGCTGCAGGCTTGAAGACTGTGAAATAACGAAAAAACTTCTGTGGCTGAAACGAAAGAAAGAAATCTTGTCAGAACAGGCAGAAGAATTTCTGGAAATTATTATGGAGAACTATGGCGACTGAGGAAGCTGGTGATAATATTTTGTTATCACGGAGCCATCAGGAATAAGCATTATCCAAAAACGAACTCCTCCGCTATAATGAGTATAAATTAAACGAGACGTTAATTGTCATAAATAAGGAGGAATTTGTATGTTTAAGAAACTTGGGAAAAAAGGTTTATTGAGCCTGCTGACAGTGGCAGCGGTTGTTGTAACGACGGTGGGGTCGTTTGCGGTGTGGGATGTATTGGATGCTACGTCCACTGGTACACTGACAATGACAGACAAGGCGGTTGTTGTAAGCACCACATCAGCCCCTACATATGAGGAGACTGCAGGTGAGCTTGGTGTTAAAGCACCTGTTTATCAGGCAGACGTGGTATTTGACGTTAAAAATGTGCCAGATCCAAATAATGTACAATTGGCATTAGATTGCAGCATCAAAAGTGGTGAAAATTCTGTAAAGGATCATTTTACTGTTGCGGTAACTGAAGCGGATGGTGCCTCAGGTTTAAGCGGCTTGACAGATGCAGATGTGACGGAAGGGGCAAATACATACCATATAACTATAACACCGGATGATACGGATGATGCCAGAGCACTGGCAGAAGCAGGAACAGCGTTGACTGTTGACGTCAAGGGAACATTATCAGAAAAAACACCGTGAGTGAGTTTACAGATACGAACGCTATAAAATGCCCTATATAAAAGGAAAAACTACCATCTCTATTCAGATGGTGTTTTTTCTTTGCTAAATATATATTAGATTTGACTTATATATTTTTTGGAGATTCCAATGAAAAAAGCCCTGAAAATCACAGGCAACATCATCACCGCCATCATCGCAGTGACATTGGTCGCCTACATAATCGGAATGAAATTCTTTCCGGAACAATTGAAACATACGGTCGGGTTTCAGACGTTCGTGATCCTGACCGACAGTATGGTGCCGACGATCCCCGTGGGTTCTCTTGTGGTTGCAAAAAATATCGGAGATGACCAGGAGATCCCGGAGGGAACCATCATCTCGTTTCGCGTGGACCGCCTCGGTGAGGACTCGGTGTTCACACATTATTACCGGAAGAAGGAAGTCGATGAAACCGGCAGGGAGCAGTACTACACCCATGCGGAGGGCGCTGACCGCTATGATGATTATACGACGTACCGGGAAGATATCCTGGGAACGTACGTGATGCACATTCCGTTTGCCGGGAAGCTGGTGCTGTTCTTGCAGAGCCCGTTTGCGCTGCTGGAGGCTGGCATACTGGGAATCATTTTTGTGATCAACCGCATTTTGTGGGCGAAATTTGATAAAGAGGAAAAGGCGCAGAAAAATGAACTTTAGACCGTCAGTCCGTGACCGTATGCGGCACCCTAGTATACTCGTAGAGAAAGAACTGCATCCCCTGCTTTTGCCCGTTGATCGTGAAGGATGACTCCTTTTCACATTTTCGTACCATGCCCTGATGCTCATAAAACTGATAGTTGCAGCTCGTATCAGTAAACAGGTAAAAGGTATGAATCCCCTCTCTTTTCATATATTCTGTCAGACGGCCGAAGAGCGCTTTGCCGATTCCTTTACCGCGGTATTTCGCGCTGATCGCGAAGAACGCGACTTCACCGGGGTATGTCTGATTACAGGTTTCTAAAAGTTCTTTGTCTACGCTGCTCACATTCTTAAAAATCCCAGATACCTTTCGGCCTTCCCGTGAACACAGCAGGGACAGGGTCGAGAACAACAATCTCATACGAAGCGAAAAAGGGCATCGGTGTTTGGCGATGTTTTTCCCCATGATAATACCCACGGGAACGCCGCCGACAACGGCTGTCTGCGTATATGTCTGATTGGCGAGGCAGCTGTCCAGATAGACCGCCGCCAGCTTCCGGGCGGTTTTCTGACTGCAGAATCTGTCATATTGCCAGGTTTCGCGTATCACGTCTCTGATAGCCTCATAATCCGATGATTGAAAGTTTCTGAGCGTTACATGTTCTTGCATTTTTTATGATCTCCTTTATACTTTAATTATCACTGGTGACGACATATAGCATCATAATCCGTACAGTAACTGTACGGTCAAGAGGTATTACAAAGATGTTGAACAGTAAAACGAAATTATTTACGATAGGTCAGTTTGCAGCCCTGCATGAGATCAATAAGAAGACTCTGATGTGGTACGATGAAGTGGGGCTGTTTAAACCTGCGGTTCTCGGGGGAGAACAATTACAGATATTACACGTATCACCAAAGCTCTGTGCTGGAGACAATCCTGATGCTGAGGGAGTTAGGAGTTTCGATTAATGAGATCACAGAATTTATGAAGAACCGTTCTGCTGATGCGCTTAATACGCTTCTGAAGGAAAAGATACGGGAAGTGGATAAGAAGATTCTCCATCTGAAAGCTGTCAGAAAAACGCTGGAGGCTCGTCAGGCGGAGACTTCTGCGCTGTTGACCTTGAATCTGTCAGAAATAAGTATTGTTGAACAGGAAGAAAAGTATCTGGCTATTATTCATACGGATGCGGATATGCCTTTGGAGAAAGAGATCGAAGCAGTCGTTGCAGAGACGAAAAAATATCACCTGAATCGCCTGTACGATGCTTCTTACGGGTCGATGCTGTCCGCTGAGAGCCTTTATGCCGGCGATCTGGAAAACTATTCTGCGCTGTTCATAGAAATTCCCGGCCCCAAAGAGGACTGTGGGCTGTATGTGCGGCCGAAAGGAAAATATCTGAGGGCATATTGCAAGGGCAGCTGGGATAAGCTTCCGGAGAAGTATAAAGAGATACTGAGCTATGCCAAAAACCATGGGCTTACCTTGATGGGTCATGCATATGAAACAGGTGTCAATGAAAGCATGATAGATTCGATGGAGGAGTATATTACACAGATAGACATCCCGGTAAATTGACATTTTTAATGGATTCTTAAGAGAGTCTTCATTGATATCTTCCAGTAATTGGGCTATAATTTACAATTACTTAGGGGAGAGTAAAGATTATGGAGCAGAGGAAGAAACGAGAGAAAAGGTTCCGGAGATCCGGAATGATATTGACGCTTTTACTGTTGACTGGATTTACAGAGACTGTATTCGCATCTGGAATAAAACAATTACCCCAGCTGGAGCCTGTATTGCCGGAGGTATCAGAAGAACAGTCAGAAAATATAGTCAGCACAGAGAAACCAGAGGAGATTGAGAATGGTTTCATCGTATATCATTATGTCCGTTTCTTTGACGGGGCAGTAGAATTGACGGGGCTGGCGGACAGTGTACTGCCGGAGGAGGATATTGTTTTTCCAAAACTTCCTGTCAGGAAATTCCATCGGGGGATCGGGTGGAGCCTTGAGGAGAATGGGACCGGAGCAGAATACTATCCCGGAGATCGGATTAAGGCTGACGATATGACAGAGGGAAAGGAACCTGTGTTTTATGCGGTGTATGAAAAGACAGGCTGTACGCTCACATTTGAGGATGCCGGAACTGAGCTTAAAACTGAGACGCTGGAGGAAGGCGCCCGTTATATCATGCCTGAACTGCCGGAGAAAATCGGATACCGCAGTGCGGGATGGGCAGAGGATCCGGATGCGGAGTCGGCGGAATACACATCTGGAAAAAGCTATCTGATTACTGAGGATGTGACCCTCTATCCGGTATGGCAGAAGCTGTACACCATATCATTTCGCACAAACAACGGGAAGGCGACTGACCGTTTGAATATACTGACAAAGACAGGGATCAGAGGCGAAAAGATGACACTTCCTGAAATTCCGGTATATTCTGGGTATACCCCGGTCGGATGGAGCATATACTCAAACAGTGGGGCTGTTTCCTATAAAGCAGGAAGTACGTATATGGTTACAGGAAACAGAATATTCTATCAGGTGAATGTCCGAAGCGTTCAGTGTCCATTTATGACGACTGTGGAATTTCCGCAGAGGCATATTTTTGCGGCGGATAAATCATACATTCAGGAGAGTTGACAAATATCATCTAAAGGAATATAATCAATAATATAGCAGCGCGGGATGGAGCAGTCTGGAAGCTCGTCGGGCTCATAACCCGAAGGTCGTAGGTTCAAATCCTACTCCCGCAACTTTTAGCGCCAGGAGGATCTCCTGGCGTTTCCTGTAAAATGAAATCTTTTAAGGAGAGGATCATGGGCAGAAACAAAAAGAAAAAGTCAGGTGCAGGCAGAGTGATCTGGTGGCTGGTGCTGCTGATCGCAGTTGCAGTTTTCTGTGTATCCGGATATAAGCTTGCATCAACGATGCTGGAGTACAAAAAAGCGGACAATGAGTACGAAAAGCTGGAAGAAGAGTATGCTGAAGTTCCCGCGGAAGTGACAACCTCAGATGAAGTGGAGGAGGAAGAAGGACCGGTAATTGATTTTGCCGCGCTGAAAGCGGTCAACGAGGATATCATCGGCTGGCTTGTGGTGGAGGCGCTTGATATCAGCTATCCAATCGTCCAGTCAGAGGACAATGATTTTTATCTGCACCGGACCACGGAAAAGACATACAACTTTGCCGGCTCTATCTTTCTGGACTATATGAATAAGCCGGATTTTTCGGACTGCCATTCAATCGTATACGGACATAACATGAAAAACGGTTCCATGTTCGGTACACTGAAACAGTTCCGTGACGAAGATGTATACTCCAAGAGTATGTATTTCTGGATCTGTACGCCGGAAAAAAATTATAAATACCGGATATTCTCAGCACACGAAGTCCAGGTGGAGAGCGAAGCATATACACTCTTCAGCGGACCGGATAAAGCGTTCGAGGATTATATGAAGAAAATGAAAGACTTGTCTGAGATACCGGTGGGCGATGTGGCGTTTGATAAGATGGATCGTGTCGTATCACTGTCCACATGCACCGGAGACACATCAACACGTTTTATCGTCCAGGGGAAACGCCTGGGATAGGAGGTCATGTCTATGAACCAGATCGAGGAACTTCAGAAGATCATTGACGAGCACGATCATATCGTCTTTTTCGGAGGTGCAGGGGTATCGACGGAGAGCGGGATACCGGATTTTCGCAGCACGGACGGTCTCTACCATCAGGAATATGATTATCCGCCGGAGACGATATTGAGCCACAGTTTTTTCGTGAGAAATCCCGAAGAATTCTATCGGTTTTATCAGAATAAGATGCTGGAGCTGGATGCAAAACCGAATGCGGCGCATATCAAACTGGCGGAGCTGGAGCAGGCGGGAAAACTGAAAGCAGTGATCACACAGAACATTGACGGACTGCATCAGCTGGCGGGGAGCAGGGAGGTCTATGAACTTCATGGAAGTGTTCACCGCAACTACTGCATGAAATGCAGAAAGTTTTATGATGCGCGGTATGTGAAGGCCGCGGGCGGAGTTCCCCGCTGCAGCTGCGGCGGGATGATCAAGCCGGATGTTGTGCTGTATGAGGAAGGGCTGGATCAGGAGACCATCGAGAAATCTGTCGCTGCGCTTTCGCGGGCAGATGCTGTGATTGTAGGCGGAACATCGCTGGTGGTCTATCCGGCGGCGGGGCTGCTCGACTATTTTCGCGGAGACTGCCTGGTTCTGATCAATAAAGGGGCGACCTCCCGTGACCGCAGTGCGGATTTGCTCATCAAAAGCCCGATCGGAGAAGTATTTTCACAGATTGAAACAGGAGTTTGAGAAATGATGCAGTATGAAATCGGAGATATCGTAAAACTGAAGAAAAAGCATCCGTGCGGCAGCTACGAGTGGGAGATTCTGAGAGTCGGAGCTGATTTCCGCCTGAAATGTGCAGGATGCGGACATCAGATCATGATTGCAAGAAAACTGGTGGAGAAAAACACCAAAGGACTGCGGAAAAAGGACGAAAAAGAGTAAATTTGTACTTGCATTCAAAAGCTGTTTATGGTAGAATGAATCCTCGTGATATATTATTTTATCCTTGTTTCCCACAGTGTTGGGAGGCCAGAGACCAAAAGGAGGTAAACAGCATGAACAAGTATGAATTAGCATTAGTTGTGAATGCAAAAATTGAAGACGAAGCGCGCGAAGCTGTTGTTGAGAAAGCAAAAGGCTACATCACACGTTACAACGGCACCGTGACAGAAGTTGAAGAATGGGGTAAGAAGAGACTTGCTTACGAAATTCAGAAAATGCGTGAAGGCTTCTATTATTTCATTCAGTTTGAAGCGGATACGGAATGCCCGGCAGAGCTGGAAAGACATGTACGTATCATGGACAACGTGCTCAGATATTTAATTGTAAAAAAAGAAGCGTAATCTGCGTGACCAAACCCATTAAAGGTTTGTATAGTAGCCAGGATGAGTATTGAACAGTGAGGTAAGAATATGAACAAAGTAATTTTAATGGGACGTCTGACCAGAGATCCTGAGGTACGTTATTCCGCAGGAGAAAACGCATTGGCAATTGCAAGATATACATTGGCGGTTGACCGCAGATTTAAGCGTGACGGAGAAGCCAGCGCAGATTTTATCAGCTGTGTGGCATTTGGAAGAACTGCAGAATTTGCAGAAAAGTATTTCCGTCAGGGGATCAAGATTGCAGTCAGCGGCAGAATTCAGACCGGAAGTTATACCAACAGGGATGGACAGAAAGTGTATACAACGGAAGTGGTAGTGGAAGATCAGGAGTTCGCTGAGAGTAAGAACGCAAATGCGGGCGACACCAGTGGATATTCCAATGCAGCACCATCTCCGGCACCGACACCGAGCGCGGCGTCAGCAGACGGATTTATGAATATTCCGGATGGCATCGATGAAGAATTGCCATTTAACTAAACATTGAGTGAAATAATACAGGAGGTAAGTTATCATGGCTTATGAAAAAAGCAGCAGACCGGATTCTCCGATGAAGAGAAGAGGCGGACGCAGAAGAAAAAAAGTTTGTGTATTCTGCGGTAAAGAAAATAATGAGATCAACTACAAAGATGTGAATAAATTAAAAAGATATATCTCTGAGAGAGGAAAAATCCTCCCGAGAAGAATCACAGGAAACTGTGCAAAACATCAGAGAGCTCTGACAGTAGAGATCAAGAAGGCACGCCATATTGCGATCATGCCTTACGTTCAGGATTAATTTCTGTTAAGAGAGAGTATTTGTTTGGTCGCCGATTATGTGATTGGCAACCCTCAAATTGCATACTAATATTTAGGACCGTCATTGATATTAAATCAATGGCGGTTTTTATTATGCAAAAAAAGTACCTATATGATTGAAATCAATGGTACTTTTATTTTTGTAACTGGATTGTGATATTACTGATTAGTAACTGGCGGAAGCCAATTTTGACAATAGTCCAGGAAAGATTTTGCAATCGTTGAGATACGTGTATTTTTTTTTGTGACTACCGCTCTTGAGACCAATGCTCCGGTGCCCATTAGTGGGTTTGTACACAGATCCGGGTAGCGAATACCTGGGGTATCAGTCAGAATGGTAACTGCTGCTCCATTCTCACCCCACATCCGTGCTAACAGACGTGATGAACATATACTCAGAAAACGAGGTGAAAATCCGTTTTCCTCGCACAAATTTATAATGCGGTCTGAGAATCCTTTAGTAACACTGAGGGGAACATCCTTAAGCATTCGAACAGGAATTGCTTCGATATCAGGGGGGAACCAATTGGAATTCGGTGTGTAAATGGCAGTAAGCTGTTCCTGTATAATATACCATGCATCAAGTGATGGGGGAACATTGCCAGGAATACGCATTATACCAATTTCAATAATACCATCCCGGAGCAGACGAAGCATTTCCTCGGTGTGTACCTCGAATAAATCAAATGATACATCAGGGAAAACTCGATGAAAACTGGAAAATAACTTTGTTACCAATTCATCAGGATAAGAGTGAGTCAATCCGATTCGTAAATTTCCTCGGCTGCCATTGATGCAATCCTTGATTTCACTGTAAATGGAATTCTCCAGATAATTAATTGTTTTTGCCTTGTCATAAAGAATCTTTCCTGCAGCCGTTAATTCAATTTTTTTGGCATTACGTTTCAAAAGAGGAGTCCCGATGTTGGTTTCAAGGGCTTTTATTTGTGTACTTAAGGCGGGTTGAGCAATATGCAGAGTTCTGGCTGCTTCTGATATAGTACCAAGGTCAACGACAGTTATAAAATTTTTTAAATGTTCAGTCTTCATTAAAACAAAACTCCTTTCTATAATAAAATTAGTATACATTAAGCAATAAACATGTATTTTACAAAATACAAATGCTCTGATAATATAAATTATATAATAATACACCGGTTATTTATTAAAAAAATTATACTGTTGATGGGGAAAAAATTCAATCACAAAATTATTAAAAGGAAGTGAGTCTAGAATTATATGGATACTGTTCAAATTTGTGAAATTGGGATGCTGATATTATTTGGGGCCTCGTGGCCATTTAATATTATAAAATCCTGGAAATCGCAAACAACAAAAGGGAAAAGTATTGCGTTCGAGTTTATTGTCATTGCCGGATATATGCTCGGATTTCTTGGGAAAATAGTGTCCTGTTATCATACCGGAACCCTTGCTTATTCGGCTTGGTTTTACATAGCAGATATTGTAATGGTTGCAATTGATATAGGTATTTATTTTCGAAATATAAAGATTGATCAGCGGTTGGAAAAACATGTAACTTGAATATAGGCGATTTTGATGTTATTAATAATTTTAAGTTTATAATGTGTTGAAAATTATTGACCAGTCAAAGGCCTATTGTTGAGCGATGTATGAAAGGGGATAAGGGATAATGAATAATTTAGTATTGAAGCAATTTATTGAAAGAATAGATAAAGCAATGTTAAACCTGGCAGGGATTGCAGTTTCGCAGCATGGAAAATGTATCGATGAACATCGGTGGACTGCTGATTCTCCGCACCGCTTATATTCACTTTCCAAAAGCTTTACATCAACGGCAGTGGGAATGGCTATAGATGAAGGATATTTAAGGCTTACAGACAAACCGGTAGATATCTTTGCGGAATTACTTCCTGAACAGGTGGACGACAAACTAGAAAATGTAACACTTCGTGATTTGTTAATGATGGCATCTGGGCATGATAAACCTTATCTTCTGATTCATCAGAGAGATAAGGTGATGGAACCTGACTGGGTCAAATATTTTTTGAACCAACCCATGGACTTGCAACCCGGAACAAAATTTGTATATGATACAGGGTGCACCTATGTGGCAGGGGCTATGGTACAGAAGGTGACAAGAAAAAAAATAGTAGATTTTTTAATGCCACGGCTATTTGATAAGTTTGAGATAGATCGTCCGGCATGGTTAGAATGTCCTAAAGGAAGGAATATAGCTGGGGATGGATTATTTTTGCGCACGAAAGAGCTCTTGAAATTTGGACAACTTTATCTGCAAAAAGGGATTTGGTTAGGCGAGCGGCTGATATCTGCAGATTGGATCAATGAAGCTACTAAAGTACAGATTGTGCCGAGTCAGACGGAAGCAGACAGTGATAGGGAGGCAATGCCAGATTGGGGATGCGGATATGGCTACCAGTTTTGGATGTGCCAAACGGGAGCGGTCAGAGCCGACGGAAAGGATAGTCAGTTTTGTATTATTGATGAGAAGCTGGATGCCGTTATTGCAATTACAGCAGATGAAGAACGTTCTCAGGAGATTTTGACCGCGGTTTGGGAAGAAATATATCCGCGGTTAAAATATACATACTAATCTAAAGGCAATAAGAAAGGAGAAGGTAAAATGAAAAATGAGGTGGAAAGCAAGATGAAAAAGGTGATAGCATTATTATTGGTGATAGTCATGTCAGTAACAGTACTAGCTGGGTGTGCAGCCCAACAAAAAGAAACAGCAGAGAAGAGTGGAGAAAGTACCGCAACCGAAAGCGGGGAGAGTACTGCGGCAAAAAGTGGAACACCAACAACGAATATATTAGAAGATGGAAGAACACAGGTTACAGGCGTGTCAAAGGCAAATGTTCAATCATTATATCCATTTGGGGGACCTGCGGATGATAGTAACCCATGGAAATGGCAAGCTTACGAATTTCTGTTTATCTATAATCCGACATCAGGAGAATTGGAGTCACAGATTGCAAAGGACTATACAGTATCTGAAGATGGTTTAGAATATGAAATCGAAATTTATGATTATGTATATGATTCGGCAGGTAACCATATTACAGCGGAAGATGTAGTGTTCTGTATGCAGACAGCATTTGAAACAGGAAACTTTACGAACCTTGGTATGAATAACATGGAAAGCATTGAAGCAACCGGGGATTATACGGTTAAGATGAAATTCTCGAGTTTTATTATTGGTGCTTTCGAATTTATTATGGAGTATGTTCCGATTGTCTCACAGAAAGCATACGAAGAATCAGGTGACGAGATGGCAACTGCTCCGATATCAACATCTCCGTACAAAGTTACAAATTTTGTATCAGGATCTTCCGTAACCATGGAAAAGCGAGATGATTACTGGCAGACAGACGAATCTCTTCTTTGTACATATTCACAGTCAAATGTGGATGTCATAAACCTTCAGTGTATTGCAGAAATTTCTCAGAGAAAAGTAGCATTGCAGTCAGGAACTGTAGATGCCGCTCCGCTTGATACAGAGTCAGCAGTGGCTTTAAAAGGTGAAGGATATAGAGAATTTGTTGTAAATTGGCCGCATATTCAGTATTTCCAGTTGTCAAAAGATGCGAACAGTCCATTTTCCGATGAAAATTTCCGTAAAGCTGTCTTGTGTGCGATTGACAGAGACGGATTAATCGAAGCAGTATATGGAGAATACGCTGAAAAAGCAGTTCTTGGAATTAAAATTGCAGAAGATTTTGATGAAGCATGGCTGGATGAAACATATCCTTATGAGTATGATGTAGAAAAAGCAAAAGAGTATCTGGGGGCATCTGATTATGGGGAAGGAACAAAAATCAGAATTGTATTCCAGTCTGATGATGTAAGAAAGAAAATTGCTGAAATTCTTCAGGCGTATTTATCGCAAATTGGCATTATAGCAGAAGTTGTATCAGAAGAACCTGGAATCTATGCAGACACACAGAGAACTCCGGCAAATTATGATCTGACGATTACTCAGAAATATGGTTTGTATTCATCTAAAATTTACAATTCATTATTTGATGTACGCAATTATTCTTCGGGAACGACACTTATGGGGTTGAAAGACGACAATTTACAGGCATTAATTGAAACGGCATGTGCAGCAGAAACCAATTCTGTTGAAACAGCTAATGATGTACGTAATTATGTAACGGAACATGCTTTAGTAGGTCCCCTTTGCTGGTTAGCAGAATCTTATGTTGTACCTGCGGATAGTGTGATCACAGAGCTTGTATATTGGGATTGCGGTTTACCGGTATATGGGGCGTGTACATATGATTGGGGAAAATAATTTGTAGTGTATAAATTGCGAATGTTTGCGTGCATGCTTGCTCGCAAACATTCTCTAAAGGTAAAGGTGATAAAATGATACGTTATATTTTAAAACGATTAGTGTGGATGGTTCCTGTTGTCTTAGGGGTAATAGTTATCGTCTTTACAATTTTAAGATTTTGTCCGGGTGATCCGGCAGAAATTATCGCAGGGGCAGAGGCAACGCAGGAACAGGTAGATACCATACGTGAGTCCTGGGGCTTGGACAAACCTTTCTTTGTACAGCTTGCCACTTATATTGAAAATGTATTAAAAGGTGATTTTGGAAAATCGTATCTGACAAATGTGTCAGTAACTTCAGAATTGGCAGTGAGAATTCCGCGAACTTTAGGTCTGGCTTTTGCCTGTATGGTGATTTCTGTCGTTGTAGGCGTTCCGCTTGGAATCATTGCGGCAGTAAAACAAAATAGTTGGGCTGATAGAGTGTGTATGGTAGTGGCATTGATAGGTGTTTCTATGCCAAACTTCTGGCTAGCATTGCTCTTAGTATTGCTTTTTTCTGTAAAATTAGGATGGCTTCCGGCTATGGGAATTGGTGGAATACAGTATTATATCATGCCTGCGATTGCCGGATCAATGCAGGATCTGGCGAGACAAGCGAGGCAGGCACGGTCCAGTATGCTGGAAGAAATTAGAGCAGATTATGTAATCACAGCCAGAGCAAAGGGGCTTTCGGAAAAAAAGGTTATTTTAAAACATGCATTAAAGAATGCGTTGATTCCAGTTATTACAGTGGCAGGCAATGGATTTGGAAGCTTGCTAGGTGGCGCACTGATTCTGGAAACTATTTTCCAGATACCAGGTGTTGGGTTATATGTAATCAGCGCTGTAAGCAATCGTGATTATCCGATTGTACAGGGGGGGACAATTTTTTTAGCAATTGCATTTAGCTTTATCATGCTGGCTGTGGATTTGATCTATGCATCGGTAGATCCGCGTATACGTGCCCAATATACGAGTGGAAAGAGGAGGAAAAAACATGCATAAGAAGAAAAATAATGGTATGTTCCGAATCGTATGCAGACGCATGTTTCGAAATAAACTGGCAACATTCGGATTAATCATTTTCGTAATTGAAGTAATCCTTGCGATTCTTGCACCATATATTTCAGCCTTTCCTTATGATGAGATGGATCTTACAGCAATGTATCAGTCTCCAAATGCGGTACATTGGTTTGGAACGGATTCCATGGGACGAGACATGTTTAGCAGAATCCTTTATGGAGCACGATTTTCTTTAATAATCGGTATTGGTGCTATGCTGCTTTGTATGTTGATTGGAATCGTGTTAGGAGCGCTTACGGGCTATATCGGGAAGCTGTTTGACGACATTTTGATGCGTTTCCTTGATATTATCCAGGCGATTCCATCCATGTTGCTGATGATTGTTGTTGCGGCGGCGGCTGGAAATTCAGTACCAATCATTATTGCAGTAATTGGAATATCGGGAAGTCCGGCCTATGTTCGGTTGTTTCGAGCACTGGTGCTGAAGGTGAGAAATCAGGAATATATTGAGGCTTCACGTTCAATCAATTGTAATCCCGTACGAATCGTGGTATCTCATATTATTCCAAATGCCATTTCTCCGATGTTAGTAAATCTGACGCTCGGAGTTGCGAACTCTATCTTAGCTGCAGCAAGTCTTAGTTTTATAGGACTTGGTGTACAAGCACCGAATCCGGAATGGGGAGCACTTCTTTCGGCGGGAAGACAGAATATGATGGAATACCCGTATTTGGTTATTTTTCCGGGCTTGGCGATTATGATTACGGTATTTGCACTAAATATATTTGGTGACAGTCTTCGTGATGCACTGGATCCTAAGTTAAATAATTAATATGGGGTGAGATTATGTCGGAAAAATTTTTATCGATTAAAGACCTTGTGGTGGAATATACATCAGATGGTAAAATCGTACATGCAGTTAATGGTGTTTCTCTGGAATTGAAAAAAGGGAAAACATTGGGACTGGTCGGTGAGACTGGTGCTGGAAAAACAACAATTGCAAAATCAATCCTTCGGATTCTGCCGGATCGAGGTGCTAAGATCTGTAATGGAGAGGTTTACTTAGATAAAGATAATCTATTAACATTACCAGAAAGGGATATGCAGAAAATTAGAGGAAATAGAATTTCCATGATTTTTCAAGATCCTATGACGGCATTGAATCCTTCGATGCGTATAGGTGATCAAATCAGTGAGGTTATTGAAAAACATAATAAAATTTCAAAAGAAGAAGCAAGAAAATGTGCAGTTGCAATGCTGCAGATGGTGGGAATTCCGGAACAGCGATTCGAAGAATATCCCCATCAGTTTTCCGGTGGCATGAAACAGAGGGTTGTGATAGCCATTGCCCTTGCCTGTCAGCCTGATTTGTTATTAGCAGATGAACCTACGACCGCTTTGGATGTAACGATTCAGGCGCAGGTATTGAAGATGGTTATGGAATTGAAAGAAAAAAATAATACTTCTATGATCCTGATTACTCATGATCTTGGCGTTGTAGCCAATACATGTGATGAAGTAGCAATTGTCTATGCAGGGGAAATCGTGGAATATGGAACAAAATATGATATTTTCGATCATCCAACGCATCCATACACGATTGGATTGTTTGGAGCGATCCCGGATCTGAACAGCGATGAGGAGTGGCTGCATCCGGTAGATGGGCTACCGCCAGATCCAACAAATTTACCGAAGGGATGTGCATTCCATCCGCGTTGTCCATATGCGACAGAAGCATGTAAGGCTGATAAAATTTCGCTATATAAGACGCCGGATGGACATAACTGCCGTTGCTGTAACACAGAACAAGTTGTGAAACAGACGAAGAAATGAGAGGAATTAAAAATGGCAGAAAATTTAATTGAAGTAAAAAATTTGCAAAAATACTTTTCGACCGCACATGGAATGTTACATGCGGTAGATAATATCAATTTGACGATTGAAAAGGGGAAAACATTAGGGGTTGTTGGTGAGTCTGGATGTGGAAAATCAACATTGGGAAGAACACTGATTCATCTTCTGGAGAGTACCGGCGGTAATATATATTTTAAAGGTGAAGACGTTACTCATTTAAACAGAAAAAGATTAAAAGCATTAAGAGAGGAGATGCAAATTATTTTTCAGGATCCGTATTCTTCAATTGATCCGAGAAAGACAATCCGTGAAACTGTTATGGAGCCGATGAAAATATCGAGGAAAATGTCCAAAAAAGAAATTAATGATGCGACAGATGCACTGGTCGAACTGGTTGGGATTGATCAGCGGTTAGCAAATGCATATCCTCATGAGCTGGATGGCGGCAGAAGACAGCGCGTGGGGATCGCCAGAGCCCTTGCATTGAATCCTAAGTTTATCGTTTGTGATGAGCCAGTCTCGGCATTGGATGTATCGATTCAGGCGCAGGTATTGAACTTGTTGAAAAAATTACAGAGAGAAAAAGAATTTACATATATGTTTGTAACACATGATCTTTCTGTAGTGAAACATATTTCGGATGATATTTGTGTTATGTACCTTGGGCAGGTAGTTGAAAAAAGTCCAACAAAAGAATTGTTTGAAAAACCGATTCATCCGTATACACAGGCTTTGCTCAGTGCAATTCCGGAAGTAGATGTGCATAAAACAAAAGAGATCGAAATACTAAAAGGAGAAATTACTTCTCCGATTGATCCGAAACCGGGATGTAGATTTGCTGCAAGATGCAAATATGCAGCTAAACAATGTCAGGAGTCACAGGTATTGGAAGCCATCTCAGAAGGACATTTTGTATCTTGCTGCAGAGCTCGAGAATTAAGTTTTAAGTGATTTCTGGCAAATGATTAAAAATTGGAGAAAGAAAAATGACATATCAGGTTCATACAATTAAATTCATTATATTTCTATTAACAGGAATCGTTCTGAGCGGATGTGCGGTACAGGCGTTCTTATTAAACTATCCGTTATCTGGTATATTGTTATGTGTGCTGGCATTATTTTATCTGGGTATTTCAATTTTTTCAGCAGGAGCTTTTGTGACGGTTAATGAAGACTGTGTTCGTTTGCATACCTTGGGGATTACTTTGAAAGAACTTCGTTGGGATGATATCAAAGAGGTCGGTATTGTAGGAACGAAAGTATTTAACGGAAAAAAGAATGAGAAGTGTGGAAGCCTTTATCTCTATTTTTGCAAGAAAGGGATGAATGCTGAAGAGCGATTTGATATGTGTTTAAAGTGGCCTCCGAAAGAGTGTATTTATCTACATTTTGAGAATAAGAAGTTTGACTACATACAGTCAAAATGGAATAAAAAAATAGTTACTTATAACGTTGGCAATCTTATAATTTAATGGAAGCGTATTGTACCAATGCTAGGTGTAATAAAGTAGGCTTTGGAGAGAGTAGAACGAAGAGGGATTGTTAAAGTTCAGAATAAAGGCGAAGCAGGAGCAGGTGAGCAAGGCTACAAAATTCATATATGTAACTTTATGATCATTTCGAATGTTTAAGACTAAGTCATCTAAACTGTGTTTTATTAAAGAAGTTCAAGAACCGCCATTACATGTGTATTGGTGGTTCTTTTACTTCTTGCAATGCGAAAGCGCATCCACTATAATGAATTTATCTGGAACATCATGTCTATATGTTCAAGGCAGTTCTGCCGACGTATTCCAGAAGAAAAATAAAAGAAAACTGCCGGTGTGGTTGAAAACAAGCCTCTTTATTCTTATAATACAGTTATAAGGTGTATTTTCCATGCTGCGGTTTTCGAAAGCAAAGGAGAAATATGCATGAAGAAACAGGTGATTTATAAAGCAAAGGATTCTGAGGTGCGTTCGAGACTGAACCGGGCAGAGATCTTTGCCGATGTGTTTAACGGCGCATTCTTTAAAGGGGAACAGGTAATCCGGGCGGAGAATCTGCAGGAGCAGGACAGCAGCCAGAGCGGGCGCATTGAGGCGCGGGATGGCACAGATGTGGTGATTCGTCGATATCGGGATGTAAAGAAAAGCGGAAGTGTGGATATGAATCTGGCCATTTTGGCAATTGAGGGGCAGCGGCAGGTGGACTTTGGCATGCCGGCGCGCACTATGCTCTATGATGCCGTTGATTACTGGAAACAGATTCAGGAAATAGAGGGCAGGCATCGTCAAAGGAAGGATTTGCTGCCCGGTACAGAGTTTCTCTCCGGTTTGAAAAAAGAAGACCGGCTACTACCGGTACTTACTGCCGTGGTGCATTACGGAGAAAGACAGGAATGGGATGGACCCATGAGCCTGCACGATATGCTGGCGTTTCCCGGAGAAGCCCGGGTTTGGAGGGAGTTTGTTCCCGACTATCCGATCCATCTGGTGAACTGCCGGACGGTCGACCCGGAGGACTTTTGTACCGGCCTGCGGGAGGTGTTTGAGCTGCTGAGGGTGGCAGCGGACAAAAGGGGCATGCGGGAATTTTTAAAAGAACACGAAAACCACTATCGGAATCTGGATGCGGAAAGAAGTGATCTGGTCGCTGCATTTTTGAAAATTCCGCTGCTGCAGGAACGGAAAATGAGGTATCGGAATAAAGAAGGAGGGGTTGATATGTGTACTGCGATTGATGAAATGATTTTAGATGGAAGGCGGGAAGGTGAAAAGAGAGGCGAAAAAAGAGGAGAAGACAAAAGCCTGGCACTGTTGCAGAAATTACTTGAAGAGAATCGGCTGGATGATGCCAGGAGAGTCTGCACAGATGAAGCGTACCGTCAAAAGCTTTATGAAGAGTATCAGCTATCATAAAATAATGTATGGAAGAGAAGGACAGCCTGAAAGGGCTGTCTTTTTTGCAATCTTTACAATTTTCATACTGGAATTTTGTAAACTTTTCTTAGGTCAATATTCTTGACAGTTAAGTGTGGAGAACGTAAGATAGAAAGCAACAAATATATTGCGATTATAAATAAATCGCAATAAAATAATTTGCGAAAATTAAAACAACGCAAAAGGAGGAGAGGTATGATTTACACAGTAACATTTAATCCTGCGCTGGACTACATTATTTCTGTACCTGATCTTCAGATGGGAAAGACGAATCGCACATCCGCTGAACAGATGTATCCGGGCGGGAAAGGGATCAATGTTTCGATTGTGCTGAAAAATCTGGGCTTTGAAAGTACCGCGCTTGGATTTGCGGCAGGTTTTGTGGGCCGGGAAATACAAAAAAAGCTGGCGGTTCAGGGGATCTCCGCCCGGTTTATCCATCTCGATCAGGGCTGCTCACGGATAAATGTCAAACTGAAAGACTACGACGGGATGGAAATCAACGGGAAAGGGCCGGTCATCAGCCCGGATCACCTCAAGCAGCTGTTTGACCAGCTCGATGATCTTACGGAAAAGGATATGCTGGTGCTGGCGGGAAGTATTCCTGACAGCATTCCCGATACGATATACCGTGATATCATGAAGCGGCTGGCGCCCAGACAGATTCCCGTTGTGGTAGACGCCTCCGGGAAACTGCTGCAGGAGGTGCTGATGTATCATCCGTTCCTGGTAAAACCAAACCATCACGAGCTGGGCGGGCTTTTTGGCGTGGAGCTGACTACCAGGGAAGAAGTAATCCCTTATGCGAAAAAACTCAAAGACAGCGGGGCGTCCAATGTGCTGGTCTCCATGTCTAAAGAAGGGGCAGTACTGGTTGATGCAGATGGAGGCGTCCACTCCTCACCTCCCCCGGCAGGCAGGCTCGTGAATGCGGTGGGGGCGGGGGATTCCATGGTAGCCGGATTTCTGGCAGGGTGGCTGGAACAACACTCATATGAACACGCCTTTCGGATGGGGCTGGCTGCAGGGAGTGCCAGTGCATTTTCGGAGCAGCTTACCACAAGACGGGAAGCGGAAATCCTGTATAAACAACTGAAAGCATAAAAAGCTACAAAAAACAAGTTAAAATATTGGTAAAATCATAGAATCGCAACATATTAACTTGCGATAAATTGACAATCGCAATAGCGTGTGATATAGTCTAAACATAAACAAAGGAAACACGGTGAATATCACATACGGGAGGAACGCAGGAATGAATTCATATGAAAGAGCGATTACTGTATTGAACGGAGAGATACCTGACAGGGTTCCGTCGTTCGAACTGCTTATTGATCCGAAGGTAATACGCGGAATCATCGGTACGGACAGTTATCCGGATCTCTGCGATGAGCTGGACATTGATCTGGTAATATCACAGACCCCATCCAAACTGTACCGCGAAGAATGCATCGACAGAGAAAAACAGATTGTCCGCAACGAGTGGGGAATCATGCGCCAGTACAATGGTGAGGTGGTTTCACATCCTCTGCACGGTCCCATTGAGACCCTGGAGGACGCGATGAATTATGCGGCACCGGACCCCATGGATGATTTCCGCTTCGATTACCTGCGGGAGCTGGTCAGAAGATTTAAAGGAAAAAGACTGATCGGTTTTCATCTTCATGACGGGTTTAATTACAGCTATTATCTGAGCAGCATGCAGGATATGATGTGCAATCTGATAGAAGAGCCGGAGCTGGTTCACCGGCTGGTGGACCTTTCTGTGGAACATAACCTGAAGCTGGCGGAAAAAGCATTGGATATCGGAGCGGACTTCATATTAAGCGGTGATGATTATGGATCAAAGACCAGTCTGCTGGTATCCAAGCAGCATTTTGATGAATTTTTCCTGCCGGGACTGAAAAAGATCTGTGATTACGTGACAGGCCGGGGTGCATACATGCTGAAGCACTGCTGTGGAAATATCAATCCGCTGATCGGTGATCTGGTAGATTTCGGTATCAAAGGGATGCATCCGCTGGATGAGAATTCCGGTATTGATCAGATTGAAGTTAAAAAGAAATTTCCGAAGCTGACCATCATGGGTGCGGTGGACTGTGATGAGCCGCTGACTGACTATACGCCGCAGCAGATGGAACAATATGTGCGGGGAATCCTGAAAACACATGCACCGGGCGGAAGATACATATGTGCCACCAGCAACAGTGTTCATTCTTCTGCAAAACCGGAGAACTTTGTAGCAATGCAGCACGCAATTCACAAGTATGGGCGTTACCTTCCAGGCGGAGCACTGGACTGGGAATAAGAAAAGGAGGATAATAGCTAATGAAAAACTACAAACGTGTATTGGCACTGGTATGTGCCGGATTAATGGGGATCTCAATGATGGGATGCGGCGGTGACACATCTTCAAAAAGTACAGAGGCGGAGGCGACACCAGATTCCGACGACAAAGAAACAGTCTCAGCAGACGGGGAAGATGAGACATCCAGTGATAAGAAATTTAAAATAGGCATCCAGATGAAGACATTGGACAGCGGTTTTTTTGTTACCCTTGCTGAAGAATTTACCACACGGATTGAAGAACTGGGATGGGAAGCTACCGTGGCGAATGCGGATTCTGACACCATGAAAGAATCGGGAAATATGGATACATTTATCACACAGGGATATGATCTGATCTTTATCGACCCTTATGAGACGGAGGGTTGTGTGGAGGCTATCAACCGTGCGGTTGACGCCGGAATTCCCGTGATCTGTATGGATAATTCATGCGGAGAAGCTGCAAAGGTGGTGTCGATCGTATATCCCAGCAATGTAAAGAACGGACTTCTGTGCGGCAGCTGGGTGGCGGCCAACAGGTTCGAGGCGGATGAACAGATTAATTCGGTATGTATGGGCGGTCAAAAAGACCTGGAAGCAGCGAGAGAGCGGCGTATGGGATTTATTGCCGGCATACTTATGGAAAGACTTAATCTTACAGAGGATGAGGCGATTGAGATGGGAACCGCCATGGAAAAAGAAGTCATAGCAAAGGGTTCTGCAGTAAATGAAGACGCAAAATTCAGCGTGGGAGGAATCGGATGGGGAGCTTATACCTCAAACGGCGGTCTTGATGCAGCAGAAGACCTGGTAGTTGCCAACCCTGATATGAATCTGATGTTTGGTGAGAACGACGCGATGCTTCTGGGTGCCATGACTGCGATCGAAAATGCGGGCCTGTCTGACCAGGTGATTCTGGCCGCTGATGCGGACGGACAAAAAGAGGCGCTGGAACTTATTAAGAGCGGCACGAACTACGCATGTACCGGTAATAATCAGCCGGGTGCAACGGCTGAGGCGGCTATGGAGATTGCGGTTGATATTCTGGTAAACGGAGCAGACCCCACGAGCTTTGACCGGGTAACTTTAACGAATCCTGCCTGCATTAATCCGGATAATGTAGACGAGTATTATGACCCGGATTCAGCGTTCTAAAGTTAAAAAGTGTCTGGAATCTCCTGAATGAGGTTTCAGACACTTTTTCAAAAAACAGATTTTTTCTATTCATTTTTGTGCAGGAGGAGACAAAATGGATCAAGCGTTTCGAGTTAAGATGGTAGATATAAAAAAGCGCTTTGCAGGAGTTCAGGCACTTGACGGAGCCGGGGTGCAGGTGCGTGCAGGGGAGATACATGCTCTGATTGGAGAGAACGGTGCAGGAAAGTCGACCCTGATGAAAATATTGGCGGGAGCATTGAAAAGAGATAGCGGTGAAATTTTCATCGATGGTCAGAAGACAGAAATGCAGACGCCGAGGGATGCACACAGGCTTGGCATCGCAACCATTTATCAGGAGTTTATGCTGGCTCCCGATCTGACGGTGGCTGAGAATATTTTTATAGAAAATCTCACGTCGGGGAAGAAACTTATCAACTGGAAAACCCTGAATCAGTCAGCCAGGCAGCTTTTAGAGGAACTGGGTTTTGGAGAAATTGACCCTTCGGCAAAAGTCAATACTCTGAGTGTCGCCTGTCAGCAGGTGGTAGAAATCTGCAAATCTCTGTCACAGAAAGTGAAGGTGCTGATTCTGGACGAACCCACAGCAGTTTTAACGTTTAGAGAAATAGAGAAGCTGTTTACCCTTCTCAGGAGACTGAAGGAGGAGGGGGTAAGTATTATTTATATCTCCCATCGTCTGGAAGAGATCTTTCAGCTATGTGATGAAATCACAGTCATGAAGGATGGATGCCTTGTAAAACAGGTAAAGACAGGGGATATCGACAAAGACCGACTGATCAGCCTGATGGTGGGAAGAGATATCAAAGACATCTTTCCGAAACGTCAGAATGTCACGATAGGAGAGCCGGTCTTGGAGGTGAAGGATCTCTGTGCAGGCTCGCTGGTGAGGAATGTCAGCTTCACGCTGCATGCAGGAGAAGTACTGGGATTCTATGGCCTGGTGGGTGCCGGGAGGACGGAGACGATGAGAGCCGTATTTGGTGCAGATGCACTGGAATCCGGAGAGATACTGCTGTTCGGAGAAAAAGTACGGTTTAAAAATCCCAGACAAGCCGTCAAAATGGGTCTGGGAATGGTTCCGGAGGATAGAAAAAAGCAGGGACTGATTTTGGATCAGAGCATCAGGGCCAATACCACGGTGACATCCATGCGGGATGTGCAGAATCGATTGCATGCCTTCGATCATAAAAAAGAATCGGAATATACAAAGGAGATTCTGGACAGCATCAACACAAAGTACGCCTCCATCAACCATAAAGTTTCACAGCTGAGCGGAGGAAATCAGCAGAAGGTGGCGCTCGCGAAATGGCTGGCCGCCGGGAGCAGATGCATTATCTTTGACGAGCCGACACGCGGAGTTGATGTCGGGGCGAAAACAGAGATTTACACATGTATCAACCAGCTGGCTGCACAGGGAATCGGAATCGTGATGATTTCTTCCGAAATGCCGGAGCTCATGGGTATGAGCGACCATATTATCGTCATGCGGCAGGGACAGGTGGCAGGCGAAATCAGCAAGGAAGAATTTACGGAGAACAATATGATCAGACTGGCAATGGGAGGGGTTCAGTAGTATGTCAGAAAAAAATAAGACTTCATCTAAGATTTTAAATTTTATCGTCACTAACAATACATATTTTATTTTGGTACTACTGTTTGTGATCTGCAGCCTTGCGTCAGAGCATTTCCTGACTCTGGCAAATCTTGTGAACATCTGTCAGCAGTATTCTGGAACGGTGATCGTATCCATCGGTATGCTGTTTGTGATTCTGACCGGAGGAATTGACCTGTCGGTTGGCTCCGTCATGGCTCTTGGCAGTGTTTTCTCAGCGTATGCCATGGTGGAACTGCATCTGCCGATTATTGTGTCCGTGATTTTATCCATGATTCTGGGGACTGTCTGCGGACTGATCACCGGTATTCTGGTAGCCAAGGCAAAGATTGCGGCGTTCGTGGCAAGCCTTGCGATGATGACTATCTGCAGGGGTGTCGCGTACATGATTTCAAATGGCACACCGATTAACACTCCGGCAGGATCCATCAGCAGACTGGGTACGGCTAAATTATTCCCGTTTCTGACGTGGCTTACGGTAATTGCGATTATCGTAGTGGCAGCCAGCGGATTTTGTCTTTACAAAACAGCGTGCGGACGGACCGTCATCATGATCGGAAGCAATCAGGAGGCCGTTCATCTGGCAGGCATCAGTGTAACGCCGCATCTGATATCCGTCTATGCAATCTCTGGTTTCTGCTCGGCACTCGGCGGCGTCATCGCCACATCGCGGACGGGTATCGGTTCCGGAGCGGTTGGACAGGGTCTGGAGCTTGACTGCATTGCGGCCTGTGTGATCGGAGGCGCTTCCTTAAGCGGAGGGTCCGGTTCTTCATTGAAGACAGTGGTCGGTGTTCTGGTACTGGCAATGATCGGAAACATTATGAATCTTCTGTCCGTGCCGTCTTATCCGCAGGACGTGATAAAGGGTATCATCATTATACTGGCAGTCCTGCTGCAGCAGGGAACAAGCAGAATCAATAAAAATTAGGAAAAGGAGAAGTGTGCTGTTATGAGAGGAACAATGAAAGCTTTACGCATGTATGCACCGTATGATTTTCGTATCGATGAGATTCCGATTCCGGAAATCGGGCCGGAAGAGATTTTGATTCAGGTGGAAGGCTGCGGTATCTGTGCCGGGGATATCAAGACACTCCATGGCGGTATCCGTGTGTGGGGTACCTCGCCCGAGACATGTAATATAGAAGCACCCGTGACAGGCGGTCACGAGTTTGTGGGACGTGTGGTAGAATATGGAGATAAGGTCCAGGGCGTGAAGATCGGGGACCGGATGGTCTCTGAGCAGATCGTGCCCTGCCGGGAGTGCAGATTCTGCAAGGCGGGCATTTATTCCATGTGTCAGCGCCATTATATCTATGGATTCCGTCAGGAGACCGCAGGAGGGATGGCAGAGTACATGAAATTTCATAAAAACGGAATTCATCATAAGCTGCCGGAAGGAATGACGGTGGAGCAGGGGGCGCTGATTGAGCCTTTGGCTTGTGCCATGCATGCGGTAGAGCGGGGGAATATCGGACACAACGATGTGGTGGTGATAAGCGGATTGGGAGCAATCGGACTGGGAATGGTCAGTGTGGCAAGAAAGCTGGAACCGAAACTGCTGATCGGTCTGGACCTGCGCCGTCAGCGCCTGGATAAGGCGCTGGAATACGGAGCGGATCTGGTGCTGAATCCGATGGAAACCGATGTGGCTGCCAGAATTAAGGAACTGACGGACGGTTACGGCTGTGACGTGTACATAGAGGCTTCCGGCAGTGAAAAAAGCGTAAAGCAGGGTCTTGCGTGCATTCGATTCCGCGGAACGTATGTGCAGTTCGGAGTATTCCCTGATGCGATAAACGTAGACTGGAACGACATAGGAGACGGCAAGGAGATTACGATCAACGGTTCCCACCTGGGCCCTTACTGCTATGAGCCCGTGATCCGGGGGATCATGGACGGAAGTATCCACACGGAAGGTCTGATGTCCCATAGGTTTCAGCTGGAGGACTGGAAGCAGGCATTTGAAGTGGCGGAGAAGGATCCGGATGCTTATAAGGTAATGCTGGTGCCGTGAATTGTAAAAGGGACTGGTTTAGAAAGGCTAGGGTGAAAGAATGTTAGTGAATTTAAAAACGGTATTGGAAGAGGCTGAGAGAGGGGCGTATGCGGTCGGTGCGTTTAACACGCCAAATCTGGAAAGTGTGATCGCGGTGCTGCAGGTGGCGGAGAGTCTGAAGGTTCCTGTAGTATTGCAGCATGCCGAGGTACATGAGACGGTCATTCCGATCTCGGTCATCGGTCCTATTATGGTAGATTTTGCGAAGAAGTCATCCGTTCCTGTCTGCGTGCAGCTGGACCATGGGGAAACCGGCGACTATATTAAAAAGGCACTGGATCTGGGCTTCACAGGCATTATGTATGACGGTTCCTCGCAGCCTTTTGAAGAAAATGTGGAGCAGACAAAAAAATATGTGGAACTTGCCGGATCCTTCGGCGCTTCCGTGGAGGGAGAGCTGGGAGATATGGGCAAAAGAAACACGGTCTATAAAAATGCCAGGGATAACGATGACCTGGGTAAGGTCTATACCGATCCGGAGGAGGCACGGGTATTTGTAGAACAGACGGGGGTGGCGGCGCTGGCGTGTTCCTTCGGAACGACCCATGGCTTCTACCTGTCAGAACCGGACCTCCGGATGGAAATCATCTCCCGGGTTCATGAAGAGGCAAATATCCCCGTTGTGATGCACGGCGGCTCCGGCGTCAGCGCGGAGGATTTTCAGGAATCCATCCGCTGCGGAGTGAGAAAAATCAATTATTATACGTATATGGCAAAAGCGGGAGCGGAATATGTGGGACAGAAAATGAAAGGGATTGCAACGCCGATTTATTTCCATGAAATCTGCAGCTGGGGTCAGGAAGGAATCAAGCAGGATGTGGAAAAGGCGGTGCGGGTATTTGCCGGAAATTACCTGTCACAGAGAGAAAGGGGAATTTAAACCTTGAAATACATAATGGGCCTGGATATCGGAACGACGGGGTGTAAGGCGAATGTCTTTGACCAGAATGGAAATGTCTGTGCGCACGCCTACAGGGAATATCTGTATCTTGAACGCGGAGGCATCATAGATGCCGAGGGCGTATGGGATGAGGTCTGCTCTGCAGTCGGAGAATGTACCGCTGATTTTCCTGAAATAGAGGCTATATGTACCACTTCCTTCGGGGAATCTGCAGTGCCTGTGGATGAACAGGGGAATGCTTTGAGCGGTGCGATCCTGTACACGAATGCCAATGCCGTCAAAGAATGGGAATACCTGGACCAGAAGGTTGGAAGTGCCAGGATCGCTGCGGTTACGGGTCATATTTCTCATCCTATGTATACGGTCAGCCGGCTGCTGTGGATGAAAAAGAATCAGGAGGAGCTGTACAAAAGGACTCATAAGTTCCTCTTCTTTGCAGGATTTATCGAGAGAAAACTGGGAGCAAAGTGTTGTGCGGAAAATACCCTGGCAGCCCGGAGTATGGCATATGATGTGCGAAAGGGTGTCTGGAGCACGGAAATCTGCCAGGCTGCCGGCATTGATATGGAAAAGCTTCCGAAGATCGTAAAGGCAGGAGACCAAATCGGACTGGTTTCGGAAAAGCTGGTGAAACAGTTTGGAATGAAGAAGTCTCCTGCGATTCTGGCGGGAGGCCATGACCAGCCCTGCGTGGCACTTGGAATGGGCGCCATTCACGGCGGAGATGTGGCTTACGGCATGGGAACCGTAGAGTGTTTTACTCTTGTTCTGGACGAATTTCAACAGTCAACGGCTATGCAGAAGGCGCATCTGGTCTGCGCGCCCCATGTAGCAGAGGGAAAATTCGTGACATACGGCGTGTTGTTTTCCGGAGGAATTGTACTGAGTGATCTCAGAAATAAGATGTATGGAAAAGAGCGTGAGGATGCCAGGCGGGAGGGCAGGGATGTCTATGAGGTCATGGTGGATGAAATGCCGGACAGCACAGAAGGACTCTATTATCTGCCGCATCTGGCGGGGACCGGAACGCCGCAGATGAACACTGCGGACCGGGGAGTGATCTATGGACTGACGATGGATACCGCCAGAGGAGCACTGGTACGGGCAGCCCTGGAGGGTATCGCTTACGATATGAGGCTGAATGTGGAAAACATGGAGGCATGCGGACTTCCGGTAAATCGGATTCTGGCAGCCGGGGGCGGGGCCAGGTCGGAAAAAGGTGTTCAGGTGCGCAGTGACATCCTGCAGCGAAATATCTATAAAACCAGAGACGTGCAGGCGGGTACAAGAGGTGTATATTATATAGCAGCCAAAGCCCTTGGCTGGATCGATGACTATGAAAACGGGATTCCGGTTCCGGATGGTGACTGGCTGGAACCGAAGTGTGATCCGGATGAAACAGATCAAAAATATAAGAAGTATCTGGAATTATATGAGCGTACGAAAGGATTATAAAATATATGAAATCTTTAGTTGTAACAACAGATCATAAATTAGAGGTTGTAGATCTGCCCGTACCGGAAATTGGGGATGACTGTGTGCTGACCAGGACGATTGCCAGCGGCATTTGTAATGGAACTGATATGAAGATCCTGCATGGCGAATTTAAAGGGATCAACCAGTATCCCTGTCTTCTGGGTCATGAGGCGGTCGGGGAAGTCATTGCTGTCGGAAAAAAAGTGAAGCGCTTCAAGAAAGGGGACCGGGTCATGGTGCCGTTTCTGGAGACGGATACAGACGGGAAATATGCAGGATATTATTCCTTCTGGAGCGGTTATTCTGAGTACACAGTGGCCAGGGATTACGAGGTGATGATGGAAGAGGGAAAGGGTCCGGGACATCCCGAATTCTGGGATGCCTATTATACACAGCAGGTTCTGCCCGATGATATTGATCCTGTGGAGGGTGTCATGATCATCACGTTCTGCGAGGTTTTGGCTGCTGTCAGGAACTTTGGTTTTGACCGGGAAAGCAGGGTTGCAGTATTTGGCGCCGGCCCTGTGGGTATGACCTTTATCAGGCTTATGAAACTTCTGGGAGTCCAAACGGTGATTTCCGTGGATGTCCTGGAGGAGAAGAGAAAAGAGGCCAAGAGGGCAGGGGCGGACGCCTTTGTGAACAGCAGCACGGAGGATGTGGTACAGAATATACGCAGGCTCGTCCCGGAAGGTGTGGACTACGTGCTGGACGCAGTGGGTGTGAATGGAATTATTAACACAGCCATGTATTTGCTGAAAGAAAACGGACAGATCTGTGTATACGGAATATGTCCCGAAAAGGAGATGCAGCTGTCCTGGAAAGATGCGCCGCAGAACTGGACACTACGTTTTTTACATGTACCGGTAAAGGAACAGCAGGCCGCGGCATTTCCGCAGATTGTGGAGTGGGTGCGTCAGGGAAACATAATATTAGGCGATTATATCTCTCACAGGGTACCGTTTTCACAGATCCTGGATGCGTTTGAGATGGTAGAGAAGCATGTTCCCACAAAAAAAATCGTAATTACCTATGAATAACTGCAAAATCACTTGAAAACATATCCTGTCATCAGCTATAGTTAGTAGAAGAACAGTGGCAGATTGCAAGGGAGGAAGCTATGACTGTATCAGACAGAAGACGGGAAATCTCTGATTTATTATTGCAGAAAGGCAAAGTAAAGGTAGGGGACCTGGCGCGAAGGTTTCAGGTGAGTACGGAGACCATCCGAAAAGATCTGTTGGAGCTGGAAGCCCAGGGATTTATCAAAAAAAATAAAGGTTCTGCGGAAGTGCTGGTGGAGACCAGTGCCAGTGCATATTCCCGGAAATCGGAAAAATTCATAGAGACGAAGAAGAAGATAGCAAGAGAAGCTGCCCGGCTGATCCCTTCTCACAGTGTGATCTTTATCGATGCGGGCAGTACGAACTACCAGCTGGCCCGCCAGCTGATCATGCGAAAGGATATCATTGTAGTTACGAATTTCACACCGATCGCGGAACTGATGAACGCCAATGAGATCAAGGTGATCCTTATCGGTGGTGAAATCCGTCAGGTCAGCGGGGCAACCACGGGAATGCTGGCGGCTTACTGCATTGACCATGTACATGCGGATCTGGCATTTTTGGGAACAAGCGGATTTTTGGATTCCAGCGGACCCTGCGTGGAGAATTTTCCGGAGGCGGATGTAAAAAGAAGGATGCTGCAGAATGCCGCTAAGTCTTACGTGCTCGCTGACAGCAGCAAAGCGAGCACCAAGGCGATTGTGAAATACGCAGAATGGAGTGAAATCACAGGATTGCTGACCGATGATCAGCTGGACTGCAGGGTCATGGAGAGCCTGGAAAAAGAAGTGAATGTGATAACTGTGAATACGGAAGAGAAGGAATGACCTGTGTCGGTTATAAAAAAGGAGTGCAGACATGGAGTGGATGGATAATGTTAACGGACTGCAGCATATAGGGATACCCGCCAGTGATATGAAAGAGACAGAGGAATTCTACAAAAAGCTTGGATTTGAGCCGGTGCTTAGGACAGATAACGGAGGGATTCCGGTGGTGTTTCTGAAGCTGAAGGAGCTGGTGCTGGAGACTTACGAGTGTGAAAGCCCCGCCGGGTGTCCCGGTGTGATCGACCATTTTGCCATTGATGTGAAGGACCTGGATGAGGCCTTTGCTTATGTTGAGTCATTGGGAGTCAGAATTCTGGAACCGATCACTCATCTGTCTTTCTGGGAAAACGGGGTTCGATATTTTATCGCGGAGGGACCAAATCAGGAAAAGATTGAGTTTGCCCAATATTTATAGGAAATTTGAAAAAGCGTCTGAGCGAAAGCCGGGTGCTTTTTTATTTACAGGAAATTCCAGCAGATGTAGACAATAAACTTAAAGTAATTCCCGTCAAATCTGGTATAGTGATAGTAATATGGGGTGAGTGCATCCTGAAGGAGGCGAAAGCTATGGGAATGAAGGTTATTATTGTGGACGATGAGAAGAAGATCTGTCAGCTGATTCAGTTTCTGGTGGACTGGGAGAAAATGGGGCTCGAAGTCGCGGGCGTGGCATATAACGGTATAGACGCCCTTCGCCTGGTTGAGGAACTGGAACCGGCGATCATCATCACAGACATCAAGATGCCCGGATGTGACGGCCTGGAACTGATACAGCAGGTTCAGCAGCGGAAGCAGGACATACACTTTATTATTATCAGTGGTTATCAGGACTTTGAGTATGCGAGGAAGGCCATTCGATACGGCGTCCGTGATTATCTCTCCAAACCGGTCCAGAAAGATGAGCTGGAGGAGACACTGCAGCGGGTGGCTGCGGAGAGACTGGAAAATCAGGAACATGAACAGAATGTCAATATATTGAGAAATAAGGTGCAGCAGCAGTCTACGCAGATCAAGCAGACATTTCTGAAGAATCTGGTCAGTCAGGAGCTGGATGATCTGCAGTGCCGGGATCTGGAGTCAATCAACAGCCGATACCACTGCAGGTTTCAGCCAGGGTGTTTCCGGGTGCTGCTGGTAAAGCCGGATTTTGAGGAGACGGAAGAATATGATCTGATCTATCGCCAGATCACGAGGAAAGTCGGAGAGATCAGCAGGAAAGAATTTATGGAAGAATGTTTTGAAATCATTACATATGAACATGATCTGGGCACTTATGTCCTCCTGAACTATCCGGCGGAGGGAATCCATGAATTTCGCTGGCGGTTGAAACACATCCGCGTCAATACGGCAAATCTGCATGAAATCTTTCAGGACATCCATGTGACGGTGGGAATTGGGCGCGAGGCAAAAGAGCTGTGGCAGATCGGACAGTCGCTGTCGGATGCGAAAAGCGCCATACTGAACCGTATCTGCCTTGGCAGTGATAAGATCATCGGGGTGGACGAAGAATCAGAGGCGAAGGTTTTTGATCCTTACACGCTGACAGACGGTGATTTCAAGAACCGTTTTCTGGAAATGACCGACATGTATGATCTGGACGGAATCGCACAGCAGCTTGGAATCCTGAACGAAGTATGCAGGAGCAGGCAGGAATGCGATGGAAATTCAATCTACCTTGCGCTGAAGGAGCTGTTCGGGCTTTTTGTGCTGCAGTTAAAAAAGAATAAAATGATGAGCAGTGAGGAGTGGATGAGGGAAGAGTTTCGGCATGTGTTTTACCGCTGCACTTCGGTGGACGAAGTTTTCGAAAAGTTTCTGGGTCTGATCAGTATGATCATTGAGAAGGAAATTGAGCAGAACCGTATGGTAGAGATCAAACCGATTAAAATGGTCAAATCTTATGTTCAGAATCATTACGCCCAGCAGATCAAGCTGGAAGAAATGAGTGAGATGGCGGGGTTTAATTCCGCATATTTTTCTACCATGTTTAAAAAAGAAACCGGACAGACGCTGACAGAGTATATTCTTCAGGTGCGTATGGAGAAGGCCAGGGAGCTGTTGAAGAACAAGGAAATTAAGGTCAATGATATACCGGAACTCATCGGAATCGGGGACGCCAAATATTTTTCGAAACAGTTTAAGAAAGTCAGCGGACTGACGCCCTCGCAGTACCGCAAATTTTTCGGATAGGAGGCGCTATGAAAAAGACAGAATTCTGGTATGGGAAACTGAAGTTCTGGATCCGCGGCATGTATGTCGTGATGGGGATACTGCTGGTGCTTCTGCTGTTGGCAGCCGCCAATAAAATTGCTTTTTCCGAGACCCTGGAAGTGGTGTTTGCAGTTGCGGCAGGGCTGGCGATTGCAGGTTCCTATGCTGCGGGAAAACTGTATATCCTGGGGCCTATGAAAAATCTGAGTCAGGCGTTTGAGCTTTTTAACCACGGGTATATCTATGATGAGGTATTTCACAATAATTTCTCCATGGACGAGGAGATGAAAAAGGCGCTGGAAAAGTTTGCAGTTATGATAGACCGCAACCACGCCGTCAATATGGCGGAAAAACAGGTGGAATATCTCGCTTTGCAGAATCAGATCAACCCTCATTTCCTGTACAACACTCTGGAATCCATCCGGGCGGAAGCGCTGCTGGCGGGACAGGCATCGATTGCGGGAATGTCGGAGGCTCTGGCGAAATTCTTTCGTTATACCATCACCAACAAGGAGAACATCGTGACGCTGGCGGACGAGCTGGACAGTGTGAAAAATTATTTTCTGATTCAGAAATACCGGTTTGAGGAGCGCATTAATCTGGAAATACACTGCGACGATGAAGAACTGCTGTTTCAGTGCAGGATCCTCAAACTGACGCTTCAGCCCCTTGTGGAGAACGCGATCCAGCACGGACTGGAGGCTACGATCGGGGAGGGAACGATCGAGATTGACATTGAGAGGACGAGCACACGGGTATTTATCTCCGTACGCGATTACGGCGTCGGAATGGATGAGGAAAAAATCATCGAATTGAACCGCATGTTCCAGGAACCGGATAAGCAGATTACGGCTGCATTTTCCAAGAAAAAGTCAGGAATCGCGCTGCGCAATGTGAATGCCCGGATAAAGCTGCTCTTTGGCACGCAGTATGGATTGCATGTACTGGGATCAACGTATTCCGGGACGGAGATAAGGATCACGCTGCCATATCTGGATGAGGAGGCGGCGAAAAAGTATATGAAGAAGATAGAGATGAACCAGGAAGAGGGAGTGCGTTGAAAAAAGAAGTACTGAGAATACAAAGCGGCATTAAAAAGACGGGGATCACCGAGCGGATCCTGGATTTTTCGATTCAGATCTACCGTGATGAGATCTGCGGGCTGATCGTGGAGAACAATCTGGAAAGGAAATGTCTGGTTGATATATTATCGGGGGATCTGCGGCTCGATTACGGATGGGTTTATTTTGAGGATACGGAACTTTCCTGGGATACGTATGACAGGATACTGCAGGAGCATGTATTCGCCATGAACCGGAAAGACCGCTGCGTCAGGCAGCTGAGGGTCAAGGAGTATGTGTTTGTGCTGCATGGGGGAATCAGGCTGATCGCAGGGACGGGCAAACTTTGTGCGTCTGCGGGTCAGCTGTTTCAGGAGCTTGGATGCAGCATAGATCCGGAGGAAATGATCGGGAACCTTCTGTTACACCAGCGAAAGGAAGTGGAACTGATCCATGCCTATGTCTCGGGGAAAAAGCTGGTTGTCATATCAGACATGGATGAATTTTTTACCGAGGAGACCATCACAGAATTTTTCGGGTTGATACTGAGGCTGAAAGAGCTTGGCATGGATTTTCTTATCGTCTCCAATCATACCAGGGTGCTGTTCGGATATACGGAGTATATGTATGTGTTCTCCCACGGGAGGACGCGGCATCGGATTTTGAGACAGAGATACAGTCTGGAACATCTGTATACGGTACTTCTGGAAAGCTTTAATGTGAACGATTCTTTATCAGAAACAAGAAGCGTGGGGCGCACCGTGCTGCGGTTTTCAGATGTGGAAACCGACCGCTGTGAGCGCATAAGCATTGAGGTGCATGAGGGAGAGATCGTAAATTTCGTGAACATGGATACCGGGAACTGGAGGATACTCGCGGACATCCTGAGCGGTGATGTTCCGGTGAGAAAGGGCAAGATATACATACTGGAGAAAGAGTTCCGGCCGCGGATGTTCAGTGATGCGGTTGAACATGGAATTGGCATCATCGAAGAAAACTCCTATGAGGCATATTCATATTTTGATGCTTCGATTCTGGATAATATCTCGATGGTGATGTCCAGGAAACTTGGAATCAATGGATTTTCGCCGAAATATATGAAATGCCTGGAGGAAGAACTCCTCGCCACAGGAGAGTTTGACAGTGAGGAGCTCCATAAATCCGTCTACAAGGCCGGGCCTTACCTGCTTCAAAAAGCAGCATATTACCGGTGGATTCTTTATCGCCCCCGTGTCATCGTCTGCCTGAGGCCGTTCTCGGCAGCTGACTATAATATCCAGAAATTAACACAGCATCTGATCCGCGTTGCGGTGAACAGCGGCATTGCAGTTATCATCCTGACGATGTCAGTCTCAGAGGCCAGTATCATGGGGGAGCGGACGATCGTGATGAAGGGCGGGGAAATGTATGAAAAGAACCGGCAGGATATCAGACAGCTGTTTGAATAAAGAAGTTTCCAAAAATCGTACACCTTTTTCTAAAAAACGTAAGTGTTGTATTTGTAAAAGTACTGTTACAATGAATTTACAAAAAACGTATCGATACGAATTGAAGATGATTGAGAACAGGAAACGATGACTGACAAGAAGGAGAAGAAATATGAAGAAGATGTTAGCAATGTTGGTAGCCGGATGTATGATATTTTCGATGATGGCTTGCGGAGGCAGTTCGGATTCCAAAGAAACTTCCGGGGACACGGACAGCAAGGCTCAGGAGAGCACGGAGGCGAAGAGTGACGAAGGTTCCGATGCAGGCGAATCAGGCGAACTCGATACGAGTAAACTGTCGATCGGCGTGGTCATGAAGCTGTACGATGAATTCCAGAATAAGGTTATCGACGGTGCCGAGGATGCGGCGAAAGAGATCGGAGCAAAGATCTCCTGTATCGCCCCGGATGATATCACAGATGCTGCACAGCAGGTACAGATGATTGAGAACTTTATCTCTCAGGATGTGGATATCCTGCTGGTAGACCCGAATATCGCAGATTCAGTGCTCAACGTTCTGAACGATGCGGTAGCAAAAGATATCAAGGTGGTCCTCGTAGATACGGATTCACCGAACTTCGAAAACCCGGTTACTTATGTGGGAACGGCAAACTATGATGCTGCTTTTGAAGGCGCAAAAGAATTTGCATCCAGGCTGCCGGAAGGCGCAAATGTTGTGATCGCAACCGGACAGCAGGGTGACGATAATCATGAAAAACGCTCAAAAGGCTATAAGGATGCGATGGAAGAAGCAGGGTGCAACGTATTGGATCTTCAGTACTGTGATAACTCCGCAGACCTCACCGCTTCACAGGTGGAAGACTGGTTCCAGAAATACGGTGTGGATGGTATTGATGCCGTGATGTGTACAGATGACGACGCTTCTATGGGTGCAATCCAGGCGATCAAACAGAACAATGCAACAGACAAGATCAAAGTCTGCAGCTTTAACGGATTCCAGGTGGCGATTCAGCAGATCGAGCAGGGCAACATGGAGATGACGATCGCTCAGCAGCCGTATAAGATGGGTTATGACAGCGTGATGTGCGGCGTCGGCGCGCTGAAAGGCGAGACGTATGAACGTCAGATTCCGGTGGACGTTGAGATCATCGATGCATCGAATTATGAGGATTACAAGGAATAATCATCAGCTGAGAAACGAGTAGTAGATGGGCTGCCACGGCGGCCCATTTGTTTTAAAAATTCGAATAGAAATGAAGGTGGAGTGTTTGCAGGAGCAGGGTATAGCCGTAGAATTAAAAGATATCGTAAAAAACTTTCCGGGTGTGCGCGCACTGGACGGAGTCTCACTGGCGCTGAAGAAGGGAGAGGTCCACGGACTGATCGGTGAGAACGGTGCAGGAAAATCCACACTGATCAAGACGTTTACCGGCGTACATAAACCAGATAAAGGAAAAATCTTCTGTGAAGGTCAGGAAGTGACATTTTCCGGACCGCTGGATGCCAAAAAACGAGGCATTGCATGCGTTTATCAGGAACTGAATATTGTGGCCGAATTGAATGCGACAGACAATATGTTTCTTGGAAATATGAAACATAAAGGAAATTCCTGTTTTCTGGATTATACGTATATGAATCAGAAGACAAAGGAAGTCATGAAATCTATGAATCAGGACATCGACCTGACGAAGATCTGCGGCAACATGGGTATGGGCCAGCTGCAGATGATCGAGATCGGGAAATCTATCCTCCAGGAGGCGAAGGTATTGATTCTGGATGAGCCGACGTCGAGTCTGGGCGAGCAGGAGACGAAGGAGCTCTTTAAGGCAGTCAATCTGCTGAAGAGTCAGGGAATGGCGATCCTGTTTGTGTCCCACAAGCTGGAAGAGATCTTCGAGCTGTGTGATGTCGTGACCGTCATGCGTGACGGAAAGCACGTGATAACGATGGATACGGACCAGATGACGCAGGATGATCTGATCACTTATATGGTGGGAAGAAGCCTCGACAACCTGTATCCGAAAGTGGAAGCAGAGATCAAAGACGTGGCGCTGGAAGTGAAACATCTTACCAGAAAGGGCGTGTATAACGATATCAGCTTTTCGGTACGGCGCGGTGAGATCCTTGGATTTGCAGGACTGGTAGGTGCCGGGCGTACGGAGGTGTTCCGAGGTATCTTTGCGGCAGATCCGATCGACGGAGGAGAAGTGTACGTGGACGGGCGGAAATGCACAATCAAAAGTCCCGGGGAGGCTATCAAGAGTAAAATCGCCTTCCTGACAGAGGACAGGAAAGGCCAGGGGCTGGTACTGACTGAGAGTATCAGTAAAAATATCGCACTGGTCAATATGGGAAGTCTATCCAGGGGTCTGTTTGTGGATGACGATAAACTGAGAAAACAGGCGGAAGACACTGTTGAAAAGTTAAAGATCAAAACAGACAGTATTAATAAAAATTCCGGAGACTTAAGCGGCGGCAACCAGCAGAAAGTCGTAATCGGAAAGTGGATTAACACGGATGCAGACATTTTTATCTTTGATGAACCGACCCGCGGTATCGATGTCGGAGCCAAAATAGAGGTTTATAACATCATCAATGAGCTGGTCAGAGAGGGAAAAGCAGTTGTCATGATTTCCTCAGAGCTTCCTGAGATCCTCGGAATGTGCGACCGTGTCATCGTCATGAGACATGGCCATATCACGGGAGAGATCGAAAGGGACAGCAATGAGTTTGACCAGGAAAGTATTATGAAAGCTGCATGGGAGGTTGGTTGAGATGAAAAATAAAATATTTAAGAATGAAAAATTTTCGAGCATATTAGGTCCGCTTATCGCATTGCTTGTTCTGTGCGTGCTGCTGACCGTCGTAACTGATCAGTTTTTTAAGACAAGTAATTTTCTGAATATTCTGAGGCAGGCGGCCATCAATGCGCTGGTATCCTTCGGTATGTTGTTTGTACTCCTGACTGGGGGAATTGACCTGTCTGTCGGTGCAACGATCGCTTGTTCCGGCTGTATGATGGGTATTATGATCAAAGGCGGTATTACAAATACCTTTCTGCTGCTGCTGGTGGGTATGCTCTGCGGCCTGGTCATCGGATTGATCAACGGACTTCTGTTCACGAAGCTGGATCTTCCGCATCCGTTTGTATCGACTCTCGGAACACAGCTGGTGATTCGGGGATTCTGCCTCTGGATTACGGGTTCGGCATCCATGTCAGGTTTTCCGGATGGTGTTATGTGGCTCGGATATCAGAACATTGCCGGTTTTCCGATTTGCTTTATCCTTGTCATTGTGGTAGCCATTGTGGCGTCCATATTCCTGAACAGAACGGCATTCGGACGTTATATCTATTCCATCGGCGGAAACAGAGAAGCGGCGCGTCTGTCCGGTATCAAGGTGAAACCGCTGTTAAACCTGACATACATCTTATCCGGTCTTCTCGCAGCACTTGCCGGCATCGTGATGATCGGACGTGTCAGCCTTGCATATCCGAATGCCGGTGACGGTTATGAGATGAATGCGATCGCTGCATGTGTCATCGGCGGAGCCTCCTTTAACGGCGGCCGCGGCAGTGTAGGCGGTACTCTGATCGGTGCGCTGATCATCGCTGTCCTGAACAACGGACTGAATCTTCTGGGGGCACAGTCGGATATCCAGAAGATGATCCTCGGACTGGTGGTAATCCTTGCGGTATTCGTGGATGTGGTCCGCGGCAAGCAGGAAGAGAAATCAAGAAGACTTGCACAGGCACGTCAATAAAAAATTAAACCAATTATATGATGTTGGGGTCAAAAGACCTTTTGACCCCAACTGATGCCTACGGCTTGCTCCGCACCTCGTGCTCCCGCAATCCTGTAAACATTCGGAATCCGCTGATTTACTGAGTAAATCGCTTCTTCCTCATGTTTGGCGGGTCCCAAGATCAAATGCCTTATCATGCAAGCATGAACGGTATTTGACATTTTGACCCTGGCATCATTATATTCTTTTCAATTCTTCTAAATGGCGGAAGCCCCGTATGGAATGATCCATACAGGGCTTCTGCTCATTAGTATGTAAAATATTTAAGGAAGCAGTGTTTTGCACGACGCGCGCTCGATCAGGCGGCAGGGGAGTTTGATCCTCATAGCTGCCTGGCTTTTGGGAGTCAGGATATGGTACAGAATGTGTGCACCGTAATTCCCCATCTCATAGGCCGGAGCGTGAAGCGTCGTGAGCGGCGGAGTCGTAAACTCCGTCATCGTGATATTATCAAATCCCATCAGCGAGATATCTTCCGGAACGGACAGTCCGTGTTCGTTCAGCGCTTTTAAGGCGCCGATGGCGATCAGATCACTTGCTGCAAATATGGCTGTTGGAAGGGCTGCGTCCTGCAGCAGATCCGACATCATTTCATAGCCGGAGGTTACGGTAAATGCGCCTTCTTTCATATAAGGCTGATAATCGATGCTGTGCTCCTCACAGAAACGAATGAAGACTTCTCGGCGCATATCGGTAAAAGGTTCGGACTCAGAAACATACTCTTTTCCGGTCAAAAATCCGATCTTCTGATGACCAAGTCCGGTAAGATACTGCAGTGCAGACCGGACAGCCTGTTCAAAATCCAGCGTAATCGTGGAAATATCAATATTGTCGACTGCCATATCCAGAAACAGGATGCTGTCTGTAATATTTCGAAAATATTCAATTTCTTTTTCACTGAATTTTCCGATACAGATCAGACCATCAACTCCCTTGAGCTGCTCGGCATATCCGAGATCGGCTTTATAGGTCCTGATCACGTGGATACAGTGATCACGGCAGTAATCCTCGATGCCCTGACGAATCCTGAGATAATAACTGTCATCGATTTCCTGCTGGGCGGAAAACCACTGGACGATACCGAGAGCGTAAGACGTTTTGACAGAACGTCTTTTTTTTATATAGTTTAGTGCCTTGGCAGTTTCCAGAACCTTCTGACGGGTTTCGGGTGTAACATTTAAGGAGGAATCCTGATTGAGAATCCGTGAAACAGTGGCACTTGAGACATTTGCTGCCTCAGCAATATCCTTAATTGTAGTCATGCGTGCGCCTCCCGGTAAATATTTACGAAATAACAAGTTAATATTATACCAAAACAATAAAAAAGGGAAGAGGATCAAATGAAAAATTTGTATTTTGTGGAAAACACACAAAGATTGCGATAAAAATTAGGTTATTTATTGAGTAAAAAACAATTGATATTTTAGTAAAATAGTAATATGATTTACTTAAGAAGCAGATGTAAGGCATTGGAGGGAACACAATATGGAAGATTCCAAAACTTTGACAGCCGGGTTGGAACGTGGAGACTATGATGAAAAACTGAAAGAGATTTATCTGGACGAGAGTGTGCTGGAATATCAGAAAAAGCGCTATATACAGGCGTTAAACCGCTATGAAGTGCTGTTTGGCGGGGGGAAGGTATCCATTTACAGCGCACCTGGAAGAAGCGAGGTAGGAGGAAACCATACGGACCATCAGCGGGGAATGGTGCTGGCTGCCTCCATCAATCTGGATGCGGTAGCAGTGGCCGGAAAAAATCAGGAAAACTGTGTAAAGGTTGTATCGGACGGATATGAAATGTCCGTTGTGCCGCTTGATGATCTGGAAAAGAAAAAGGAAGAGGCGGGGACTTCGGCCGGACTGATCCGCGGAGTGCTTGCAGGTCTTAGGAGCAGGGGATATCTTCTGGGCGGATGCAGCCTGTATGTGACGAGCGATGTACTGATCGGAGCAGGCCTTTCCTCCTCGGCGGCGTTTGAGACGATACTGGGCACGGTAATATCCGGGCTTTTTAATGATATGAAAGTGGGCGCGGTGGAAATTGCACAGATCGGGCAGTTTGCAGAGAACGTATACTTTGAGAAGCCGTGCGGACTGATGGACCAGACGGCGTGTTCTGTCGGCGGCATGATTCACATTGATTTTCAGGAGCCGAAACAGCCGGTTGTAAGAAAACTGAATGTGGATCTGGAGCAGTATGCTTACAGTCTGTGTATTGTGGACACCAAGGGTTCACACGAAGACCTGACAGATGATTATGCGCAGATTCCGCTGGAGATGAAGGCTGCCGCTGCTTATTTTGGCAAGGAAGTACTGAGAAACGTAGAGGAAAAGGATCTGTACTTACATATGGCGGACATGAGAAAAGAGCTGGGTGACAGGCCGGTACTGCGTGCGATACATTTTTTTGAAGAAAACAAAAGAGTGGAGAAACAGGCAAAAGCCCTGGAAGACGGAAGGTTTGAAAGCTTTTTGAGACTGGTGAAAGAATCCGGGAATTCATCCTTTCAGTATCTTCAGAATGTGTACACGAACCATGATGTGCAGAATCAGAGCATGTCCGTCGGACTTGCTGTCAGTGAGAGCGTACTGGGGGATCACGGTGTGTGCAGAGTACATGGGGGCGGTTTCGCCGGGACGATTCAGGCATTTGTGGAGAATGATTTTGTCGGCGAGTATAAAGAAGCGGTGGAACGGCTTTTTGGCGATGGAGCCTGTCACGTGCTGAAAGTCAGAAAATACGGCGGAATAAAGGTACTGTAAAGGTAAAGGAAAGGAGATATGATTGCGATGAAAATTCTTGTTCTGGGAGGGGCCGGCTATATCGGGTCCCATACGGTTTATGAACTGATAGATGCGGGATATGAGGTGGTGATTGCCGATAATCTGGAAACAGGACATAAGCAGGCGGTGCATCCGGATGCAGTTTTCTATAAGGGAGATCTGAGAGACCGAAGCTTCGTGGATGAAGTGCTGGATCGTGAAAAGATCGATGCAGCGATCCATTTCGCAGCGAATTCGCTGGTGGGCGAGAGCATGACGGATCCTCTGAAATATTATGACAATAACCTGTGCGGAACAAAGGTCCTGCTGGAGAGTATGGTGGCTCATCACCTGGATAAGATTGTCTTCTCATCAACGGCAGCGACCTACGGTGAGCCTGAACGGATCCCGATCATGGAGACGGACCGGACGGAGCCCACCAATACATACGGTGAGACAAAGCTGTCCATGGAAAAAATGTTTAAATGGACCGGAAAGGCACACGGCCTGAGATACGTTTCTCTTCGGTATTTCAATGCATGTGGTGCGCATGTCAGCGGAAATATCGGGGAGGACCACCATCCGGAGACGCATCTGATTCCGCTGATTCTCCAGGTTCCGAACGGGCAGCGGGAATCCATCAGCATTTTCGGAGACGACTATGACACGAAAGACGGGACCTGTGTCAGGGATTACATCCATGTCACGGACCTGGCGCAGGCACATATACTGGCGCTGAAATATCTGCTGGACGGCGGGGAAAGTGATATCTTCAATCTTGGGAACGGTGTTGGCTTTACTGTGCGGGAAGTGATCGAGACTGCCAGAAAGGTGACAGGACATGCGATACCGGCAGTGGCAAAAGAGCGCCGCGCGGGCGATCCGGCACAGTTAATTGCCTCAAGTCAAAAAGCACGGGATATACTGAAATGGAAACCGGAACATGACAGTCTGGAGGACATTATCGAGACGGCATGGAAATGGCATAAGAAGCATCCGCAGGGATATGCCGGGTGAAGCGAAGGAGGAGTACGATGATCTGTACGGATATTAAAAAACTGGTGACTTATGGTGTGGAGACGGGCCTGCTGGAACCGGAGGATGTAACGGATGCCACGAACCAGCTGCTGGATCTGCTGGGAATGTCCTTCTATGAGGAGCCTGCAAAAGAATATCACGCGGTAGAACTGGAACCGGTGCTTGCAGCCATCCTGGATTATGCATGGCAGCAGGGACTGCTGGAGGAGAATACGACGGTGTACAGGGATCTGTTCGATACTGCCCTGATGGGAAGACTGATGCCGAGACCAAGTACGGTGATCGCAAATTTCCGAAAGTTTTACCGGGAAAATCCGGAAAGAGCGACAGATTATTTTTATAAACTCAGCCAGGACAGTGATTATATCCGCCGGTACCGGATCAAAAAAGACGAGAAGTGGGACACACAGACGGAATATGGGACTCTGGAGATCACTATTAATCTGGCGAAGCCGGAAAAGGATCCGAAGGCCATCGCGGCGGCGGGAAAAGCCAGGGCAGCGGGATACCCCAAATGCCTGCTGTGCAGGGAAAACGAAGGCTATGCCGGGCGGGTGGACCATCCGGCGCGGCAGAATCACAGGGTGATACCGCTGACCGTCAGCGGTGAGTCGTGGGGGCTGCAGTACTCTCCTTACGTCTATTATCCGGAGCACTGCATCGTATTCAATATGGAACACGTGCCGATGAAGATCGACCGCAGGGCATTTGAAAAACTGCTGGATTTTACCGCTCAGTTTCCACATTATTTTGTCGGATCGAATGCCGATCTTCCGATAGTGGGGGGGTCTATCCTGAGTCACGAACATTTCCAGGGGGGACACCATGAATTTGCGATGGCGAAGGCTCCGATTGAGAGACATATCCATATCAGTGATTATGAGGATGTGGAGGCTGGGATTGTAAAGTGGCCGATGTCTGTGATCAGGCTGCGTTCGCGGGATGCAGGGCGCCTCGCGCCGCTCTCGGAACACATTCTTGACACATGGCGGACCTATACGGATGAACAGGCTTTTATTTATGCTGAGACTAACGGAGTGCCGCACAATACGATCACGCCGATCTGCAGAAAAAGAGGGGAGCACTTTGAAATGGATCTTGTTCTGCGAAACAACATCACGACGAAAGAGCACCCTCTGGGAGTGTTCCATCCGCATGCCGGACTCCACCATATCAAAAAGGAGAATATCGGACTGATCGAAGTGATGGGACTCGCAGTACTGCCGTCCCGCCTGAAGACGGAGATGGAACAGCTTGCGCAGGCGATCCTGGAGAACAGGGATATTCGGAGCGACAGCGTGCTGGAAAAACATGCAGACTGGGTGGCGGAATTCCTGCCTTCCTATCCGGATTTGAACCGGGATAATATCCATGAGATTCTGCGGCGGGAGATTGGACGCGTGTTCCGGGAAGTCCTGGAAGACGCCGGTGTTTATAAAAGAACGGATGAGGGTAACGCCGCATTTCTTCGTTTTATAGAAAAACTGTAAGGACGAAAAGTACTGGTCGTAAGACCGGTACTTTTTTTAATGCATGGGAAATTCGTCCGTAACCTCCTGTATGATAAAAGCACTTCATGCAAAGATGCGCGGTCATATCCCGTTACAAAACAAAAACAAAACAATTATAAAACAAAAAATAATATTTAGACAAAAAAACAAATCAAAAACTGTGAAAAAAGGAGAAGTTGTAAAAAAGTTTAAAAATAAATTGACTGGAACAGCAAAATATGCAAAACTAGAAGAAACAAATACGAAAAATATTTTGTAAATCAACAAAACAAAAGGAGGAAACTGCCATTGGACGTAAAGCTGGGGATATGTAATTTTTGTGTGCCGGGAACAGGTGTGTTTGCACCGAAGTTTGTGAAAGAATGTGGTCTGGACGGTATGTCGATCGATTTCGGCACTTTTGAGCAGGGATTTCCGCTGGGACAGGTAAGGATGCAGGAGGCGTATCTGGAGGCAAAAGGCATCTATGAAATCGAGTATCCGAATATAGGATGCAGCGGGTACGACGACATCCCCTTTGCGGCGGAAACAGGGCATCCTTTAGGGGAAGCGGCGGATATTCTGTGGAGAGGCGCTGTGGATGCGGCTGATTATATGGGGATTCCGCTTGTGTTTATTCCGCTGTTCAGGCAGAGCAGCATCCAGACAGAACAGGAACTGAAAACAGCTGCACTGCGGTTTCGAAAAATTTGCGATTATGCAGCGGAAAAAGGAATCTGTATTGCGTGTGAAAGTGAAATGACGGTCAATCACCAGCTGATGCTCGTGGAACTGGTTGATAAAGAAAATTTTCGTATATTTTATGATAATGCCAATCACCTGTATTTTAAGGACATTGACGGGTATGAAGTGCTGAAGGTCGTTTATCCTTTTATCGGGGACCAGTTACACCTGAAGGACAGTACCAAAGGGTGCCTGGCGAATGCGGTGGTGGGTACCGGGATCACACGGTTTTATGAGGTTGTTAACTTTTTAAAAGAGAAGAATTATTCGGGGTGGATTATTCTGGAGAATCTGTATGAGCGAAAAGATATGCGGGATATACATACGGATCGTTATGAAATTATGAAGATGGATGTGGAAGCTCTGAGACGGGCAGTCAGATAACAGCAGATAAGTTGCAGGAGGTAGCGTATGAAAACCAAGAAAATGATAGCCGTATGGATGACAGCGGGGATAATTATGGTCTCTCTGGCCGGGTGCGGAGGAAAAGATGACACGTCTAAGACCGCCGCAGGACAGGAGCGCGCGGAGGATACCGCTGATGCGAAGGAAAACAAAGTAGACAAGGGGGCATCGGAGAGCCCTGTAAGACTTGGAATTGTCGTGAAATCTTTATCAGACCAGTATTATACACTCTTGAAAAAAGGCGCGGAGGACCGGGCTGAAGAAGTGGGGAACATAGAACTGACCGTTATTGCTCCAAACTCTGAAGCGGATGTACAGAAACAGGTGGAAAACGTTGAAACTCTGCTGGCAAAAGGGGTGGATGTGATCGGCATTGCCCCGGCGCACAATGAAACACTGCTTCCGGTACTGCAGCAGGCTGTGGAACAAGGCGTGAAGGTTATGGCTGTGGACAACGATACTACATTAGAGGAGAAAGTGACATTTATCGGGACAGAAAATGAGACCGCGGCTTACGAAGGAGCGAAATGGGCCGGAGAGCAAATCGGGGAAGGCGGGAATGCCATTGTACTCCGGGGGAAACTCGGGGACAGCAATCACGACGAGCGCGAGGCAGGCCTGCAAAAAGGACTGGAAGAAACAGGGATCAATGTGCTCGAAATACAGACCGCCGACTGTGAGGAACAGAAAGGGCTGCAGGTGACCGAAAACCTGATACAAAAATATGACAACATTGACCTGGTGATTACGACCGCGGATACCATGTCGATGGGAGCCTATCGTGCGATTGAACAGGCAGGTATGACGGATAAGATTCAGGTGTACGGATTTGACGGACAGTATTCTTTTGCGAAGCTGATCGCAGAGGGGAAGGTGCTGGGAACAACGGCGCAGGACCCCTACACGATGGGGATCATCGCAGTGGATACGGCAGTTTCCATAGCAAACGGTGAAGAAGTAAATCCACGGATAGATTCCGGACAGATCATCGTGACGCAGGAAAACGGGGCGGAATTTGTAAAAGATCTGGAATCGAAACTCCCGCAGTGAGTTACGGATGATGATGACGGGAAGCAACCTGATCTGGGAGGTAAATTGTGAAGAAAAGCGTATGTATTGAGGCTGTTTACACGGAGCTTCCGTTTTATGAAAGAATCGAGGCGGCAGCGGCTGACGGATTCTCGCATGTGGAGTTCTGGCATTGGATCGATAAAGATTTAAACGTCATAAAGGAAGAAACAGAGAAAAACGGGGTTGGGATTGCCGGATTTTTAGGCGGGGATACCGTTCACTCCATGATACGTCCGGAACATAAGGCTTCCTATCTGGAATATCTGGAAAGATCCGTGGAGGCGGCAAAGCTGGTCGGTGCAGAAGGCCTGATCATACAGTCCAATGCGCTGAACCGTGACGGGAGTGTATATGAGCGGTGTCAGGATCTTTCGGAAACGACGAAGATCTGCTCCATGTTTGATACGCTTAAAGAAGTGGCGGATATGGGGGAAAAGTCAGGAATCGTCATGATGCTGGAACCGTTAAATATCCGATATGACCATGCCGGCTATTTTATGGAGAACACACAGACGGCGGCCGATTTTATCGGTGTTTTGGGTTCGCCGTATGTCAGGCTGCTGTACGATGTGTATCACATGCAGATCAATGAAGGCGATATTTGTAATTCTCTTGAGAAGTATCAAGATATGATTGCGGAAGTACATATCGCGGATGTCCCCGGCCGGCACGAGCCGGGGACCGGAGAAGTCTGCTATCCCCGTGTGGTGAAAAAGCTGCAGGAGCTGGGATATGATGGGCTTGTCGGGTGTGAACTCTTTCCGCTTGCATCTTCAGCAGAAGCGGTAAAGGCATTTATGTCAGTTTTTTGAGACAAAACTGTGCCGGAAACGATATTGGTATGTTCCCTGCTCTGGCGAAGCGACTGGATTTTTATTGACATTATTCATAAGTTTGTTGATAATATGATTAGTATGTTATTAAGAATGCAAAGGCAGGGCACATATGAAAGTTCGGGAAATAGCAGCGGTATTTGGTGTGGCTCCATCTACGGTATCATTGGTGCTGAACGGGAAACCGGGAGTGGGAGATGAACTTCGAAAATCCATTGAAGAGAAATTAATCGAGAATGGTTATACCATCAAAAAGGAACAGGAAGAACGGGGGACAATTCTGTTTATCTATTACATCAGTTCCAGATATCTGTCCAATCGCAAAGACAACACGTTTGCGATGCTTTTGGGCGGGGTGCAGAAAGTCTGTAAACAGAAAAATTATATCTGTTCTTTAATTTATGCCGGACATGGAGAACTTGAGGAGAAAATCAGAGAGGCAGACGAAAAGGCGGATATCAGGGGAATCGTATTTCTGGGCACGGAATATTTTCATTCGCCGGACAAGGTTCTGCTGGGGGCAAAGACCCCGCTTGTGGTCCTGGATGGCTTTTTCCCGGATTATCCTCTGAATACGGTCAATATAGATAATGCATATGGCATTTATGAGGAAGTGAAGTATCTGAAAGAAAAAGGCCATCAGGCGGTGGGGTATCTGAGATGCGGTTTGCCGTACGGATGCCTGCAGGACCGGCGAAACTGCGTGGAACTGGTGCTCCGCCAGATGGGGCTGCAGCTCAGGGAGGAAGATATTGTGGAAGTGACCCAGGACACGGAAGCATTAGAAGAGGAGATCGGCACTTATCTTGACAGACAGAAGCAGCTTCCGACCGCGTTTATTGCGGACAATGACCTGATCGGGATTATGGCGGTTAAAACGATGCAGGCGCGCGGATTGAGGGTTCCGGAAGATATTTCAGTGATCGGGTTTGACGATGCCGGACTGTGCCAGCTGTCAACGCCTAAACTGACTACTGTTCGTGCTGATTTCGAAAAAATGGGGGAAAGAGCGGTGTACAGGCTTTTGAGAATGATGGAAGAGAAGGATAAATGTGTGGAAAAACTGTATATCGGTACGGAATTTATAGAAAGAGAATCTGTCGCCCGCATCGGGGGAAGTGAGTGACGAGATGTAAAGGCAGGTATATGAAAACGGCTGATGAAGACGGTACGAAACCGTCTTTGTCAGCCGTTTTGGTTTAAAGAACGTTCCTATCCGGGACCCCATATCCTGCGGATAGGGATATGACAAAATAATTTGCCGGCAAAAAGCGGATAAAACAGGGGAGAATTCATTTTGTGAAAAGAACCCCGACCGGGGCTTGTGAGTGAGAAATTGCGATAGTATTATGTATCTGTCAGTAAACAAGGAACTGTGCATAGGAAGATTAAGAAAGAGGCAGTGGAATGAATCAGGTGAATAAAAGAGAGAATTATTGTGGTTACCCGATGGGAGAGGATGGAAGAAAAATGCTGGCAGATATGTCGCATCATCATGCTCCGGTAACTGACTGGACGCTGGAGCTATTGGATATACAGCCGGATGAAATAGTTTTAGAGATTGGATGCGGCGGTGGACATGCATTAAAGCGGGCAGCCTGCCGGATTACATCAGGAAAGCTATATGGAGTGGACTATTCGGAAACGGCAGTCCTCGCTGCGAAAGAAGAAAATGCTGAGAACATTGCGGGGGGCAGCCTTACTGTTATCGAAGCCAGTGTTTCCAGGCTTCCTTTTCCGGATCATACATTTGATAAGGTCTATTCTATTGAGAGCTATTTTTTCTGGCCTGATCTGGAACAGGATTTCAAAGAAATTCTAAGGGTTTTAAAGCCGGGAGGAAAGGTTTACATTACAGGCTGTGTACATTGGAGAGACGGGCTTTCTGAGGAAGAAAAAGCACATCTGAGCAGTATGAATATGCGTAATCTTTCTTTTGCTGAGTTTGGAGAACTGTTAACAGCAGCAGGGTATCAGGATGTACATATTCACGGAAAAGAAGGCAGAGAATGGATCTGCGGAGAAGGAACAAAAGCAGAATAAGCAGGCCGGAAAATGGAAGGGGAGGTACGGGTGAAAAGGAAGAGAGAAGCAGAAATCGCAGTAAATATGATAAAGCGTTGCCTCGTGTTCTGTGCTGCAATTTTTGTATTGTCCGTAGTTGTATTTTGTCTTGCGCGATATGCTCCCGGCGATCCGGTACAGACTTTCTATGGCTCTGATGCACAGACAATGTCGGAGGCTGAATTGGAAGCGGCAAGATCCAGGCTGGGCCTGGACGGTCCTGTCTGGATTCAGTATGTACGGTGGGTGGAGCACGCGGTTCAGGGTGATTTTGGTATCTCCCTTCAGTACAAAATGCCGGCGATGGAAGTCATTGCCCCGCTTATCGGAAATACACTGATCCTGGGAGCGGCAGGTTATATTCTTGTTTTTTTATTGTCGGTTTTGCTTGCCGTTGTGTGTGCGCGGTTTGAGGACAGCTGGCTGGACAGGCTGATATGTAAAATTGGAACCATTATGTACTATATTCCGCCTTTTTGGTTTGGCGTTGTGCTCATTATGATCTTCAGTATTGGCCTGGGATGGCTGCCGAGCAGCGGGGCGTATGATCCGGGCATGGAGGACAGCATCGGCAACCGGATCAGCCATATGATTCTGCCGCTGATCGTTATTGTAGCCAGTCATCTGTGGTATTATACCTGCATGTTCCGCAATAAGCTGCTGGACGAGGTCCGTAAGGACTATGTGCTGCTTGCAAAATCGAATGGCCTGGGAAAAAACAGAATCCTGTGGGGACATTGCCTGCGAAACATTGCGCCGACGATCATAAGTATTATGGCAATCTCCGTTCCGCATGTCCTTAGCGGAACCTATATTGCGGAATCTGTCTTTAACTATGCAGGGATTGGTTCGCTGGGTGTTTCCAGTGCAAAGTATCATGACTATAATCTTCTGATGCTCGTTGTACTGATTACTGGCGTTCTGGTGATTGCCAGCAGTTTGATCGCACAGTCTGTAAATGAAGTGATTGATCCGAGAATGAAGATGGGGGAGGAATCTGCGTGGAAGAAAAGACGAGTGAGCAGGGGCTGTTTGAGATAGTCGGTTTGGACTATCGGAAACAGGTATCTGAATTGAAAGAACCCTCCTTTCGTGACAGGCTGAGGGGGAAACCGGTATTCTCCATTCTGGTTCTGTCGCTGATCTTCGGAGGCTGTCTGTTTGCAAATGTGATCGCAAATCATGATCCAGGCTATTTTTATCTGGACAATATCAATCAGGCACCCAACAGTGAATTCTTTTTTGGTACGGATTCTATGGGACGGGATATCTTTTCTCTGATCTGGAGCGGTGGGAGAGCATCGATTGCGATCGGACTTCTGAGTGCGGCAATTACGACGGTGATCGGTATTGCCTATGGATGTATCAGCGGCATTGCCGGCTCACATGTGGATTCGGTTATGATGCGCATGACAGAGATTGCGGGAAGCATTCCTTCTATCCTGCTGATCCTGCTGTTCACCAGCTTTTTTGACAGTAATAATGTATGGACACTCTCCCTGGTGATCGGCGCTCTCGGATGGTTTAATCTGGCGCGTATCGTGAGAAGTGAGGTGCGGCAGATCCGCAATCAGGAATATGTCCTGGTTTCCCGCAGTATGGGCGCTGGTTTCGGTCACATTATGCTGCGGCATTTGATTCCGAACTTTGTATCTGCGATTATGTTTGTGATAGTATCCAGCATCAGCAACAGCATGACAACAGAGGCAACACTCAGTTTCCTTGGCCTGGGGCTTCCGGTCGAAGTGGTTTCATGGGGAAGCATGCTTTCTCTTGCCAACCGCGCACTGATGCTGAATACCTGGTGGGTCATTTTGATCCCCGGATTGTTTTTGACGATAACGCTGGTGTGCATCACGAACATCGGACAGTATTTCAGGAAAGAGGTCAATCGCCGTTTATCAAACTTGTAATGATTAAAAATAAAAAAGAAGTTATCTCAGGAGGTAATATGATGAAACTTAAGTCAATTGTATCCATTGCTGTGATTGCAGCAATGTTATGTACCGGTCTGGCCGGCTGCAGTCAGAAAACTGATTCTGCAAAATCAACGGAAGAATCAGCTTCAGAGGCTCCGGCAGAAACAGACGGCACGCTGGTGTTTGCGTGTGAGTCAAAAAGTGCGATCAATCCCCTTGTCAATGAAAATGAAATGACGGATATTGTTTTTTCAGGTTTGCTGAAATACGACGGCAATAATAAGCCGGTCGAAGATCTGGCGGAAAGTTACAGCTATGACGAAGAGACGATGACCTATACGTTTAAACTTCACGATGACGTGAAATGGCATGACGGAGAGGATTTTACAGTGGATGATGTGTTGTTCACTTATAAACTTCTGACGGAGGATGAAACACTGTCTTCCTCTGTTACCAGCGATTATAAGGATATCGAAAGCATTGAAAAAGTGGATGACCATACCGTGTCAATTAAGATGAAAGCATATAACGTTGCAATATCGAATTATTTTACCATAGGTATTCTTCCGCAGCATTTGCTTGAGGGGAAAGATGTCACTACGGATACTTTTAACCAGAATCCGGTAGGTACGGGCCGTTACAAATTTGTTTCCTGGGACACTGCCGGCGGCACCATTACTTTTGAAAGCAATGAAGAGTATTATGATAAAGTACCGAATATCAAAAAACTTATTTTTAAGCCTGTAGATAATAAAACTACAAAGACCTCCATGCTGCAGACCGGTGAGGTGGATCTGGCATGGCTGGACGCAACATTTGCAAAGACCTTTGAGGGTAAGGACGGATTTACTATCACAAAATATAAAACAGCAGATTTCCGCGGTGTCTCCATGAACTTTAACAGGGATTTCTGGAAAAATAATGCGGACAGCGTCGGGGTATTAAACTATGCGGTTGATAAAGAAGCCATCGTCAGCAGCGTTTTGGACGGGGAGGGCGTCGCAGCCTACAGCCCGATCCAGCTGAGTGAGATGGGCGGAAATACCGGTGCGGATATATATACTTATGATACCGAAAAATTCGCCGAAGAGATGGAAAAACTGGGCTGGAAAAAGGGCAGCGACGGTATCTATGAACGCAATGGGCAGAAGTTTGAATTTACGGTACATATCACAGACTCTGAAGAAGAGCGTGTGGACATAGGCAAGCTTTTGGCAAAACAGCTGGAGGATGCCGGCGTGAAAATGGATATTGCAATTGACAGTTCCTGGGATTCTACAGAATTTGACGGCTTTGTGTACGGAGAAGCGTGCCAGTATGATGCGGATCAGTGCTTCAAAATGTTTACGAGTGACGGAAGCCAGAATTCACAGAAATACAGCAATGAAAAGGTGGATGAACTGCTGAGCGCTGCGCGCCACGAACGGGATCAGTCTGTCAGAAAAGAGCTCTACGGGGAATTTGAAGAGGTATATGCCAAGCAGCCTTCCATCCTTCTGATCGCCTATCTGGACGGCTTCTATGTCGGTACTTCCAGACTGAAGGGACTCGATACCAGCAGGGTACTTGGACACCATGCCCGGGGTGTTATGTGGAACGTTGAAGAATGGACACTGGAGTAAACAAAAGTAAATACCACAGAGAAGGATAGATTATGCAGCCTGTTTTACAAGTTTCCAATTTATCAGTGAGCTTTGATACGCCGAGGGGTGAAGTAGAAGCGGTCAGGGATGTTTCATGGCAGCTGGATGCCGGAGAGGTACTCGCTGTTGTGGGTGAATCCGGCTGCGGAAAAACCGTAATGGTACAGTCGATCATGAAATTACTTCCTGAAAATTCAAAGATCAGGCAGGGAAAGATTCTGGTATCCGGTGAGGATATCACCGGATACGGGGAAAAGCAGATGCGAAGATTGCGTTCCAGCGAATTTTCCATGGTCTTTCAGGATCCTATGACTTCGTTAAACCCAACGATTCCAATCGGGAAACAAATGGTCGAGGCTATCAGGAAGCATCGTAAAATCAGCAGGGAAGAAGCGAAAGGGATTGCGGTGGACCTGATGCGGCTGGTGAAAATAGACGACGCCAAAGAGCGCTTTTATCTGCAGCCCCATTATTTTTCGGGAGGCATGAGACAGCGCTGTGTACTCGCTATGGCCATGGCGTCCGAGCCCCGCGTGATTTTTGCAGATGAACCGACAACTGCGCTGGACGTGACGATTCAGGCGGAAATCCTGCACCTGATTCGTTCTTTGAAAGAAGAAAAGGGTATTTCTTTTGTTTTTATTTCTCATGATCTGGGAGTGGTGGCGGGTGTTGCCGACCGAATCGCGATTATGTATGCCGGAAAAATTGTTGAGACCGGCACTGCGGAGGAGATTTTTTATGATCCGCGGCATCCCTATACATGGGGGCTGCTGGGGGCGCTGCCGGACTTTGCGAAGGACGGAAAGCTGGAGACGATTCCGGGTGTTCCTCCGACTATGATTGACCTGCCCAGGGGAGATGCATTCGCTGTGCGGAATAAATACGCTATGAGAATTGATTATGAAGAGATGCCGCCCATGTTTAAGATAACAGATACGCATTATGCGGCAACCTGGCTTTTAGACCGCCGGGCGCCGAAGATTATCCGCTGATCGGGGAAAGGAGCATAAGGCAAATGGGAGAACAGCCGCTGTTAGAGGTAAAAGGTTTAAAACAGTATTTTAAAATTAATTCTCATTATTCTGTAGAGGCGGTAGATGATATCTCTTTTGAAGTGTATGAAGGAGAGATATTTGCGCTGGTAGGCGAAAGCGGTTCTGGAAAATCTACGGTAGCCCGCTCTGTTATGGGGTACTATACTCCGACAGACGGAGAGGTATATTTTGAGGGACAATTGATTTCGGATAAAAGGAAAATGCGCCATAAGCAGGAAAGTCTGCACAGGGATCTGCAGATCATCTTCCAGGATTGTGCGGCGGCATTAAATCCGAGGATGACAGTGGAAGAAATCATAGAAGAACCCATCCGGGTAAACCATGTGTATAAAAGCAGGCAGGAACTGGATACCCGGGTGGAGGAGCTGCTGGAGCAGGTAGGCTTAAATGGAACATTCCGGAAAAAATATCCCTCTGAGATTTCGGGCGGGCAGAGACAGCGGGTCGCGATTGCCAGAAGTATAGCTCTGAATCCTAAACTTCTGATTGCTGATGAGCCTCTCGCTTCCCTGGATGTGTCGATTCAGGCTCAGATCGTCAGCTTGTTTAAGCGGCTTCAAAAAGAGTTTGGATTTGCATTTTTATTTATTGCACATGACCTTTCGATCGTGAAGTTTATCAGTGACCGTGTGGGAGTCCTCTACCGGGGGAAGTTAGTAGAAACTGCGCCGACAGAGATACTGTTCGGCAATCCGGTACATCCCTATACGAGAGCGCTGCTGTCCGCTGTTCCGGTGCCGGATCCTGCGGCGGAGAAGGATAAAACACTGGAGAAGTTTGACAGTGGGGACTTTACCGGAAAAGGCAGAATGCAGGAGGTGGAACGCGGACATTTTGTGCTGACGGAAAATTCTGAAGAGTAATGATTTTTGTAACCATACCCCCGGGGAGGCCTGTAAGCCTTTTTCGGGGGTATTATACTTTTTGGATAAATATGATATGATAAAAAAATAATATAAATCACAGGAGGCGTCCGATGTATAAAATCATGATCATAGAAGACGATGTGACGATTGCGAAGGTAATCGGTGAGCATCTGAAGAAATGGGGATATGAGACGGCGAGTATCAAGAACTTTGAGAAGGTGACGGAGGAGGTCTTTGCATTTGAACCGCATCTGATTCTGCTCGATATCATGCTGCCCTTTTTTAACGGTTTCTACTGGTGTGCCGAGATCAGGCGCCAGTCGAGCGTTCCGATCGTATTCCTGTCTTCTGCGTCCGATAATATGAATATGGTGATGGCGATGAATATGGGGGCTGATGATTTTATCGCGAAGCCCTTCGACCTGCAGGTACTGACGGCGAAGGTACAGGCTCTTTTGCGCAGGGCGTATTCCTTTGCCGAGAATACGAAGGCGCTGGAGCACCGCGGAGTGCTGCTGAATCTTGCAGATGCGACGCTGACTTATGAGGGGAGAAAGATCGACCTGACAAAGAATGAATTTCGTATCCTGCAGCTTTTGATGGAACGGACGGGACATGTTGTGGAACGGGATACGATCATGGAGTGTCTCTGGGAGAGCGACAGCTTTATCGATGATAACACACTGACTGTAAACGTGACGAGGCTGCGCAAAAAACTGGATGAGGCAGGAATAACGGAGTTTATTGTTACCAAAAAAGGGATTGGGTATCTGGTGAAGTGAGAATAAAGGATATATTGCTTGGAATGAAATCTTATATAAGGAGACAGGTGCCGGTTATAGCAGCAGCTGTGCTGATATCGGTCATCATTGTGATATTGTTCTGGCTGTACAGGCTGCCGCTGGAGATGGGCGTTTATCTGATCATCATGGAAGCCTTCGTGCTGGGGGTGACGGAGGCTGTACGCTTCTACGGATACTATCGGAAACATCTGCAGCTGCACAGCCAGAAGTCTGTGATTGAGAACGAGATGATTACGCTGCCTGAACCGGGGGACATCCTGGAGGCGGACTATCAGGAACTGCTTTTGACGGCTGCACACGGCAGAGCGGCGGCTATTCTTGAGAAAGACCGTTCTATGGCTGAACTGAATGATTACTATACACTGTGGGCGCATCAGATTAAGACTCCGATATCCGCCATGAACCTCCTGCTGCAGGAAGAGGGCACCGTTGATAAGAAAGAACTGGCGGCGCAGCTTTTTAAGGTTGAACAGTATGTGGATATGGTACTGCAGTATCTGCGCGCGGAAAATATATCGGGGGATCTCACATTGAAGGCCTACTCTGTCGATGATATCATCCGCCAGGCAGTGAAAAAATACGCAAGAACATTTATTCAAAAGAAAATCACACTGGAATATGATGCGATCGGATGTGTTGTGATCACGGATGAGAAGTGGCTGGTATTCGTCATTGAACAACTGTTGTCAAATGCCCTGAAATACACGCCTCAGGGGAAGATATCGATCTATCGGTCCCGGGAGCAGCCTGATACGCTGGTAATTGAGGACACCGGCATCGGGATCGCGCCGGAGGACCTGCCGCGTGTGTGTGAGCGCGGATATACGGGCTATAATGGGCGCAGCCATCAGAAGTCAACGGGAATCGGGCTCTATCTGTGCAAGAAGATACTGACGCGTCTGTCCCATGTGATGACGATCGCGTCGGAAATCGGTGAGGGCACGAGAGTGCTTATCGGTTTTGAGAGTATGACCCGCGTGAGCGGACGAGATGCGGACAAAGGCTGAGAATGTCATGGAAACAGGGCATCCGGCTTTTTCTGACCCTTGTGATGTTACAAAAACAGGAGTTAAATATTACGAAAATATTAAAAAGATTTAAGGAAAACAATCAAAAAGGTTGAAATTCTTTTAGGAACATGATAGTATATGGAGGAAGTCTTGAAAATATTACGAAACATTTACGGCACAACATGACAAAAATCATGATGGATGCAGGGAGAAAATTGTAAAATGAGAAAAAAAATAGTTTGTTTATTCCTAGGTCTTGTTATGATGTTGTCTCAGACTATGACGGTTCTGGCTACAACGGAAGACCAGCTAAGACAGGAAAAGAACCAGGCGGAAAGCCAGTTGAGCGAAACGAATTCAGTCATTAACAGCCTGTCTGAGAGACAGACGCAGATCCAGTCGGAAATCAATGCGATGGATGCAGATATGGTCGATCTGATGATACAGATCGATGCGGCAAAAACCGACATTGCGAATACAGAAACAGAAATTGCGAATACCGAAAATGATATCACAAATAAAAAGGCAGAGATCGAGCAGACCAAAAAAGATTTACAGGATGCAGAAGATGATCGTGACAGACAGTATGAGGATATGAAAAAACGTATCCAGTACATATATGAAAACGGCGGTGACGCCGCATGGATCAAGATGATCTTTGAGGCGGAAGATTTTTCAAAGGTACTGAACCGTGCAGACTATGCTCAGAGCCTGCATGATTACGACCGTGATCAGCTGGAGCAGTATGTGGCGGTTGTAAATCAGGTTACTGAGTTAAAGAAAAACCTGGAAGCGCAGAAGGCAGAACTGGAAGCCCAGAAAGCGGAACTGGAAACACAGAAGGCATCTCTGGAAAGCCAGAAAGCCGACCTGGAAGGCCAGCAGGCAGATCTGCAGGCGCGTATCGATGAGAAGCAGGCGGCCAGCAGTGATTATGCGAGTCAGATTGCAACGGCTCGTCAGCAGGCAGCTGAAATCAGCAATCTGATCGCACAGCAGGAAGCAGAGCTGAACCGTCTTGCTGAAGAGAGAAGACGTGCTGAAGAAGAAGCGGCCAGACAGGCGGCAGCGGAAGAGGCCAGGCGTCAGGCAGCGGCGGAAGAAGCTCAGAGACAGCAGCAGTCTTCCAATGATGAATCCTCCACGGATTCTGAGTCGGATTCCGACAGCGGAAATGTCTTGGAGAACACATCTGACAGCGGCACGGATGATAATGATGATACCGGCAGCGATTCGGATACCGACAGCAGTTCTTCGGATAACGACGAGTCTTCGGGCGGCAGCAGCTCTGATTCCGGCAGCTCCTCCTCATCCGACGATTCCGGTACTTCCGGCGGTTCCTATGAAGAAGAGCCGAGTTATTCCCAGGGGGGATCCTCGGGAAGCGCAATTGTAGCCTATGCAGATCAGTTTGTGGGTAATCCATATGTATGGGGCGGCAACTCACTGACGAATGGTATCGACTGTTCCCATTTCGTATGGCAGGTTCTGAAGAACTGCGGCGTGTACAGCGGCGGCTATACTACGTCAGGGGGATGGAGAAGCCTTGGACAGCCGGTGGCGAGCCTGTCCGAAGCGAGAGCCGGTGACGTCATCTGCTATTCCGGCCACGTGGCGATCTACGACGGATACGGCGGAATCGTAGAGGCGAAAGGAAGCCAGTGGGGAATCACACATGACAGAAGCGCTGACTGCAAGACAATCCTTGCGATCAGAAGATTTACATAATTAACCCGCAGGTTGTGCTGTGCGGTTAGACTGCAGATGGCAGTGAAGTCTAAAAAGGCTTCACTGCCATCTGTTTTTTGCTGTTCTTTTGTTTTATAGTCTTTTGGAAACCGTTTGGCGGGGAATAAACGTGGTTCCTACGGTTGATTTGATGACGCCGGGGTCATCAAGTCTTATCATCTGGATCAGACGCCGGGTGGCGAGTTCAGCCATCCGCTTAAAGTCTGATTTCACGGTGGTGAGGTGAGGGGAAAATATAGTACAGATATTGGAATCATCGAAACCGACGATTGAGATATCCTCGGGTATGCGAAGCCCTTTCCGCTGCAGTGCCTGAATAGCTGAAACACCGATGATATCGTTATCTGCGATAAATGCAGTAGGGAGTGTATCGGAGTGCTCCAGAAAGTGTGTCATTTCGGCCTGTATTTTCTCGGATTCCTGACTGACTTCGATGAGGTAGTCCGGATTCAGCCGAAGTCCGAGTCGTTCCATGGAGGAACGGATGCAGTCCTTCCTGTCTCGCAGACATCCGAATTCCACGGCGCTTTTTAAGTAACCGATATCTCTGTGGCCGTTTTCGAGCAGACAGGTAATAACCTGATGAACACCGTAGCTGTTATCGATATTCACGGTATTGATGGGATATTCGGGGAAAAAACCATCAAGGACAACGAGAGGAACCGGGAGTTTGTAAAAGGATTCCCTGGGTTCGTGGTAGTATTCCGTTCCCAGCAGTATAATGCCGTCGATGTCGGAAAGATTATTTTTACTGAACAATTCGTCAATGTTATGATAGGTTGCATTTGCCAGGGAGAAAGAGTATCGCTCTTCACGGCATACCTGTTCGATGGCGTTCAGGGTAACGGTTAACGTGTCATCCTTGCGTGCAGCCAAATAATTTGTACTTTTATAATAGACAAAAAGAATCGTTCCGGCGGTGGTTTTCGGTTCTTTGATTGCATAGCCATTCTCAATCAATGCGTTTTTGATCCGTTCTCTCAATTCACTGCGTACACCTGGTCTGTTATTAAGGACGACAGAGACCGTTGAGGGTGAAACGTTTAACATTTCGGCTATTTGTCGGATGGTCATATCTTATTTCCTTTCCACTGTAAAATGAAAACATAAATCGAATGTTTTGGGTTTGTTTATAGTCTATTGCAAAAACGCTTAAAAGTCAAGTGAGTGACAGACATTAAAACAAATAAAGAAACAAATGAATAATATAAAAGACAAGTATGTATTGATTTTGTGCAGGCGTAGTTTTGTAAATATATGGAAAATAAGTGCGATTTTGAGCGTTTTTGACAAAAACCTGTCTAATATTTTATAAAATATCCCATTACACAAAGGATTGACAAAAAACAAAAGGCGAACTATAATGAAAACATAAAGCAAAACAATGAGCAATCAAATTGAAAACAAAATGCGAACAAAAACAAAATGTTAGCAAGGTGGGGAGGCAAAAGTATGAAGCTTGATGGTAAAATTGCGATCGTTACCGGTGCTGCACAGGGAATCGGCCGCGGCATTGCACTGGAATACGCTAAAAACGGTGCAGATCTGATGATAACGGATATCAATCACGAGAAATTGGTGAACGTCTGTGAGGAGATAAGGTTATTGGGAAGAAAATGCATATTTCTGACAGGGGATGTCGCTAGGAGCGAAGACGTCAGAAATGTAGTAAACAGTACACGAAAAGCCTATGGGCGAATCGATATACTGACTCATGCTGCCGGGATTTTACGTTCCTGTCCGGTCATCGAACAGGAGGAAGAGGACTGGGATGCTGTGATCAACGTCAACCTCAGGAGTACATTTCTATACTGTAAGTACGTCGGCAGGGAAATGAAAAGACAGGGTTCCGGAAAAATGGTATTGATTGACTCCTGCGCTTCAAAAACAGGAGAGGCATTTAATGCAGTGTATTGTGCTTCAAAAGCGGGGGTCAGGCTTTTGTCACAGTCTTTGGCACTGGAACTTGCAGAATACGGGATTAATGTAAACAGTATAGCTCCCGGGACGATCAATACGGAGATGATCAGCAGATGCCTGCATGACCGGGCGCCTTTGTACGGACTCAGCTATGAGGAATACTTAAAAGAGTTTAACGAGGCGACTCCGCTGAAGAGAATGGGAGAGCCGGAGGAGATCGGCAAATTGTGTGTATTCCTGGCGTCTGATGACGCGGCATTTATTACCGGGTCATCGTTTAATATTTCAGGCGGACGGGAAAATCATTGACCAGACGGGAGGCAACTATGGATTTTAAAATAGGAATCGTGGAATGGGCATTTCCCTTTCCGGGACCGTATGGCCTGAAAATAGCGGCAGATATGGGAATCGAGGGAATGGAGCTTGATTTTGGAGATTACGAAACAGGATTCAAACTGTCAAACCCTGTTATTCAGAAAGCGTATCTCGAATGCGGCAGGGAGTACGGCGTTGAATTTCCTTCCATTGCTTTGAACGCGTTAAATGCACATGGCATGAGAAATGAAAGGGATACATACGACGGAATGATCGCTGTTGAAACGATATACAGAGGGGTGCAGGCGGCAGCGGATATGGGAATTCCCATCGTTCAGGTGCCAAGCTTCGATGACGGTGCCATCAAAAGCGAGGAGGATTTCTGGAATACGTGTGAAAAGGTAAGGCTGGCTTGTGATCTGGCAAAGAGACATGGCATTGTCATTGCCTTTGAGAATGTTTTATCTGCGAAAGAATCCCTGCGAATGATCCGGGAGGTGGGCTGTGATAACCTGAAGATATTTTATGACAGCCAGAATTATCATCTGGAAAAAGGATATTCACAGCAGGAAATTCTCAGTGAGTTGAAAGATCATATATGCCAGATACATATAAAAGATGGTTTTAATCAGACGATCAGTTCAGCGCTTCTTGGAAAAGGAGATACGGGATTCTATAAAACCGTACAGCTTATCAAAGCGAGTCATTGCGCAACATGGCTGCTGCTGGAAAATTATTACAATCAAAAACCGCTTAGTCTGTTGAATGCCGATGCTTTTTCGCTGCTGGAAGAAGATATCAGGACCGTGCGGCGGGCTTTTGCATAAGGAGGGGGGAGCGTGATTATTAAAGGGAATAATGAAGAAATCCTAAAAATGGAGGGCATTCACAAATACTATCCCGGTGTCCATGCTCTGAAAGGAGTTGACTTTGACCTGAAGAAAGGTGAAGTATGTGCGATACTGGGTGAGAATGGCGCAGGCAAATCTACACTGATGAATGTTCTTGGAGGAGTCGTTCAGAACGAGGAGGGCAGCATTTATCTCGCTGGCCGGAAGATGAACATAAAAAATACGAAGGAGGCAAAAGAACTTGGCATTGCCTTCATACATCAGGAACTGTCATTGTTTCGGAATATGGATGTTGCCACTAATATCTGCATACAGAAGCTTCCAAATACAAAAGGATTTTTAGCGAAAAGACAACTGTATAAAAAGACAGCCGAGATTTTAAAAATAGTAAAACTAGAGCACTGCAAACCGGAACAGAAGGTGGGAGAACTCAAAATTGGCGAACAGCAGCTGGTGGAGATCGGTAGATGTCTTGCGCAGGATATAAAGGTTTTGATTTTGGATGAACCCACGTCTTCACTGACTGCTTCGGAAATTGAGGTATTATTTGAGATCGTCCGGAGATTAAAAGAAAAAGGAACGGCCATTGTATTTATCACGCACCGTATGGATGAGATCTATGAGATCTGCGATACCATGATGATTATGCGCGATGGAAGCAGGATTATGAAGTGCGGCGTCCATGATATTTCAAGGCCGGAAGTTGTAAACAGTATGCTGGGCCAGGCGATGGAGGAGCAGTACAGCCATCAGCAGAGAAGCCCCGGTGAAGAGATTCTCGAGGTAAAAGGCCTGACGAGAAAAAATAAACTGAATCAGATTACATTCAGCGTGAGGAAAGGAGAGATGCTCGGTCTTTATGGACTGCTGGGTTCGGGAAGAACAGAAGTTCTGCGAAGTATATTTGGACTGGATCCTTATGACGCGGGGGAGGTTATCTATAAAGGAAAAAGACTCCATATCAAAAGTCCGCGTGATGCTATCGCGCAAAACATGGCTATGGTGACGGAGGACAGACATCTGGAAGGTCTGGTACTGGACCGCTCTGTGAAGTTCAACATATCTCTTGCAAATTTGAAAAGAATCAGAAGAAAAGGATTGACTGATGGAAAAAAAGAGACAGATATGGCCAAACAGGGTGTGGAAGAACTGAATATAAAAACGCCTACGGTCAATCGTGCAGTCAAATTCCTCTCCGGGGGGAATCAGCAGAAGGTTGTCATATCCAAATGGCTGCATACCAAGCCGGATCTGCTGCTGCTTGATGAGCCTACCAGAGGGATTGATATAGGGGCGAAGCGGGAAATTTATATGATCGTCGATCAGCTTTTGGCCCGGGGCGTTGCCGTAATCATGGTCTCGTCTGAGCTGCCGGAAATTCTGGGTCTGTGCGACCGGGTTATCGTGCTGAAGGAGGGGCGGCAGGTCATGGAGCTGGGACAGGAAGATGGTTTGAACGGAAACAAACTGCTGGAAGCAGCAATGGGAGGTGCGACGTAATGGGAAAGTCAGGTGCAACCGAAAAATCAAAGAATGGCGTTGATACTAACAGAGTAATGCAGATACTGTTGAAATACGGTGTATATCTGATGTTTCTGCTGATCGTGATACTGCTGCTCATTACAAACGCAAGTTTCAGGTCACTGAATAATGCAACGAATGTCATGCTTCAGGTATCGTCCTATGCGGTGCTTGGCGTGGGAATGACTCTGGTGATCATGACGGGTGGAATTGACGTATCGGTGGGTGCCACGATGGTTGTGAGCGCCAGTGTCTATGCTGTGCTGACGCAGAATCATGGGTGGTCGGAACCGGCAGGGCTGCTTATGATTCTGGCGGTGGCTCTGGCTATGGGACTGATCAATGGTATCGGAGTGGCTTACCTGAATATGCCTGCATTTCTGGTCACACTCGCAACACAGTGTATCGGCCGCGGAGTCTCGCTGGTTCTGACAGGAGGTGTCTCATACCGGAATCTGGGAAGCAGTTTTACATTTGTAGGGAAAAGAAGCATTCTGAATATACCTGTACAGATCTGGATTGTGGTTTTCATATACGTGCTGGGGTATATACTTCTCCACTGCACTGTATATGGAAGAAAAGTCATGGCGGTAGGAGGCAACGCAAACGCTGCAAAGGTATCCGGTATCAATAACAGAAGAATTATATTGAGCACTTATGTATTTCTGGGAATCATAAGCGGTCTTGCCGGATTTATGACGATGGCCAGAATCGGCAGTTACTATGCTGCCATGGGAGACGGCATGGAGTTTATGGTGATAGCTGCGGCTGTCATCGGAGGGACGAGCCTCGCCGGAGGAACCGGCAGTATTATGGGAACACTGGTAGGAACACTGCTGATCGGCGTTATCAATAATGCCCTGAATCTTTTTGGTGTCAGTGCCGAGTGGCAGGATGTTGCAAAGGGAGTGGTCATATTCCTGGCGGTCCTCTTTGATGCCGTTAAAAACAGGATGCGCTCGGCAGAGTAACATGAAACAAAACAATACAAATGAAAAGGAGAGGTATCGGCTATGAAAAAAAGAAGTTTACAGTGGATCAGTTTGTTGGTGACAATCATTCTTATCGTCTCGTCCCTGGCAGCGTGCGGAGGGAATGCGGAGGAAACAGCAAAGAAGAAGGAAGGGGCGGGAACGGAGGAAGCAGCTTCACAGGATACCGATTCCCAAGAGGCATCTTCGGAGAATGATAAAGAGAAGCCGGAGAATTCCGGTGACGCGCTTCCGGGTGAGGGCAAGACAGTTGCAATCCTCATGCACAGTGTAGCGGACGAATTCATCTATGCGGTATATCAGGCGGCTGCCGCACGGGCAGAATCCTATGGTTTTGACATTTATTATGTGGATGCGAAAAATGATGCTGCAACACAGACGGCGGCAATCGAAGACGCTATATCAAAAGGCGTTGATGCGATCATGTTGTGTCCTGTAGACGCGCAGGCGCTGTCAGATTCTGTGGGCATGATCAATGAAGCGGGTATTCCTGTGACACTGGCAGACAGGACAGTCGAAGAGGGAGATTACGTTGCCGTGTGTGCGTCTGACAATGTGTCCTGCGGATACGACGGCGGTGTTGAACTGGCGGAGGCTGCTAAGGCTCAGGGCATTGATGTGAAGGACCTGAAGGTAGTAGAGCTTCAGGGAGATCTGGCGTCTACATCCGGACTGGAGCGTTCACAGGGATTCCAGAAAGCAGCGGAAGAACTGGGATTTGAGATTGTCTCATCACTGCCGACATACTGGGAATCTGATACGGCATATAATGCGGCGCTCGATGCGCTGCAGGCAAACAGCGATATCAATGCGATATACCTGGCATCGGACGGAGTAATGGCAGATGCTGTGGTAAGCGCGCTGGAACAGGTAGGGAAATTAAAACCTGTCGGTGAAGACGGGCATATTATTATCACCACGGTAGACGGAACACCGGGCGTTATTGACTATATCAAAGAGGGATATATCGATGCAGTCTGTGCTCAGCCGGCGATCACGATGGCGAATGATGCAATTGACTATCTGGTAAAGGCTTTGGACGGTGAGGTTGAACTCAATGGGAAAATCAACGATGCGTTATCACCGGTGATTGGAACCAAAGATAACATTGACAGTGATGAACTGTGGGCAAATACACTGGAATGATACAGTGAATAGGTAAGGGTGAAAGCATGAAAAAAATGACGGCTGCAGTGTTTAAGGGAAATGGAATACTGGAAATCGAAACAGTGGATATTCCTGATGTTAAAGAGCCGACGGAAGTATTGGTGAAGGTAAAATCGGCAAGTATCTGCGGAAGTGATATCCATGGACTCCATGTACCGCCTGGGCAGTATATCAAACCCGGAGTGGTTATGGGACATGAATTTTACGGATACATAGAGGCAGTGGGTGAAAAGGCTGGCTCCTTTAAGGTCGGAGACTGCGTTGTGGTAAATCCCTGTGTGCCCTGCGGAGAATGCTGGGAGTGCCGGCATGATATGAAAAACCTGTGCATGAATCCATATCATTATGGACAGACAGGTGACGGCGGATTTGCAGAGTATGTGGTGGCAGAAGCAGGGCAGCTTTATAAACTTCCGACGGATATCAGTCCGGATATTGCTCCTCAGACAGAGCCGCTCGCCTGTGTTCTGAGTGGGATACTGATGGTAAAGCCGACACCCGTTGATTCGGTTTTGCTGTATGGCGCGGGCCCCATTGGACTTACTTTTATCCGTGTCCTGAAAATGTACGGTATACGAAGGCTGGCGGTCTGTGCAAAAGGGGAGAAAAGAATTTCTCAGGCTAAAGAGTGCGGGGTGGATATCGTGATCAATTCTGAGAAAGAATCGCCTGCCTGTGTTCTGGAACGGGAATGGGGAGGAGGCGCTGATGTCGTAGTGGATGCAGTGGGCACCGGCAGGATCATGGAGGAGGCGATTCGCATTTTGAATAGCCACGGAAGACTGCTGCTCTTCGGATTAAACTTTAATGAGTCTGCAGAAGTACCGCCGGCTGTTTTTACGCGGAAAGAGCTGAAGGTCTGCGGAGCACTTGGCAAGGCATTTACAGATTCCATTACGCTGTTGCAGGATGAAAGACTTGGGATTGATAAAATCGTAAGCCATCGCTTTGCATTGAAGGATATAAAAACAGCGCTGGAACTTTTGAGAAATAAGGAGGCCTGCCGGGTCATCATATATCCTGATGAGGCGGACATTCCTTCGGCATAGGAGCAAACAGAGAGAGGTATATAAGTCCACTGTCAGTTTTATGTGTGAACTGACAGTGGACTTGTGTCTGTTTCAGGAAAAACCACTCATATCAAAGTATTTCTTAAACATGACCGGCGTAACGCCGGCTTCTTTTTTGAAGACTGAGATGAAGTGTGAGGTGCTTGAAAAGCCGCACGTTGCGGCTATTGTGTCGAGGGATGCCGAATCCGTACTCAGAAGTTCTCTTGCATGGCGAAGCCGGATATTGATCAGATACTGATGGGGACTGTAGCCGGTCTCCTTTTTGAATATGCGTGAGAAATGGTATCGGCTCAGGCCGGCGTAGTCGGCGATGTCGTCGACGGTAATTGGCTTATAGAAATTATCATCGATAAATTGCTGGGCACGCAGTACATTTTCATCGGCATCTTCTGAGCCGGGGATGGCAAGACCCGCGATCAGGTTATACATCATGAGCGACAATTTCTGATCGTTGGCATTTGTCTGAGACATTTCTTTTAAGATGCTGTTAAATAAGAACGCGGATTCTGATTTGCCGGTAAAGCGGACACCCTGCTGCGCGTGCAGCAGTTCATAGAAAGCTTTTGCCAATGGTCCGTTGAAATGAAAATATTGAAAGCGTACGCTGCCGGTACTCCAGTAATGGTTCGGTATATGGGAATCCAGATATACGATATCCCCCGGATAAGCCGTAAACCTGGAATCCTCATATTCAAATTGCAGGCTTCCTTCCAATATTCGAAAAATAAGATAATAATCTAAAAACTGTTCTTTGGTTCGCCTGTTGATTTCATAAGTGGAGTCACACAGGAACTCTCCGCCCCACGCAAGGCAAAAAAGATGTTCCTTCGCAAAGTCTGACGAGGTGTGAAAGTACACTCCTTTTTTCGACACCAGGCCCCTGTCAAAATAGGCGGCCTTTTCTCTTTGTTTTTTATTCATATCTTCTCCTTTTACGAAAAACACACAGCACAAATTTAATATCAATTAGCATGTTCAAGTAGTGATTATGCGTTTTTTGTATTATACAATATGTTCAAGAGAGATGCAAGAAAGCCTTTAAATACAGGAAAATCATATTAATTTTATATTTTATGATGAAAGAAGGCAAAGGATTTTTGTGCTCTGAAATAAGCACATATATGATGTGCTGTTGATGCAGGATAATAGAAAGAGGAGAAAAAGTATGACATCAAGAGAACGTGTAAAAACATCATTTACACATAAACAGCCGGATAAAATGGCAGTTGATTTCGGAGGATTCTGCTGCTCACAGATTAACGCACAGGTAGTAGGGGAGCTGAGAAAGTATTACGGACTGAAAGAAGAGCCCGTAAAAATTCTGGACATGGCTACCATGACCGGTATTATTGAACCGGACCTTGCGGATATCATGATGAGTGATGTGCAGATGCTGGATCCAAGGTATGATGCGTTCGGCCATACGAACGATAACTGGAAGGAGTGGTCTTATCAGGGAGAAACCGTACTGATACCCGGAGACTGTAAGCTGTCTGATGACGGAAACGGCGGATACTACGTTTACCCGTGCGGAGATACTTCTGTGAAACCGAGCGGACATATGCCGGAAAATGGTTTTTACTTTGACAATATCATGAGAACGGAAGAATTTGACGAGGAGGATGCGGATCCTCTCGACAACGCCGAGGACTGCCAGGTGGTATCGGATGAAACTATCTCGTACTATAAAGGCGTGATTGAAAAGTATAAGGACAGCAATAAGGCAGTTACCATTGCTCCGGCATATTTTGCTCTGGGCGATGCCGCCAATATTCCGGGCCCGAATATCAAAGATCCAAAGGGTATCCGCAGTCTATCGGAATGGTACATGGCGCCGCTGTTATACCCGGATTATGTGCACGCGGTGTTTGAAGAACAGGTAACCCGTTCCATCAAGAGCTTTGAAAAATGTTATGACGCATTTGGAAATGATATCGACGTGATGTACATATGTGGGACGGATTTTGGAACACAGAGAGGACCGTTTGTAAACCCGGATGTATTCAAAGAGTTTTACCTTCCGTATTACAAAAAAATGAACGGATGGATTCACGAGCATACGGAATGGAAGACTTTGAAACACAGCTGCGGCGGTATCTTCCCGATACTCCCTCTGCTGATCGAAAGCGGCTTTGATGCAGTCAATCCGGTTCAGTGCTCCGCAGCGGGGATGGATCCGCAGGCCTTGAAGGACACCTACGGCAAAGATATCCTCTTCTGGGGCGGCGGTGTTGATACACAGCAGATCCTTCCGTTTGGAACGCCGGAAGAAGTAAAAGAACAGGTGAAACAGCGCTGCGAAATCTTTTCCAGGGACGGGGGATACATCTTTAATACGATTCATATCATCCAGGCGAAAACACCGGTGGAGAATATAGCGGCCATGCTGGATACCGTAAGGGAGTTTAACGGTGACTGACGGTATTGCTAAAAGATAAGGTAAGAGAAGGAGGATTGGAATGGGAGATAGCAGAGGAGAATGTATTCTTGAGATGCGGGATATAACCGTAGAATTCCCCGGAGTACTTGCGCTGAATAAAGCCAGGTTCGACGCCCGCCGAGGTGAAGTACATGTGCTTCTGGGCGAGAATGGAGCCGGAAAATCGACCATCATGAAGGTTTTGGCAGGAGTTAATACAAAGTATACCGGATCCGTGACGCTCAAAGGAGAAGCTATCGTATGTGCGAGCATCGATGAACAGCGTGCGCGCGGAGTCAGCATCATTTTTCAGGAAATGAACCTGTTAAAGAACCTGACGGTTGCGGAAAATATCTTCATGGGAAGACAGCCGAGAACAAAAGCGGGAAATGTTGACTGGCGTACGATGAACCGGACGGCCAGAGACCTGCTGGATTCGATCAACGCAGACATATCGGAGAAAACGCTGGTGTCGAAACTAAGCGTAGGACAGATGCAGCTGGTAGAGATCGCAAAGGCGTTATCTTTCGAGTCAGACATTATCATCATGGATGAGCCGACGTCGGCACTGACGGAAAAAGAAGTGGACTCACTGTTCGAGATCATCAGCACGTTAAAAGAGCAGAAAAAGGCGATTGTCTACATTTCTCACAGGCTGGAAGAGATCATGAAAATCGGAGACCGCGTAACGATTTTCAGGGACGGTGAATATATCAGCACTTTAAATGTAAAAGACATCACGATCGATGAGATGGTTACACAGATGGTCGGCAGGGAGATGACGGATTACTATCCGAAGGTAGATGTAACACCTGGTGAAGTGATGCTGGAGGCAAAGAATATCAAACAGGGCAGAACATTAAAAGGTGTATCTTTCCAGGCCAGAGCCGGTCAGATCACGGGGTTTTACGGACTGATGGGAGCCGGCCGGACAGAACTGATGCGCGCTGTGTTCGGCGCCGACCCGTATGACAGCGGTGAGGTGCTGGTAAAAGGCCAGAAACAAAAGATAAAAAGTTGTGAGGAAGCAAAAAAATGCGGAATCGCGCTGCTAACCGAAGATCGGAAGAATCAGGGACTGATTCTGGAATTCGATCTTAACACAAATATCTCACTCGCAAACCTGAATACTGCCATGAGCAGATTCGGGATCGATGCCAAAAAAGAGACAGACAACAACCAGAAGCTGACGGATGCAATCCGGGTTAAAACACCAAGCCTGAAACAGAAAGCCAAAAACCTGAGCGGGGGTAACCAGCAGAAAGTCGTTATCTGTAAATGGCTGAATACAAATTCTGACATCATTATTTTCGATGAACCTACCAGGGGAATTGATGTGGGGGCGAAGGTAGAGATCTACCGCATCATGAATGAATTGAAACAGGCAGGGAAGGCGGTAATCGTAGTATCTTCCGAATTGACGGAGTGTATGGGTATCAGCGACAGGATCTATATCATGCACGAAGGTGAGATGACAGGAGTTCTGGAACCATCGGATATGCAGGGGCTGACAGAAGATACGGTGATCAAGTATGCAACCGGTGCAAATAAACAACAAAAGGAGATTTGAATATGAAGGGGAAAAAGATTGATTTAAGTAATATGACGACGCTGCTGGTGCTGATTGTGTTGTGTGTGCTGCTGGCGATCATGTCTCCTGTGTTTCTGACCGGCGGAAACCTGATTAACATTCTGCAGCAGGTTACCGTCAACGGAGTCCTGGCAGTCGGGATTTCCATCGTTATCTTTACCGGCGGTATCGACATTTCGGTAGGTTCCATCCTGGCTCTGGTCGGTATCATCATGGGTAAACTCATGGTGGACATGGGAGTTCATCCGCTGATCGCAATGCCGGTCGGTATCCTTGTAGGTGCCGCATGCGGGACCTTCAACGGTCTGATGATCGCCAGGTTTAAACTGCAGCCGATGATTGCCACACTCGGCATGATGAGTATGGCCCGCGGTGCAGCACTGACGATCGCAAACGGAAAAACAATCACAGGATACAGTGCAGGCTTCCGTTGGATCGGCTCCGGTATGATCCCGGGAACGAAGATTCCGGTACAGATTATTTTCATGCTGATCCTCTACGCCGTTGTATTTTATATCATGAAATACCGCAAATTTGGCCGTTACATCTATGCGATCGGCGGAAATGAGGAGGCGACAAGGCTTTCCGGTATCAACGTGACAAAGTATAAAATGCTTGCGTACACAGTAAGTGGAATCACGTGTGCACTTGCTTCGATTATCCTGGTATCAAAACTGAATTCTGCACAGTCCAGTGCGGGAGAAGGATATGAAATGGATGCGATTGCTTCCGCAGTTATCGGAGGAGCCAGCCTGACCGGCGGATTTGGGAGTATTTGGGGAACCCTGCTCGGTGCAGTGATTATCGGTGTGATTCGCAACGGGCTGAACCTACTAAATGTATCCTCGTACTTACAGCAGCTCATCCTGGGCGCGATCATTATCGCGGCGGTATTATTTGACTCATATAAAAATCGTAAGAAATAGTTATAAAATGATATAACGAAAAGGTTATATAAATATTAAACACGAAAAGGAGAAGGAAGATGAAGAGAAAGGTAGTTTCAATCTTAATGGCGGCAGCAATGGTATTGTCATGCGCGGCATGTGGGGGACAGAGTGATCAGGCAAAGACTGAAGGAGCAGCAAAGACTGAAGAAGCGGCAGATACAGGTGAAGATGCAGAGGATGCTTCTAAAGATTCCGGCGATGTTAAGATTGCTTATATCGTAAAGGCGATGAGCGATCAGTTCTGGATTGACATGAAAGAAGGAGCGGACAAGGCTGCGGAGGAACTCGGGGTTGTCGTGGATTTCCAGGCACCTGAAAAAGAGACGGATGTAGAAGTTCAGATACAGTACGTAGAAAATGCGATCACAAGCGGATACAACGCCATTATCTTGTCTGCGGCAGATTCCAAGGCACTGAACCCGTCTATCGTGAAAGCAAACGAAGCCAATATCCCGGTCGTTCTGGTGAATGATACCATTGATATGGAAGCACTGGAGGCTGACGGCGGAAAAGTGGAAACCTACGTGGGAATTGACCAGTACGAAGCGGCAGCGCTGGCGGGCAGCTATGCGGTTGAAAATATAGACGGCGGAAAAGTTGCATTACTCGAAGGCGTTGCAGGCGTTGATGCACTGGACCAGAGACTTGCAGGGTTCAAAGACAAGATTGAAGAATCCGGAAAGTTCGAGATCGTAGCATCACAGACGGCGAACTGTGACCGCAATGAAGCGTTCAACGTTGTACAGAATATCCTCACTTCCAACCCGGATGTGAATGTGATCTGGGCAGTCAACGCAGAGATGGGACAGGGCGCGATTCAGGCGATCGAGCAGGCAGGAAAATCCGGAATCTCCGTATTTGACTTTGATGCATCTGATGACGACATGGAGGCAATCGGAAACGGAACACTGGTCGGTTCCGTAGCACAGTATCCGGACCTGCAGGCAAAGGGTGCGATCCAGGCATGCCTGGATGTGCTGGATGGAAAAACATTAGAGGCACACACCGTTACGAAAGCAGAACTGATCACAAAAGACAATATGAAATAATACAATGTAAGAAATTAGATTTTTGACTCAACCTCTCAAATCCCCCGTTTGTATACCATGCCAGTTCGGCATTGAGTGTTTAAGCGGGGGAATTTTTGGCTTGTGACATGCCGGAGAGTTCGAGATTCTTGAAAACATTAAGGGAATCAACGCATTAACTTCCGAAACATCTGCGGAGAACAACCGATTTTATCTTTAAAAAGATTCGTAAAGCCATTACTGTTGTGGTAGCCTACGCTGGCTGCGATTTCACGGATGGTCATATCTGTGCGTATTAATAAAACCTTCGCGTGGTCAAGCTTTGCCATCGTGGCGTATTCGATTGGCGTATAGCCGGTCTGCGCTTTAAAGTATCTGGTAAAGTAATATTCACTTAAATTAGCGACTTCAGCTAAGTTCCTCAAAGATATCTTTTTGTCAATATGGTCTCGAATATAATGAATCGTCTTTTCGACCGGCGTCTCATTATGCGGTTCGTATGCTGCGTTTTCGTGCAGATATCGAATCAATTTGTAAACACGCATGGATGTGTCGATCATATGCTCGATTTCACCATTTTCATAAAATTTAACAGTATTGTAAATAAGATTGTAAATCAATATATTGTTGGAACTGCGGATAAGAGGTCCTCTGACTCGAAGCAGGTGCTGGCAGATTTCATGAGAATTGGAGCCGTCAAAGTGCATATATACAAATTCTAATCCATCTGCTGCGTGATAATAATGAGGTTCCCGGCAGTCAAGGAGGACAACATCGCCTTTCACAGCATTATAAGTGTGATTTCGATACTGAACGTGAAGACATCCCTGACATACGTAGACAGCGAGCAAAGCAAAATAGTAATCCCGTTTCATGAAGTACTTAGAGGTGCAGAAATAATGACCGCACCAGGGGATATAAAAATATAATTTTTCAGCAATTGCCGATGGGGTAAAGGAAAAACAGGTTGATTGTGATAAAACACCGGGGTCAACGCTTTTCATGAGATCCGCCTCCTTATAAAAATATTGTTGCGTAAAAAATCATTCGATATTCCCATTATAAGATGAATCATACAATTCAACTACAAGGCTGCGATGTTGGGCAATATTCATGAGAGGTTGGGCAATAAGATTTATAGAAAAATGCGCGGGATGAGAATATAATCTGAACATACAGAAGAGGTAATGGAATCTTGGGATAGATATTGATAAGCTGAAAGGAGAGGCATTATGACATCAAAAGAACGTATCAGGACATCGTTCAGCCACAGACAGCCGGATAAAATGGCGGTGGATTTTGGAGGGTTCTGCTGCTCGCAGATGAATGCGCTGGTGGTAGGAGAATTACGGGAGTATTTTGGCCTTGGGAGCGAGCCGGTGAAGATCATCGATATGTCCACGATGACGGGACTTGTGGAACCGGACCTGAAAGATGCGATGGGAAGCGATGTGCAGGCGCTGGATCCGAAATACGATACATTTGGCCACGCAAATGATAATTGGAAAGAGTGGACATATCACGGAAAGTCCGTACTGATTCCGGGAAACTGTGCGGTGGATGACGACGGGAAGGGAGGATATTACGTATATCCGATGGGGGATACATCCGTTCCTGCCAGTGGACACATGCCGGCAAATGGTTTCTATTTTGACAATATTATGCGGTCACCGGAATTTGATGAGGAGACGGCCGATCCGGAAGATAATGCGGAAGACTGTCAGATCATATCAGACGAGGATCTGGTATATTACCGGAAGAAAGCGGATGAATACAGAGAAAGCAAAAGAGCGCTGACGGCTGCGCCCGGGTATTATGCCTTAGGGGATGCGGCAAACATTCCGGGACCGAATATTAAAAATCCCAGAGGTATCCGCAGCCTGTCAGAGTGGTACATGGCTCCCCTGCTGTATCCGGATTATGTCCATAAAGTATTTGAATTACAGACGGAGCGTGCCATCGCTTCTTTTGAAAGGATCTATGAGGTGATTGGCAATGACATCGATGTGATGTATATCTGCGGAACGGACTTTGGCACACAGAGAGGACCGTTTGTAAACCCGGAAATATTTCGGGAATTTTATCTGCCCTACTACAGAAAGATGAACGGCTGGATTCACCAGCATACCGAATGGAAGACATTAAAACACAGCTGTGGCGGCATCTTTCCGATACTTCCGCTGCTGATTGAAAGTGAATTTGACGCCGTCAATCCGGTGCAGTGTTCTGCGGCGGGTATGGACCCGCAGGCATTAAAAGATACATACGGAAAGGATATTCTGTTCTGGGGGGGAGGTGTTGATACACAGAAGGTATTACCGTTCGGAAAACCGGAGGAAGTAAAAGAGCAGGTCAAAAGACGCTGTGAAATCTTTTCAAAAGACGGTGGCTATATCTTCAACACGATTCATATTATTCAGGCCAATACACCTACAGAAAATATCATTGCTATGCTGGATGCGGTAAAAGAGTTTAATGGTGATCAATGAAAGTGAGGGAGTTGATGGGATGAACGGAGAAAAGATCGTGGAGATGAGCAATATATCGGTTGAATTTCCCGGAGTGAAAGCGTTGGATGATGTGCAGTTTGAGCTGAAACGCGGAGAAGTGCATGTTTTGCTCGGGGAGAACGGTGCGGGAAAATCAACGATCATGAAAGTCCTGGCGGGAGTGAATACGGATTATAAAGGAACAGTTATTTACAAGGGAGAAGAAATCCGGTGTGCAAGTGTCAGGGAGCAGCAGGAGAGGGGAATCAGCATTATTTTTCAGGAGACTAATCTTCTGCGAAACCTGACGGTGGCAGAAAATATTTTTCTCGGAAGGTACCCCAAAAAACCATCAGGTGCCGTTGACTGGAAGGCCATGCATGCAAATGCCCGCAGCCTGTTAGATTCGATCCATTCGAACGTATCTGAAAGAGCAAAGGTATCGTCGCTTAGCGTCGGGCAGATGCAGATGGTAGAAATTGCAAAAGCGATTTCCTTTGACTCGGACATCATTATTATGGATGAGCCCACATCGGCGCTGACGGAAGTAGAGGTGAAAGCCTTATTCCATATTATCTCACAGTTGAAGGCAAAGAATGTGGGTGTGGTTTACATCTCGCATCGTCTGGAGGAGATCGTACAGATCGGAGATCGGGTTACGATACTGCGTGACGGAAAATATATTCAGACGATACCTGTAAAGGATACCGATGTGGATGGACTTGCCCGTTTAATGGTAGGCCGTGAGCTTTCGGAAAAATTTCCCAAAGTGAGAGTGAAACCGGGGGAAACACTGCTGGAGGTGAAACATTTACAGCAAAAACCGCTGCTGCAGGATATTTCTTTCTATGTGCGGCGCGGAGAAATCGTCGGATTTTACGGGCTGATGGGAGCCGGGCGGACGGAGCTGATGCGGGCTGTCTTTGGGGCAGACGCCTATGATTCAGGAGAAATCTGCGTGAACCAGACACCGATCAGGATCAATAACTGTGCGACGGCGAAAAAACATGGACTGGCACTTCTGACGGAAGACCGCAAACAGCAGGGCCTGATTTTGGATTTTTCGATACAGGATAACATCTCGCTGGTCAACTATCGAAAGGTCATGAATATTTTCGGGATTAATCCCGGAAAAGAAATGGAAGTGGCAGAAAAACTGACGGAATCCGTGCAGACGAAAACCCCGTCCATGAAGCAAAAGGTGAAGCTGTTGAGCGGCGGTAACCAGCAGAAGGTAGTGATTGCAAAATGGCTCAATGCTGACCCGGAAGTATTGATATTTGATGAACCGACCCGGGGGATTGACGTCGGCGCAAAAGTAGAGATTTATAAAATAATGAACGAATTAAAGCAGCAGGGTAAGGCTGTCATTATGGTATCTTCGGAATTGCCGGAGGCCATCGGTGTGAGTGACCGGTTGTATGTGATGCAGAACGGAAAGATCATGAACTGCTTCGAGCAGATGGAAGGCCTTACGGAAGATGACGTCATTAAATACGCGGCGGCAGTAAGTGCATCGTGAGATAAACGGAGGGTTGAAAAGTATGAATACTGTAAAAAAAAGAATTGATTTTAGTCAGATGACAACACTGCTGGTCTTGATTGTATTATGCGTGATACTGTCTGTTCTGAAGCCGGTATTTCTGACGCCGGGCAATCTGATCAACATTATCACACAGGTCACGGTAAATGCCATCGTTGCGATCGGCATGACATTTGTTATCCTGACCGGAGGGATCGACCTCTCGGTTGGCTCTGTGCTGGGACTTGCGGGTATCGTAATGGGAATGATGATGAAGGCCGGAATGCCGGTAGGGATCGCTCTGATCGCCAGCATTATCGTGGGAGTTGCGTGCGGTGCGGTCAGCGGAGTGCTGGTGACGATCGGAAAACTGCCACCCTTTATTGCCACGCTGGGAATCATGAATATTGCCCGAGCAATCGCACTTACGATCAGTAAGGGAGGCAACATGTCAGCATTTCCGGAGAGTTTCACATGGATCGGAGTGGGCACAATTTTCGGAACGGGAATTCCCGTGCAGGTATTGTTTATGCTGATTCTATATCTGCTTGGCTACTATCTGCTGAGGTATCGCCAGACAGGACGTTTTGTCTATGCGATAGGAGGAAATAAAGAGGCGGCAAGGCTATCCGGTGTCAGTGTCCGCATGTACGAGATGCTTACCTATATCATAAGCGGATTCACGGCAGCATTTGCGGCGATCGTGCTGACTGCAAAACTGAATGCCGCACAGCCTACGGCCGGTATGAACTATGAACTGGATGCGGTTGCGGCGGTAGTCATCGGCGGCACTTCTCTTACGGGAGGCGTCGGCAGTATCTGGGGTACGCTGCTGGGGGCGATCGTGATCGGAGTCATCCGGAACGGTTTGAATCTGCTGAATGCAAACTCATACTTACAGCAGGGAATCATCGGATGTGTTATCATCCTGGCGGTGCTGCTGGACGTGGCGAAGAAAGAATCGTAAAAATTATCAGGGTATCTTGCCGACATGGCAAAATATATAAAGTATGATGTAAAAGGAGGATTTTAAAATGGGACGATTTACAAGAAAAATGCTGGCGGTAATGCTCAGTGCGGCAATGATGGTTGGTTTGGCGGCATGCGGAGGCGGCGGTGATGCGGCTTCGGACAAGCAGGAGAGCACGCAGCCGGCTGCGGCAGAGACAAAGACGGAAGAAACAGCCAGGGAAAATGCACAGAAAGAGACGGCGGACAGCGGAAAGACATACAGAATAGGATATGTATGTAAACATCAGCTGGATGAATTTATGCAGACGCTTCGTTCGGGTGCGGAGGAGTACGCGAAAGAAATCGGCGTGGATCTGACATTTATGTCGTCTGAGAAGCATTCAGACGTTGAGAAACAGGTGCAGCTGATGGATGATATGATCACGCAGAAATTTGATGCCATCATCCTGGTTGCGACAGACCCGGCGGCTCTGCTCCCGTCGATTAAAAAGGCAAATGCGGCAGATATTCCTGTTATACTGGTAAATGACACGATCGACGAAGAAGCTGCAAAGGCTCAGGGGGCGGAATATGTGACGTACATAGGCACGGATAATTACCAGGGTGGTGTTGTAGGCGGTGAGTTCATCAATGAAAAATACCCGGATGGCGCAAAAATCTGCATATTGAGCGGAACCGTCGGAAACCCCGCAGGGGATGCGCGTATTGACGGCTTTGTGGAGGCGATTTCTGCAAATCCAAAGCTGGAAGTGGTATCCAATCAGCCGACTGACTGGTCAAGAGATCAGGGGTACAGCGTCATGCAGAATGTATTGACTGCAAATCCGGATATTGACGTGGTATACTGTGCGGCAGACCTGATAGCGTTAGGGGCAGCGGAAGCCGTTACGCAGGCCGGTAAGGCGGCAGATATCAAGGTGCTTGGCTTTGACGGATCCAATGAGATCGTTGCGATGGCAGAGGAAGAAGGCTCCTGTGTGATCGGTTCTGTGGCACAGTTCCCGGCAGATATGTCCAAAGAGGCAATTGATGCCTGCATTACCGTTCTGGAAGGCGGAACAGTGGAGCATGAAATCAACACGGATGTAAAAGTTTTGCCGGAACAGTAATTTATTGAAATATTTAAACTAGGTAATTGCGAAACAAGTTCGCAATCTTGATTCCAAACAGGGTAGAATTGCTGCATTGCAGCAATTCTAAGATAAAAGTTACAGTTTTCATAAAATAGGCGCACTTAATAAAGCTATGAAACTATTAAGTTGGTAAGACCTACGCAATGAGCGGTTTGATACTTCGTATAAATTGATGTTGATGTATTTTGTCAGCTAGCACGACTGAAATAAGTTGTGTTATTCCTGAAAGAATAAGGTCTGCATGAAGTGTCCTTTCGTTTTGAGTCTTACGACCAGCAAGTCCAAAGCAGTCTTTGAAGTGATTTATGGAACGTTCGACTGTTGTACGGATTTTATATATTGAATCCCATTCGGCAGTACCACGAAGTGTACCAGGATAGGCACGAAGATCTTTTTCGGGATAAATGTATATCATGCGGCCGCATTTGGAATTCGTGCAAGGACTATCACAAGTACATTTACGATGTGATTTTTGCGTTTCAGGATTATAATCCCAAATCATTTTAGGACATACGAACTTGTATCTTGGAACCCCGCTGCGGAGTTTGGAGATACATTCATATTTCATTGGGAGTGTTTCATCTTTTGGACAGCAAGGGATGCCATCTTCATTGATTTTGTAATCAACATTTTCAAGATGAGATCTTGAATTTAAGGGAATATATGCAGCCTTAAAGTGTTTGTCCCCGCCAAATGTATCACCGGTGAGAAGCGATTTATATAATCCTACAGAATCAAAAGCAGCATCACCAAGAAAAGTTTTTGGATTTATCAGAGGATGCGCCTTGAAGAAGTCCTGCAGCATTGGAATGAGGAGCCTTGCATCATGAATGGATTTATCTTCATCAGGAGAATCAGATTTCTTGTTTGGAACAAGTTCAGGATGGGCCAATAAAAAGTCCTTATTGTAAAACTCAAGATGACGGACAATGCCCAGACCATTTGTGACAATACCGATCTTATAAGCGTAGCAGAAATGACCATCGACATAAAGCTGCTTGATTTGAACATTAGAAGCACAATGAGCTGGCATAGATCCATAAGCAGCCTTGTAAGGGTCAAAGTTAGAATCAAAGTGATTTGCTTTTGCATAGGCTTTTAGCTGTTTGATGATTCGGTTAGCAAACTTTGGATTATTTTCAGTTACCCATGCTTCGATTCCAGAAGAATCAAAAATGGTCATGTTGGCTTTTTCAAAATCAATTGCTTGGCAGATAGGTTCGGTAACATCAACAAGGTTATTGAAAACTAATTGTAAGTCCGAAAGAAAGACTTGTTTAAAACGAGTGATTTTAGATGCATCAGGAACTTTGGTAAAGCCACAGAACTCACGAAGATGTCTGGAATACTTGAGAAAAACAAGAAGTAAGGAATCAGTCGGAATTGAAAAAATCCGCTGAATAATAAGTGCCCATAAAAAGGCATGCAAAGGGTATTTACGGGATCTACCCGTTGATGCATAGAAGTGATTCCGGAAGGAATCGGGAATAATTTCATCAAGATCGATGTTTGATTGAAGAAGTGACAGAAACTCAGGCTTGTCAGATTCATAAATTTCCTGACAATCTGAAAAAACATCTGCCAATGAAAGCTGATTACATGGTATAATAGCCATAAGATAACTCCTTTCAGGGTTTTGTTTAATTGTTTCTCGACAATTCAATTATAACATACCTGTGAGGAGTTATTCCATTTTAAACAGTAAAAAAGCCTGCAAAATCAAGGCTTATGGCGTTTTGCAAACGCCTAAATATTTAAACGAGTGAGAGGAGATCACAATGACGAGATCGCAATTAGTACTGGACGTAATCAGCAAAAAGAACACTTCTTATCTTCCGAGTCAGTGTACGTTTGCAGCGAGGGCAAAAAAGATGGAAGTGGCCGAAGCGCTGGGACTTAATGAAGAAGAGGTGGATGTCTATCTGGGAAATCACATCAAGTTTACCGGTGTATTGGATGATATTGTCCAGCTTGATAAACTGGACCCGCATCGCATGCAGGTGGCGTATGATGCAGGCCGCTATATTCATATACCGGAGGAGGAAGGATTTATCTACGATCTCTGGGGGATGAAATATAATGTAAATGACGGGGGGTATTTTAATTATTGCCATCCGCTAAGAGGATGTGACGAAGATGAATCGCTGATCTACAATTACAAGGCACCTGAGCTTTCAGATATGGATCTGCAGTTTAAAATTGCGGAGGAGGACCTGAAGAAATACGGCGATGATTTCCTCGTGGAACTCAGCGGTTACAATGGAATCTGGGAGAAAGCATATCAGCTGACTGAAATTGAAAATTTCATGTATCTGCTGGCGGTAGAACCGGAAAAGGCATGTTATCTGATGGATGTGATCTGCGAGTATAAGGTGGAAGTGGCAAAAGAAACGGTTAAGAGAGGCTTTCCGATTGGACATTACGGCGACGATCTGGGAACACAGATCAGTACATTCGTCTCGGAAGACATGTTTGTGAATTATTTTCTGCCAAGGATCAAAAGAGTATTCCGTGTGTTTAAAGATGCCGGGTTACCGGTCCAGATGCATTCCTGCGGCAAGATTACGCCGTTTATTCCACATCTGATTGATGCCGGTCTGGACGTTCTCGAACCGGTACAGAATTGTATGGATTTTCAGTTCCTGAAGAACGAATACGGTAAAGACCTGACCTTCTACGGCGGAGTGGATACGCAGGATCTGCTCACCTTCCGTACTCCCGGGGAGGTATTTGAAGAAACATTAAAAGTGATCGATGTTCTCGGAAAAGGCGGCGGACTGATCATTGCACCTTCTCAGGAGGTTATGAACAATGTACCGGTGGAAAATGTACTGGCGTTTATGCGTGCGGTGAAGAAGGCGAGAGGGGAGGAATCTTAGGAAGCGGATTTACGGTCTCAGTTGACTTGGATACCCTGACGTGTTAGCATCTTTATAAGAAGATTAGGTGGTTCTTACTCAGGAGGCGGGAGGGTATCTATGTTTTGGAAAAAGAAAGAAGTCTTTTTATCGAATAACGTGGAACTATTCGGACAGGTGCTGCAGGAGTTGAAACAGGCAGGGATTGCCTGCGAGACGAAACAGGTGAACATGGGAACACAGAACAGGAGCCGCGGTATATTCCTGGGACGGGTTGGCGAGAAAGTGAATCTGGAGATCATGTATTACGTCTATGTTTCAAGGGAGGATGTTTCGAAGGCCAAACATGTCATTTCTGACATGCAGAAGAGAAACAGTCGTTAGAAATGCCTGGAGGGATGAGGTCCGGGTGTATGGCAAACTGAATAAGGATGATAACGCATGCGAGGGTGTCCCTCAGGCCGGTATGACTGACCTGGGGGACGCCCTCGTTGTTTACGGGGTGATCGCCGATAATTCGCCGGGACTGTCTCCAAAGAAAAACAACCGGATAATATTGTTGTAATCGTAGACATAAAAGGAACTCCCGAGTTTTTCATAAATTAAATCCCTGAGCTCCCGGCCATCTTCAGATTCCAGTTTTTCGATAAATGACTGGCAGACGGCAAGGTAATTTTCATAGTAGGCGGCAAACATGGGAGAAAACTGACACATGATTTTAACCACATTTTTATTGTAGAGTGAAAAACTTGGCCGGGTCATTGAAGTGTAGGCTTTATTCCAGTATTTGACCCACAGGGGTGTCGTGAGGTGTTCTCTCACATGCTCGAACATTTCATCAACAAAGGCAGGAAGAGTGGAGTCTGTGAGGGAGGCAATCCGGGAGTACGCAGTCCTGTAATAGGCGTTGCATTCTTCCACCTGTTCGACGGAAGATTCGGAGGCATATAAGACATTCCGCTGAATTTTGAGGTCGTCCGACTGGTCGTTCATATACGCCTTTTTCAAACGCTCGAACAGAAACAGCCGGAATTCATCCCAATCACTGTCCAATGGAAAGATGCTGAGAAAACCGCTGAGAAGCAGCTCTGCATCTGCATTGTCAATGGGACGGTTCGGATCAGGCCTGTTGATAGAAAAATCAAAAGAGTCAATCATACCTCGAAACTTTGTAAAAGGCTTGCTGAGCAGTTCATTGAGCAGCTGGTCGCTGAAGGAATACTGCTGTTTTTTCAGTTCGAGTTCCATTCGCAGCTTTTGTTTATGAGCCATCAGTATGTAGATTGCACATTTGGGGTCTTTCAGGACCACGCGGATATTGTCGATGGTAATGCCGATATCCCGAAGATTCTTGATGGTGCTCAGTGTTTTTACATCTTCATCAGAAAAATCATAATATCCATTACACCCGCTTGCCGGGCTTATCAGTTTTTCGTCGATGTAAAGCCGTATGGCACGCCGGCTGAGTCCGGTTTTTTCAGAAACGTCTTTGATTCTCATGTTTTTCCTCCTGTCTGAAGCGCTTCGCAGGGTAACGGTTTTAAACTGATTATATATGAAAAATTGTGCAAAATGCAATAAAAATGGACGTAAAACAACTGGAAATATGGAAATTGACTGCGACGCTGCGTGATGACTTACAATAAATATACAAAAAGAAAACATATATATCAAGAAAAACAGACAAAATTGCCAGTGCATTTGCTGTTATACAGAAGATATATATGGTACAGAAAAAGGAGGCAACACGATGGCAAAATATGAATTTCCAAAAGATTTCTTATGGGGTGTGGCGACAGGTTCCTACCAGATCGAGGGCGCATGGAACGAGGACGGAAAAGGAGAGAGCATCTGGGACAGGATGGTGCACACGCCTGGCCGGATCATGGATGGTACGACGGCTGATGTAACGGTAGACTTTTATCATAAGTATGAGCAGGATCTTGAAATGATGGCGGAACTGGGCTATAAGAGTTTTCTCTATACGTTCAGCTGGCCGCGGATTATCCCGGACGGAGACGGTGAAGTAAATCCCAAAGGGGTCGCATATTACCGCAATGTATTGAAAAAATGCAGGGAGCTGGGCATGCATACGATGATGGTTCTGTATCACTGGGATCTGCCGCAGACACTCCAGGACCGAGGCGGATGGACCAACAGAGAGATGGTCGGCTGGTTCACGAACTATGCGAAGGTATGTTACCGGGAATTCGGCGATCTGGTTGACGACTGGATTACCTTTGTCGAGCCAAACAGCGTGCTTTACGGCTATACGGGAAGCGGTATGGCGCCGGGCTATAACGATCGCAGTGCCATGCTGCTGGCAGGCCATAACCTGTTTATGAGTCACGGGGCAGCGGTAAAGGCCTTCCGGGAAACAGGGCTGAAAAGCCGCATCGGAATCAAACTCTGGTTTTATGAAATTAAACCTCAGAATCCTGATGACCCGCGGGATCTGGAGGCTGTTGAAATGGCAAATCTCTGTGAGCACGATTACTATTGTGGACCATTGCTGAAGGGAGAATACCCGGAAAAGCTGATGAATGCCTATCAGAATGCCGGTGTTGTCCTGCCGAAGATTACGCCGGAAGATATGGAGCTGATCTGCCAGCCCCTGGATTTTGTGGGACTGAACAATTATACCCGTTTTTATGCAAAGGCAGATCCGGCAAAATGGCCGCTGGGTTATGCCCAGAGCATGGCTATATTCGGAAAGACGGATGTAGAAGCAACGCCGTATCAGTGGGAGTTCAGTAAAACCTCCATGTATCACGCGGCTCACTATCTCTACGATAATTATCCGGTCAAAGAGATCATTGTCACCGAGAGCGGCTGCGCCAACAATGACTGGGTTGACTTTGACGGCACCGTCAACGATACCAACCGCATCATCCTTCTGAAGTCGGTGCTGATGCAGCTGCACAAGTTGATCGAGGAAGGCGTACCGGTAACCGGCTATCATATCTGGTCACTGTTTGACAACTTCGAGTGGCTGATGGGGCTTTCCATCCGCTTTGGTATCGTTCATGTGAATTATGAGACCCTCAGGAGGACACCGAAGGCCAGCGCGTACTGGTACTCCGATGTGATCAAAAACAATGGATTAGAAGTGTAAAGGAGACAGGGAATATGAGTACAGAAGTAATGAGCGGCAGAGAGAGGATCCTTGCCGCATTGAAAATGCAGGAGGTTGACCGTGTTCCCTGCGTACCGCTGATCGTGCCTTACACAGCGGCGCAGTTTCCCGAAGATGCGCCATATTATCTTCCTGATATTATGAAGGCGGCCGGCCACGAGGTCTGGACACAGATTGCATCTGACTATAACGCCATGTGGGTGCCGACTCCGGACAGTGGCGTCAGACAATCCCGTTCCTTCAAAAATGGAGACCTTACGATCACCTATGAGACTCCGGTGGGAACGATCTGTGAGATTCTGCGCAGCGGCATCAACAGTTCCATGAACCCGCACGTTAAACATATGATCTGTTCGGTGGAGGATTTGAAGGTGTTCAAATATATTCTGGAACACAGCGTTATGTATGGGTACAGCACGAAACCGATCGATGATTTCAACCGGGCCAATACCGGCGACGATGGAATTCTTGCCAATATCATTCCGCTTTCACCGCTGCAGGATTTTCTCAATTACAAGGCCGGTGTTGACAATACGTATTACATCGAGGATGAAGATCCGGATCTATTTACAGAGGTGATGGAGCTTTACCATCAGCAAAATCTGCAGGTGGTTCGCAAGGTTGCTGAAGAGAGCGATGCGGAGGTGTTCGTGCAGGCGGAAAATATCAGCTCGACGATCATGTCCCCGTCCCACTATGAAAAATATGTGCTGGATTATGACAATGAGTATGCTGATATTCTGCATGAGCACGGAAAAATCCATGTTGTCCATATGTGCGGAAAGCTGCAGGCCATGTTTCCGCAAATTGCACAGGGCAAGTTTGACTGCGTCAGTGACATTGCACCGGAGCCGACCGGCAATACAGAGCTCTGGGAGGCAGCGGCAGCACTGCCGAACCATGCGGTCAAGGGCGGTATCGGAGTCGGACCGTTCACCTCACCCGATCCGCATGACTGCTATCTCAAGGCGATGGAGATCCTTGAAAAAACCAGCGGCAGAAGAGGCGTATTGTTAGGTTCCGCTGATTCCGTCCCCTGCGGCACGACCATGGAGCATTTAAAAGAAATCCGGCGCGCGGTCGATGATTTTTATGCATAAGGAAAAGGGGTGAAAGTATGAGTTCAGTAAAGGAATTTATTAATAAAATACCGGAGTATTTTGATGAAGAGAAAGGTTGCGAGAGTGATCTGACGATTGTCTATGATATCCATGATATGGGAGAGAAGTATACGATCCGAATCAAAAATGGCGCCTGTACCGTAGAGCCGGAGGGCAGTGACGACTATGATGTAAAGCTGCGCATGACCTCCGACAATTACCTGAAAACCGTGTATGGAGTTGCGTCGGAGCTGGCGTACTGGATGGGAACCATTCGATTTATTGGAAAACGACTTGCCTATGAGGAGCTGCAGTACTGCCTCAATATACCGGCGGACAGCGGGATCATGAACTTATAACAAGAGCGTTGGACGAGGGAGAGAGGGAAAATGAGAACAATCGAAGAGGAAATGCGGGGCAAGGTGGCGATCGTCACAGGCGGTAATACGGGGATCGGATACGGATGTGCCGAGGCATTCGCCGATGCCGGTATGAAGGTTGTAATCTCGGCGAGACGGGAAAAACTGGGGACAGAAGCGGCCGGAAAGATTACAGAGCGCGGCGGGGGCGAGTGTGTCTTCTTCCCCTGCGATGTCTCCCTGCCGGAGCAGGTGAAGGCGCTGGTGGATTTTACCGTCCAAAAATACGGCAGGCTGGATGCAATTGTCAACAATGCCGGCTACGTGCCGCCGCATCAGGATTGCTGTGATATGTCCATCGAGAGCTATGAAAATGTGATCCGATGCAACCTGATGGGAGAGTTCTACGGGTGCCATTTTGCTATCCCGCATCTTAGGAAGACAAAAGGGGCGATCGTCAATATGTCCAGCATCATTTCCAGGGTGGGGCAGGAGCAGACATGCGGCTATTCGTCCACCAAGGGAGGGATCAATTCCCTGACGCAGACGCTGTCCATCGAGGAGGCACGGCACGGGGTGCGGGTCAATGCCATCTGCCCGGGCCATATCGTGACGGAGCTCTTCTATACGGAAATGAAGCGGGCAGCGGATCCCGAGGCTTATGCGGACCGGTGCGATCACTATTCGTGGCTGGGGCGCGGCGGTACGCCGGAGGAGGTGGGGAAAACAGCCCTGTTTCTGATCAGCCCCTGGGCGGGATACATCACAGGTGTGTGCCTGAACGTGTCCGGCGGCATGGAATTTGGGACAATCCCCAAGTACTATGCGTTCGATGAATAGACAAAGAAGGTGAAAATGTGGAAAAACCGACAGTTGTAAATGAATACAGAGCTACGCTGGGGGAAGGGCCGTGCTGGGATCACGAGCGCAGAAAACTCTGGTGGATTGACGGATTAAGCGAATTTGGCAGGGGAAATGACCTGCACTGCTATGACCCACGAAGCGACGAGGACAAATGCTGGCATATCGGGAAGCACATCGGCTGTGCCATCCCTGCGGCGGACGGACGCATCCTGCTGAACCTCCAGGACGGCATCTATCTGTTTGATACCGGAAAACAGGAGCTGGAGGAAATCAGTGACCTGGAGCGGGAGATCACAAACAACCGCATCAATGATGGCAAATGTGATTCCCGGGGAAGGCTGTGGTTCGGGACGATGTCGATGACGGCCAACCAGCCGGAGCGCAAGTTCGAGATCACCGGAAGCTTTTACAAGCTGGAGCATGACGGGCGGATCAGGAAGTATTTCGGAAACGTGGGTATCTCCAACGGCATCGCCTGGAATCGGGATGAGACGAAGATGTATTATGTGGACACGACGCCGCAGAGTATTTACGAGTTTGATTTCGAGGTAGAAGCAGGAGAGATCGCAAACAGGACGCCGATCATTGAGATCGATTTGGCGGAGGGCTCGCCGGACGGCATGACCATCGACGCTGAGGGTATGCTGTGGGTCGCCCACTTCGGCGGCTGGAAGGTGTCCCGCTGGGATCCGGTGCGAAGGAAGAAGCTGATGGAGATTCCCCTTCCATGCGCCCAGGTGACCTGCTGTGCCTTTGGCGGCAAAGACATGGGGACGCTCTATATCACTACAGCCTCGATCGGCCTTACGGAACAGGAGAGAGAGCAGCAGCCTCTGGCGGGCGCCATGTTTGCCGTGCGGCCGGGAGTCAGAGGGGTAACCGCAAATAAATTCAGATGGAGAGCATAGACGAATGAAAGCATTGGTAAAAGAAGGAAAAGGCCGCGAGGGGATGGTGCTGAAGGATATCCCGGTTCCGGAGCCGGAACCGGGGGAGGTCCGCATTGCCATCAAAGCGGCGGGAATCTGCGGATCGGACATCCATGCGATGTTGGATGAACGGAAAACGGCGCTGCCGGTAGTCCTGGGCCATGAGTTTGTCGGCATGATTGAAAAGATGTGCGGGGACTGCGGCGATCTGAAGGTCGGAGACTGGGTGACAGGCATTCCCGCCTGCTATAACTGCGGGGAGTGCATCTACTGTCAAAAGGGCGAGGTGACCCTCTGCCCGGATCACAAATCCGTGGGTGTGTTCAAGAATGGAAGCATGGCGGAGTACATGGTGATGCCGGCGAAGTTCTGCTACAAGGTGGCGGAAGACAGTGAAGACAAGATCAACTATGCGGCCGCGGAGCCGCTGGCCTGCGCGGTGCGGGGCGTCTATGAGCGCATCGATGTAAAGCCGGGCGATGTGGCGGTGGTCAGCGGTCCGGGAGCGGTGGGTCTGTTTACACTGCAGGCATTAAAAAGCCGCGGCGCCTATGTGATCGTGTCCGGCCTTCCGGCGGATCATCACCGGCTGGAGATGGCAAAACGGCTCGGGGCCGACCGCGTCGTGGACAGCTTTGAACAGCTGCAGGAGGCGGTTTATGCAAAAAATCCGGAGGGCGCGGACATTGTCTGCGAGGCCAGTGGTGCGGCCCCGTCCCTGGACGTGTGTTTTCGGATTATTAAAATCCACGGCACGCTTCTGCAGATCGGCATGTACGGCAGTGATATCAAATGCAATTTTAATACCTTATTTGACAAAGAACTGTATGTGACCTCGACCAACTCCACGGCTACGACGACCTGGGAGATCACGATGGATCTGCTCAACAAATGCAAGGTGGACTTAAGCCCGATCATCAGCCTGAAGCTGCCGCTTGAGGAGTGGGAAAAGGGGTTTGACGCGACTATTAACAAGACAGCGTTTAAAGTACTGTTAATCCCATAGGTGACAATGAATGAAAAAAATTGAAACATTTTCAGGCTATCGATTCTTGATCATGGCGCTGCTGGTGATCAATACGGTAGTCATGTATATGTCTTACAGCATTGCGGTTCCGATGCTGACGACGATTTCACAAAGCTTAAAAACAGACATCGGTACGGCGGGTATTATCGTCACGGCTGTCCTCCTGACTATGGGTGTCATGATGCTGCTGGGCAGTGATCTTGTAATCGTCAGGGTTGGCTCCAAACATGCGATTGTGATTGCATTTGCCGCTGTGATTACAGGCAATCTGATGGCGGGGCTGTCAGGAAGCTTCCCGGTCATACTGGCGGGGCGGGCGCTTCTGGGACTGGGAGTCGGCCTTAATTCTGTGGCCTGTGTCTCAAGTGGAACTATGTGGCTGCCGCCCAGGGAGAGACCGCTGCTATTTTCTTTTATCCAGATCGGGGTTGCCTGCGGCACCTTTGCGGCATACAATGCTGCAATTCCGCTGCTAACTGCCCTGGGCGGATGGCAGAACGTATTTCTGGCAATGGCTGCACTGGAATTTATCTTTCTGCTTATATGGATGTGTGTCGGAAAAGATAATAAAGAATATCAGCCGGAACATGTAAAAAAGAAGGACAAAGGCGGGGCGTTCGCGGCAGTAGTGAAACGAAGGGATGTCTGGCTTATGGCGCTCTATGTATGTGTGCTGATGTTCGCCCAGTCCTGTATGCTTACCTATATGCCGACCTATCTGGAACTGGTGCGCGGTTACAGCGCCCAGACAGCGTCTGCCTATGCGGGTTTCATATCTGTTGCGAATATGGCCGGCGGTTTTATAGCAGGGGTTGTCTCGGCGGCTGTCGGAAGACGGAAGCCGGTCTGCATCGTGGGAAATATAGTGGGCTTCATCGCACTTTTAATGTTATTTAACAGCCTGGGTACGGTATTTCTGATCGTTACACTGATCACTTACGGTGTATTTTCAAGTATGTTTTCGCCGCTGATGCAGACGATGTCAACGGAAATCGACGGGGCAACGCCCGAGATCGCCAGTATGGCCTATGCAATGATGTTCGGGCTTGGCAGCTTTGTATCATTTTTTACGCCCATGATCCTGTCGGTCCTTATGAAACATATGGAGCTTCAGCAGGCGATGTACTGTTTTGCGGTGATCAGTATTGTGGGACCGGTTATTTGCTTTTTTATAAAGGATACCGGACCGAAGGCAAAAGAAAAACAAGAGAAAAAACTAAAATTTAGGGGGAACAACGAATGGGAACGACTTTAAAACCAAAATCGACACTATTTGAGAAGATTATTTACGGTATCGGTGGTGCCGGTTCACAGTTTGTGTGGACGTTCATGTCCATGTACATGACGGTTTACTATACAAACAGCGTCGGCATTGCGGCTGCCGTAGCGGGTACCATGATGCTGGTGGCAAGGCTCCTGGATGGCGTCAGTGATCTCCTCTTCTCATGGGTCATAAAAAGATGTCACTTTAAACTGGGAAAGATCCGGCCGTGGTTTCTCATCTGCGCGCCGCTTCTTGGGATCAGTCTGATCGCATGCTTTAATGTTCCGGCGTCGCTTTCGGAGGCAGGTACGGTCGTTTACATCTACATTACCTATTCCTTTACCGCAGCGGTCTCGTATACCATTTACAATCTGGCAGCATCCGCGATCCTGCCTATTATGTCTTATGACGAACAGGACAGGGTTACACTCAGTTCCTCATATATGTTTCTTCTTATGGGCGGTGTGATGGTACTTGTATACCTGTCGCCAATTCTTCTTGGGCTTTGGGGCGGTCAGGCAGAGCTGGGTGCCTGGAGTAAGCTGTCTGTCGTGTATGCAATTGTGGTCACGGTTACGGTGGCTCTCATGGGCATTTTTATTAAAGAAAAGGAGATGCCGGAAGAACTGCTGGAAGATCATAAAGAGCAGGCAACAGTCGGAAACAGAAAGGCTATGTCATACATGGATATCCTGAAGATCGTTCTTAAAAACCCATACACGTGGATCCTTCTCGGAATGTTTACGTTTTATTATCTCGCCAGTGGCTGCGCAGGGATTAATGCTTATTTCTGGATGTATATCCATGGGGACTTTGCGATGACATCGTACAGTACATCTTCTCTGCTCTGCAATGTTGCGAACCTTATTATGATACTGCTCACGCCGTTTTTTGCCGGAAAAATCGGCACAAAGAGGTTTGTAATCGGAGGTTTGGTTTTTTATCTGGCAGTAAGTGTGGGAATGATATTTACAGCAAGAAGCGTTATCGGAACGATGGTTTTGATGGCATTAAAGACGCTTGGCATGGCTCCTATCACGGCTGTCATTTATTCCTTTGTCGCTGATCTGACAGATGTAGTCGCCCAGAAGACAAATGGTGAAAACCCCTCAGAGGTCGTTTCCATGTGCTCCAGCATCGGCACCAAGATCGGATCCGGTGTGGGGGCTGCGCTGGTGGGCTGGTGTCTCACGTGGGTAGGATGGAATGCAGTCGAGACGGTTCAGACAACAGCAACACAGAATGGCATTATCGGGGTATTTATTGGACTTCCTGCCGCTGCTCTACTGATCTGTCTTATCTTTGTCTGCATCTGGAATCCAAAAAAAGGCCAGAAAAAAGAAAGGGTATAATCTACTGTAAAAACATGATATGATTGAGGGTGCTCCTTGCTGTGAATGTTCAGATTCAAGCAGAAGGACACCCTTATATTTGTAAAAGGATGAACGTGATGAGTACCAAGTATAAAAAAACCGTGTACGCCTGTTTCATCGGCTATATCGTGCAGGCGATTGTCAATAATTTTGCTCCCCTGTTGTTTGTCACCTTTCAAACGACGTATCAGATACCGCTTGCGAAGATTGCCCTGCTCATTGCAGCTAATTTTACGATTCAGCTGCTGATCGACCTGTTGTCAGTTGGATTTATAGATAAAATCGGTTATCGGGCATCGGTGGTCACTGCTCATATTTTCACCGTAATCGGGTTATGCCTGCTGGCAGTACTGCCGGAACTGTTTGCTGATGCATTCACCGGCATTCTGACCGCGGTGATCATCTATGGGATCGGCGGCGGGCTGCTCGAGGTTCTGCTCAGTCCGATCCTTGAGGCATGTCCCACGGATCACAAAGAGAAGGCGATGAGCCTGCTGCATTCCTTTTACTGCTGGGGACATATGGGCGTGGTGCTGATGTCAACTCTCTTTTTTGCATTGTTTGGTCTGAAAAACTGGAAGGTGCTGATCGTGCTATGGGCACTGATTCCTGCGGTCAATACGGTACTGTTTCTCAAGGTGCCCATCTACTCCCTGCAGGAGGAGCATGAAGGGAGCCTCAGTCTCAAAACGCTGTGCACCCGGAAGATTTTTTGGGTGATGATGCTGATGATGCTGGGGGCCGGCGCCAGTGAGCAGGCGGTCAGTCAATGGGCCTCAGCATTTGCTGAGCAGGGACTCGGCATCAGCAAAACAGTCGGCGACCTGGCCGGACCGATGGCATTCGCCATGCTGATGGGGCTCGCGCGGCTGATCTATGGGACATATGGGGAGAGGATTGATCTGAACCGCTTTATCAAAGGCAGCTGCCTGCTCTGCATTGCATCCTATGCGGGAACCGCCCTGATCCCGCATCCGGCCGCAGGACTGCTCGGCTGTGCTCTGTGTGGGTTTTCCGTGGGGATCCTCTGGCCGGGAACCTTCAGCAAAGCCTCGGCGCTGATCAAAGGCGGCGGCACGGCTCTCTTCGCCCTCCTGGCTCTTGCGGGGGATCTGGGATGCGCCGCCGGTCCGGCGCTGGCCGGCGCCGTCTCAGGCTGCTTCGGCAATGATCTGCATGCCGGAATCCTGGCGGCGATGATCTTTCCGGTTCTCACGCTGGTCGGAGCGGTGATGGCTGGGCGAAGGAGCGTGTGTCTTCTTCCCCTGCGATGCGTCCATGTCGGAACAGATGAAAGCGCTGGATATCAAAATTTGATAAAAAAGAAGATAAGAGGAAAATCATGAAATATGACTATCAGGAACCAGTTCTCTCAGATGACGGGAGAAGATTATGTGACATACTGGTGAATTACATCGATGTTGTCAGCCGACGGCTGCCAGACGATATTATCTGCAAATTAGAAGAACTGGCCGAAATTGAAACAGAGCCGCTGCAGAGGTTGGTTTATGAGACAATGAGAGAGAATCAGTCACTGGCAGAAGAATTGAAACGACCCAGCTGTCAGGATACGGGAGTATTGCAATTTTTTATTAAATGTGGGGCGCAATTCCCATTGCTGGCAGAACTCAATGTCATTTTGAGGCAGGCGGTTTATCTGGCTACGAAGAAGATCCCCTTACGTCATAATGTTGTGGAGACCTTTGATGAGTACAACACTGGCCTGAACATTGGAACCGGTTTGCCATCAGTTTTCATGGAAATTGATGGCGACAGCGACAAGCTGGAGCTATACGTCTATATGGCCGGCGGTGGCTGCAGTCTGCCGGGAGCAGCAAAAGTCCTGATGCCGGGTGAAGGCTATGAAGGGGTTGTTCGTTTCGTCATGGATCAGATGACCAGCTATGGCCTTAACGCTTGTCCCCCGCTTTTAGTTGGTGTTGGGATTGCCACCTGTGTGGAGACAGCTGCGATGAATTCCAAGCTGGCCCTGATGCGCAGGGCGGACAGTGTCAGTCCTAATACCAATGCTGCCAGAATGGAACGCCTGCTGGAAGACGGCATCAACAACATCGGTCTCGGCCCGCAGGGCCTTGGGGGAAAGAAATCCGTCCTGGGTGTGAACATCGTCAACACCGCCCGGCATCCTTCCACGATCGGCGTTGCAGTCAATACCGGCTGCTGGTCACACCGGCGCGGCAGGATCTTATTTGACCGTCAGTTGAATTATCAATTACCGATGAACAGGGGAGTGATATTATGAGAGAATTTTATTTGACGACCCCCATTTCTAACGAGGACATTAAGAATCTCCGAATTGGTGATATCGTTTATCTGAATGGAATTATCGTAACTTGCCGGGACATTGCACACCGGCGTGTGGTGGAAGAACGCCGGCCGCTTCCGGTGGATGTGCGTGACAAGGCAATTCTGCATGCCGGACCGATCATAAAAGCCAATGCAGATGGCACCTTTCAAATGATTTCAGTCGGCCCAACCACCAGTATGCGGATGGAGAAATTTGAAGAAGAATTTATGAAAGAAACGGGAGTGAAATTAATTGTTGGAAAAGGTGGAATGGGGATCGATACTCAGAACGGATGTATGAAATATCATGCTCTGCACCTGGTCTATCCGGCCGGAAATGCGGTTCTCGCAGCGCAGAAGGTGGAGCAAATCCTTGATGTCCAGTGGGCGGAATTAGGAATGCCGGAAGCATTATGGGTTTGCAAGGTAAAAGGCTATGGACCGCTAATTGTTTCAATTGACACCCAGGGCAATAATCTCTTTGAGCAGAACAGGCTTGTGTTTAATGAACGAAAAGAAACAGAAATAGCCCGCATCTGCCGGGAGGTTGGTTTTATTAAGTAATATATTTTTTTGGGGAATCAAAATCTCTGAAATGCCGGATTCAGAGTCCTAAAAATAAATCATGATAAACGGAGACAAAAAAGACAAAAGAACGTGCGAAAGCACGTTCTTTTTGTGTAAAAATACAAGAATCTCAAAGTGAAAATTTTAAAATAATAAAATATTATACAAAAAATTATATTACAACAAATGAATAATTTTCAAATTGCTATAAATACCTGGGGATTATAAACTTAAATCAAGAATTCTTCTGGGAAGGGTGGGGTAAATATTGAACAATCATTCATTGCTTGTATGTAAAAACATCTGTAAAACATTTGGTCCGACTAAGGCTCTAAGCGATGTATCTCTGGAGATACACAGAGGAGAAATCAGAGGACTGGTGGGGGAAAACGGTTCGGGAAAATCGACGTTATCTTCTATCATTGCCGGGATTCAGCCGATGGACAGTGGAGACATGTACATTAAGGGCGAAAAATTCGCACCCAGGCATGTACTGGAAGCCAGTGAAAAAGGGATCGGCATGATCGTGCAGGAGATGGGGACCATTCGGGATCTCTCCGTTGCAGCCAATATTTTTTTCGGATATGAGAAAAACTTTACGAAAGGGGGCGTTTTTCTCAGCGCCAAGATGAATAAAACGGCTCAGACGCTGCTTGACAGCCTGGGTATGCAGGATATCAATGCGAGAACGAAAATCTCACAGTTGGGTGCAGAGAGCCGAAAGCTGGTGGAGATCGCGAGGATCATGTATAAGAAGCCGGAAGTGCTGATCATAGATGAGACGACAACCGCATTGTCACAGGTGGGACGGGATATTCTGTATGAGATCATCAAAAAGCAGAAGGCGGAGAATAAAGCGGTTATTTTTATTACGCATGATCTGGATGAACTGATGGAAGTGTGCACCAGCATCACGGTTTTGCGGGATGGTATCTATATCGATACCATGGAGAAAGAAAAGACCAGTATCCATGAGATTCGGGAAATGATGGTTGGACGGGAATTCAGCGGACATTATTACCGTGCGGATATGGATGGGGCGCACAGCAAAGAGGCTGCCTTATCGCTGGAACACGTTTCGGATGATGCACTTATTACTGATCTGAGTCTTACGCTGCATAAAGGTGAGATTCTCGGCATCGCGGGTCTTTCTGAATGCGGCATGCATGAGCTTGGACGGCTTGCATACGGCATCAATCCGACGATCACCGGCAAGGTGTTCAATCACCTTCGGAGTGTGGAAATCAGGGACTGCTATACCGCAAAGAACAGCGGAATTGGGTATGTATCGAAAAACAGAGATCTGGAGGCTGTTGTCCTGAATGCAAGCATCAAAGACAACATCCTTATGCCCTCCTACAGGCTGATTGAAAAGCATCATTATATCTCATCAAAAGCAGAAAAAAATTTTGCAAAAAAAGAATCAGATTTGCTCAAGATCAAATGCAATTCGCTTGATCAGTATGTGAGCGAGTTATCAGGGGGAAATAAGCAGAAGGTCGTTTTTGCGAAGTGGATGGGCAACGGTTCCGACATTTTCATCATGGACTGTCCGACGCGGGGTATCGATATCGGCGTTAAAGCGGGTATGTACAAGCTGATGTACAAGCTGAAAAAGCAGGGGAAAGCAATCCTTTTGATTTCAGAGGAGCTGACGGAGCTGATCGGCATGAGCGATCGGATTGTTGTTATGAAGGATGGAAAAATAACAGGAGAAATTCTTCGGGATGAGATGCCGACAGAAAAGCAGATTGTGGAATATATGATCTGACGGAGGATAAGGAGGAAAAATGGGGAAACACAGTAATTTTTTAGAAGAAATTAAACAAAAAAAGCTGACCAACTATCTGCCGTTTCTTGTATTGATCGTACTTTCGATCGGTCTGGAGATTGCGACAAAGGGTGTCCTGTTTTCACTGGCAAATATCGGAACCATGACAAATACGATCTTCCCGATGATCATTGTCGCTATGGGGGCGGTGTTCGTCTATTCACACGGCGGTATTGATCTGTCCGTAGGCTCTTTGCTGGGACTGTGCATGATGGAAACGCTGCTGATTGTGGGCGATTCCAATGTGCTTACAGCAGGAAAAATGGCGGTGATTCTGCTTGCGACCATTGCCACCGGATTTCTGGTGGGCCTGCTCAACGGGCTGATGACAGCCAAACTGAAGCTTCAGCCGCTGATTATGACGCTGTGCATGAACTATATTCTGAGAGGAATCGTAACCGCCGTAACAGAACTGAATCCGGCGTATGCACCTGCGCAGTTTTCCAGATATGATAATATCTACGTCAAATTCATTTTGATCCTTGTGATTGTGGCAGGGGTGATTCTGGTCTTTGAAAAAACACGCTATGGTAAAAATTTGAAAGCGATCGGCGGCAACGAGCAGACGGCGAAGCAGTCTGGAATTAAGGTGGATAATGCCAAGATTGCTGCTTACATTATCGTAGGCGTTACAGTGGCGATTGCAGGGTCCATCAATGTGATCCGGGCATCCATGGTAAGAGCAAATACCGGTTCCGGATTTGAAATCGATATCTTTCTGGCACTGCTGCTCGGGGGCATCCCGCTGAGCGGTGGAGCAAAGGTAAGGAGCTGGTGTGCAGTGATCGGGTGTGTGATTCTGGTCATCCTGGAAAGCGGCCTGCTATTATGTGGTCTGCAGCATGAACATATCACGATCTTAAAAGGACTCTTATTTATCGGGATGGTCGCTATGACCTTTGAGCGTTCCAGAGGAGAGGCGATTGCATAGGGAAATTTAAAACACAGATCTTAAAGGACGCTTGTGTCTTTTAAAAATAATTCAAATCCAAAGGAGGAAAAGCAGTATGAGAAAAACGAGGTTACTGGCAGGGATGATCGCGATCGGAATGTTCTGCGCATCACTCACAGCCTGCGGAGGTTCTTCTGCAAACAGCGGGGAGACTACGAAAAATGAGGAAGCGAAAACACAGGAAGAAGGAACTGCAGAAAAAGCGAGTGAGGATGCCGGATCAAAGGAACCGATGGAATTCAATTTCGCATTTGTGTGCTGGGGTTATTCCGATGTATTGGCACAGGGGTATCAAAGCTCTCTGCAGGCGATCACCGATGGACTGATGACACTGGAGCAGCCCATAAAGGTGAATTGGGAATGGGTAGCCTGTACACAGGATGAGAATCTTGATGTATGCGAGTCTTTGTGCAGAAAGGGCGTGGATGCTGTCATAACCATCCGCCTGAATACCGCAATGGTTGATGTATTTAATGAAAATGAGACTCTCTTTGGGTGCTACACGGTATTCCCCGATGAGGTAGAAGAATATGCGATGCAGTCTCCTTATTGGGTAGGAACAATCCATGAGAAAAAGGTGGACGCAACAATAGATGGCCTGCAGGCTCTGCTGGATCAGGGCTGTAAGGAAATTGCTCTTATGGGGCCTGCCCCCGGAAACGAACAGCATGATAAAATGTGGCCAATTTGGTACGAAATGCTGGAAGAGTACCCTGATATTATCGTACATGAATATAAAGGTGAGGACAGAAATGAGGCGATGAAAAATTTTATATCCCTCTATCCCAACCTTGATGGCGTATGTGATACCGCAGGCAGTGCCGGGTACGGAGAGGCGACAGTTGCTGCGATCCGTTCGGAAGGAAAGGTTGGCCAGATCGCGTATCAGACCGTATCTGTATTTGAGGACACGGAGGCAGCGCTGCAAGACGGTATCTTGATCTTCACGGCAGATGGCACCCATGCATCCCCCACCCATATTTTTGTGATGCTTCTTAACCGTCTTATGGGAACTCCACTCAGCGAAAAACCTGAGATCGTAGACTGGCCGTATGTGTATATAGAGAGTGTAGAGGATTACGAGAATTACGTCAAATATGCATACGACGAGAAGTATCCGATGATTGCATTTCAGGAGTATGAGCCATATTTCAAATGGCTGAATCCGGAGGCAACGTTTGAAGATTTCTATGAGTTAGCAGATACGTTGACTCTGGATAAGATTATTGAGCGTCATGCGGATTTCATTGGTTAAGCAAAATGTAGAATTCACAGGGCCGGGACAGGCCCTGTGACAGGTAAGAAATGGTGGTGCTTTATGAAACAAATGAACAAAAATAATCATTTCATTTTTCGCGCATTAAAGACATTAGTCATACCGGTAGCTGTATACCTGTTATTCACCATTATCTCCGGCGGAGTATTTGGAAATGCCAATGTCATGATCACTGTACTCAAGAATGTCTGTGAAGGGGCCATCCTGGCATGGGCTCTGATGATCATTATGATCACGGGAATGCTGGATATGAGTATCGGAGCCGCTGCCATACTGGGAGCGATCATAGGGGGCAGCATAGCCAAGGCCAATGGTTTTGGAATGGCCGGATGGGTGATCTGCATTATCTTAAGCTGTATGGTGATATCCATGGTAACGGCTTGCGCTGTTATATTCACAAAGCTGCCGAGTATGGTGGTGACGTTAGGACTGGTATTGGTGTATGAGGCGCTGACAATTATGGTAAATGATTCCAAAGGAATTTCCACGACCTATCTGGGATTGGCAACGGTTCCGGCGTGTTATATCGTCTTTCTGATATGCGCATGCATAGTAGTTTTTATCATGCATTTTACGAAGAGTGGAAATCAGCTGCGTGCGTTGGGAAGTGACCAGGCGAATGCAGCTACTATGGGATTAAATGTCAGGAAAATAAAATTCAAAGCGTTTTTGATCAGCGGGTTTTTAGTGGGGGTTGCTTCTGTGATGATGCTCTCCTATAACTCCAAATTAAGTTCTGCTGAAAATATGTCATCCGTTGCAAGAGTATTCACGGCACTTATGGCAGTGGTCATCGGCCAGTTTCTTTCTCGAAACTGTGACCAGATTCTTGCAACGTTTATCGGAGCCTTCGTTATGAAAATGATGGCCTCCGGCTTGCTCTCATTAGGTATCAGTGCTACCTGGCAGAATGTATGCATCGGTATTTTCCTGTTGGTATTTATGAGTATTTCGACGAATCAGGAGCGCGTCAATCAATATTTCAGCAATCGGCGGAGGGCCAGAGCGATCATGGAGTCTATGGAAAACAGGGAAGGCGGTGTGAAGGTATGACGGAAAAGATGACCTCGAAAGAGAGAGTCCTGACGGCTCTGGCACATAAGGAGACAGACCGTGTTCCAATCAGCCGCGGTTTCGGACCGCAGCCGCCGCTGTCGCGGGCCTTGGCAAAGTATTTGAACCTGGAGGATAAAGTGGACGGCGGTATGAGCTGGTGTGACAGCCTTGCGGATCTGGCCTGGGTAAAAGCAGACTGGAAGGGACCCAAAGAAAGAGGTTCGTTTTTGGATGCAGACGCAGCGCGAAAGGTGGACTTCTTTGGTATTGTACGGCAGCAGAAAAGCTATGGAAAAGGCGAGAACCAGGGGTTTTATGACGAATATACAGACTATCCGCTGGCAAAGTGTGAGACGCTTGAAGAGCTGGAACAGTATTGGTGGCCTTCGGCCGACTGGTATGATTTCAGCAGGATGAAGGAGCATATCGCGCGTGTGAATGCCGGAGGCGAAAAAGCGATTCTCTTGACACCGGTAGCAACCGTGTATGAGCATGCATGGCAGATGACCGGCATGCAGAAAATGTTTGTCGATCTGCTCGAAAATCCGGAGTTTGCCAGTGAAGTGATGCGCCGGGTTGCGGATTTCTATATTGCATATTTCCGCAGGGCGCTGGAGGCAGCAGACGGGCAGGTCGATCTGGTCTTCTGCGGAGATGATCTGGGTACACAGATCAGTCTGCAGATGTCTCTCGAGGTTTATCGGGAGGTGATCAAACCGCATCACAAACGGTTGTTTGACGTCATCCACGAATACGGCGCCAGAGTACTGTATCACTGTGACGGAGCTATCATGCCGGTGATTCCGGAGCTGATGGATGCCGGTGTGGATGTTCTGGAGGCGCTGCAGTTTGATGCTAGGGGGATGGATCCGCAGGTTATGAAAGACAACTGGGGTGATCGGCTTTGCTTTCATGGCGGTGTCAGTGTGCAGAGCACGCTGCCGTTTAAGACAGTCAGGGATGTGGAGCAGGAGGTCAGGGAACGCATCGATGTCCTGGGAAAAGACGGTGGCTATATCATTGCTCCTTCCCATGCCATGCAGGCCGGCACGCCGCCGGAAAATGTGATCGCATTTTTTGAGACGGCAGGAAATTACAGAAGAAAATAGGAATTTTGGAGGTTACAGTATGAACAGATATGATTTTCCCAAGGATTTTTTATGGGGTACGGCGTCGTCCTCCTATCAGATCGAGGGCGCATGGAATGAGGATGGAAAAGGTGAGAGCATCTGGGACCGCCTGGTACATATCCAGGGGAATGTAGCGGACAACACGACGGGGGATGTGGCTGCCGACTTTTACCACAGATATGGGGAAGACATTGATACGATGGGAAAACTGGGTTACCAGAGCTTTTTATATACCATAAGCTGGCCGCGGATCCTGCCGAAAGGAGTCGGCGAGGTCAACCGTAAGGGCGTGGAATATTATCGGTCAGTCTTTCAAAAATGCCGCGAACATGGCATCCGGACGATGGCGGTGCTGTATCACTGGGACCTGCCGCAGGCTCTTCAGGATCGGGGCGGATGGGCAAACCGGGAAATCGTGACATGGTTTACCGATTATGCCAACATCTGTTATCAGGAGTTTGGCGATCTGGTGGATGACTGGATTACCTTTGTGGAGCCTCTGTCGGTGCTGTTCGGGTTCAATGGCTCCGGATACGCGCCGGCGCACAATGACTATCATGAGTTTCTGCAGGCAGGCCATCACGTATTTCTTTGCCATGGGGAGGCTGTAAAAGCCTTCAGAAAGACAGGTCTTGGCAGCCGTATCGGCATCAAGATCAGTCTGCACATGATGCGGCCCTATGATCCGGAATGCGCTGCAGACCGGGAGAAGACCGAGCTGATCAGTATGTCCTACAACGACTATATCATGGATCCGATCTTAAAAGGCAGCTATACCGAAAAGCTGATGGAAGCCTATGCGGCTGCCGGAGTAAAAATGCCGGAAGTGGAAGCCGGCGATATGGAGACGATCTGTCAGCCCGTAGATTTCTTCGGCTTGAATACCTACAATCCTCATTACGTGGAAGCGGATAAAAAGGCATGGCCGCTGGGGGCCAATGTGCTTTTGGAAAGAAAACCGAATTACGAGTATCCGCGTACAGATCACAGGTGGCTGATGGAGGAAACTTGCTTTTATGATGCGATCCACTATGTTTACGATAATTACCCGGTGGACAATATCATTGTCACCGAGAGCGGCTGCGCATCCAATGACTGGAAGGATTGTGATGGAAAGGTGCATGATCCAAACCGCATCACCTATTTGAAAAATGATTTGCTCCAAATTCACAGAGCGATTCAGGAAGGTGTGCCAATCACCGGCTATCATATCTGGTCCTATCACGATAATTTTGAGTGGATCGATGGCCTGGGAACGCGGTTTGGATTGGTATATATCGATTATAAAACTCTGGAACGGACACCGAAGGACAGTGCTTATTGGTATGCAGAAGTTATTAAACACAATGGATTTGAAGTAGAACATCCCGGGTTTTTTGAAAAAGGGGGCAGATGATTTGAGCACGGAAGTAATGAGCGGAAAAGAACGTATCCTGGCAGCGCTTCGCTGTGAGGAGGTGGACCGGGTGCCGTGTGTGCCGTTGGTGGTAGCGTACAGCGCCGGGGCGTTTGCGGACGATATGCCGCATTATATTCCGGATATTATGCGGGCGGCCGGACTTGATATCTGGACACAGTATGCCGCGGATTACAAGCGCTCCGTTGTGCCCCTGCCGGACAGCGGCATCACCTTGATCCGCAGGTTCGTGGATGGGGATCTTCTGCTGGGGTATGAAACCCCGGTGGGAACCATCACAGAGCGATATCGCAGCGGCGCGTTCAATTCCCTGAATCCTCATGTGGAGTATTTGCTGAAAACACCCGAAGATCTAAAGGTGTTTTACTATGTAAGAGAGCACAGTGTTCCCAGACTGATCGATCTGCGTGAACATTACCGGTGGGAAAAGCGGCAGATCGGGGATGATGGAATCTGTGTAAGTGTGATCTCTCAGGAGATGTCTCCCTTCAAAAATTTCATTGAGCTTATTGCCGGCGTGGAGAATACCTATTATCTGATGCAGGACGAACCGGACCTCTTCGATGCGACTATGGAGCTGATGCATGAGCAGAATAAAGAGCTGATCAGGCAGGCAGCAGCACGCAGTGAGGCTGAGGTGTTTCTGCAGTCTGAAAATGTCAGTACGACCACGGAGTCTCCGACGATGTATCAGGACTATTTGCTTGATCCGCTCAATGATTATGCGGATATCATTCATGATACGGGAAAGCTGCACGTCGTTCATATGTGCGGCAAGCTGAAATTGCTGGAGAAGGAACTCCTGGCGGGAAGATACGATGCCATCGGTGATATTTCGCCGAGTCCGACCGGAGACACAGAGCTTTGGGAGGCGGCTGAGATGTGGCCCAATAAGGCAGTCAAAGGCGGACTGGAGTGCCATGATTTTATTGCGGAGGATCCGGAGACCTGTTACAGAAAGGCAATGATGATCCTGGAACGGACCCGGGGAAGAAACGGTGTTCTTTTGGGCTCAGGTGATTCTGTGCCCTATGGTACGACCATAGAACATTTGAACGCAATCCGCCGGGCAGCGGATGATTTTGCCGGCGGCGTATAAAGGAGGCGGCTATGGGATTTTCTGTGAAAGAGCATTTGGAAAAAATACCGGTCTTTTTTGATCCGGACAAATATACCGGACGAAAGCTGGTACTGATATATAAAATCAATCGAAGCGGCGAAAACGACGGAGTCTGGACTGTGCGCATTCAAAATGGAACCTGCGTACTGGAAGAGGGCGAGAGCAGTGATTTTACGGGGCGGATGCTGATGACTGCCGAAGTGTATGAACGCATCGTAACGGGAAAAATGGATCATGATCTGGCCTACTGGATCGGAGCCGTACTGTATGCGGGTTCCATGCTGAATTTTCAGGAACTGCAGACATTTCTTACGATACCGGAGAATTCGGGGATTATAGCTTTGTAGTGAACATAGGGAGGGTCATGGATATGACATCAAGAGAACGTGTAATTGCAGCGTGTAACTTTGAGGAGCCGGATAAAGTTCCGATTGGGCTTGGGGCAACCAGGTCAACTACTTTTCATGTGGATGCGTATGCCCGGCTTGTGCGCGGGCTTGGATATGATTTGGAGCCGGTCAGGGCGTTTGACGCCTGTCTGATGAAGGCACACATTGATATGGAGATGGTCCAGTGGATGCAGGCGGATGTGATCCAACTGGAGTCTGTTGTCAACTGCTTCGATATTCCCAATCAGGACTGGAAGGTCTTTGTCACCAATCTGGGAAACCGTATCATGGTTCCCGGGGGCTTCCATCCGGTTAAGGACGAGGCAGGGTATTATCATGTGCTGAATGCGGATGGGGAGGTAACCTACCGCATGAGTCCGGACGGCATTTATTTTGACAGCACTCTGGCAACGCGGATGAGCGAAACCATCGACTATACGGATCCTGAAGCGTTCGTGGCCTCTCTTCCGATGATGCACGAAGAGCATGTCCGTACGCTGGAAAGACGGGCGAAATTGTATTATGAGAACACCGAGTACGCGCTGCACGGAACCTTTGTCATGAATGATCTCTTCGGATTCAATATTGGCGGACATACATACAGTGACTGGCTTGTGCTTCTGGTGACGGAGCCGGATTACTGCAGGACGCATGTGGAGGCGATGGTTGACTGGACGATTGAAAATCTTGGCATTTATCTTCAGGGCACAGGAAAATATCTGCACAGCGTACTGATCTCGACCGCGGATTTCGGCGGTCAGGCCAGCGAGCTGATCTCACCGGATGTATTTGCGGAGGTCTATGTTCCGGCATACAGGCGAATCAGCGATTATATCCACAAAAATTTCGGTGTTAAAGTAATGATGCACTGCTGCGGCTCCATCAGGAATCTGATTCCTCATATGATCGAGGCGGGGATCGATATCCTCAATCCGGTGCAGACCAACGCAGCCGGTATGAAGGCAGAGGAACTGAAAGCGGAGTTTGATAAAAAGATCGTATTCTGGGGAGGCGGCATGGACACCCAGAGTGTTTTGCGCGCAGGAACCCGCGAGGAGGTACGGGAGCACGTGAAGCATCACATACAGGTGCTCGGCAAAGGCGGCGGCTACGTCTTTACCCCAAACCATAATATCCAGCCGGATGCACCGGTGGAGAATGTGATCGCGATGGTGGAGGCTGCCAAAGAGTGCAGAGATTATCCGCTGATCTGACAGAAAGCAGAGGAATGATATGTGGACAAATGACAAATACCGATGGTGCTTTATTGATATGCATATCGGCTGGGAAAATGAGGAGTATCTGTCCCGCTTAAATGCGGAAAAAATGATTGCTCTGGTGAAAGAGGCGGAAGGGCAGACCATTTTGGTCAAATGCCGTCCCTGGTCGGGTCTTGCTTATTTCCCGACAGAGTTTGGGAAGATGCATCCGACCTTAAAAAAACAGCAGTTTGACTATGTGGGAACCATGACAGAGCTGGCGCGAAAAAATGGCCTGGCCGTAAAAGGTTATTTCTCACAGATTTACGATAACTATGCGTATGACCATCATCCTGACTGGCGGTGTATCGATCAGGATGGGAAACAGGCGCTGGATTATCATGCGTACTCTACCTCGCGGATTCCCCATTTTGAAAGGGCCAGGTATGCGATGGTATGTCCGAATAACCGGGAGTACCGGGCGTATGCAAAAAACTGCGTATATGAAATCGTATCGAAATACAAATTTGATTCCATTTTTTTGGACATGCCATTATGGCCGACGGTGTGCTTCTGTGCATCCTGCCGCAAACGGTATTACGAAGAGACCGGAAGAGAGATGCCGCAGTATGTGGACTGGGATGATGCGGCCTTCCGTGATTTTCAGCAGCGGCGCGAGCTGTGGCTGTCTGAATTCACCAAAATGCTCAGCGATACGGTGAAAGAGGCGGATCCGGAGTGCACCTGTGAACACAACCAGGGATGTGTTCATTTTTCCTGGATATCCGGTCATACAGATCTTGTCAATGAAAGCTGTGATTATGTGGGCGGCGATACTTACGACAGCTATTTTGAACAGTCATTTTTCTGTAAGTACTATAAAAACATATCGAAAAGCCTTCCCTTTGTGTTTATCAGCTCTCGCTGCGACAGGAATCTTTCGTATCACACGACGACAAAGGCAATGGAGCAGCTGGTGCGGCAGGGATTTATTGCGTTGGAGCATAACGGTGCTTTTTCGATCTGTGACGGTATCGATCCCTCCGGAGAGCTGTGTGCGTCTGTCTACCAGGGCATTATCAAGAACTGCTTTGCGGCCACCAGGCCCTATGAGCCGTATGTCAATGGGAATTATCTGAAAAATGCGGCGGTATGGTATCCCAGTCATTCCAAGTATGACCGCGCAGATAATGGAAAACGAGTGATTGAGGCGGAACGAAAAGCGGCCGCGGACAATCAGTTTTATCATGCGAAAGTCGCAGCGGGAAGGATTCTGGGGCTGCACAATATTCCGTATGATGTTGTTGCCTCGCAAAATCTCAAAAACCTGCAGGATGATCTGCTCATCATTTCAGACGTTGCCAACATCCGCGATGAGGAGATGGAAGCGATTGAAACTTATATCAGAAACGGAGGCCATGTCTATCTTTCCGGAAAACCCGGGCATGTGCGGCTGCTGGAGCTTCTGGAAGCGGAGGATCTCGGGGATACCGCTCATTATGCGGCTTATATGGTTCCGACTGAGATGGGAAAGAAATATTTCCGGGAATTTGACAGTCAGTCTCCGATGTACACCAACAGGCAGGCGCGCTTACGGTTTTATGGGGAGCAGCAGACGCTGGCAACATTGGCGCTTCCCTATACAGCGCCGTATACACACGACTATGCTGCGATTCATTCGGATCCGCCGGGCGTCTTTACGGACGAGCCCTGCGCCGTCCTGAAAACAGTCGGCAAAGGCAGCATCTTCTGGGTCGGCGGTCCCATAGAAATGCTGGACTATTATTCCGCAAAGCTTACCGTGGGCAGGATCTTTAAAAGTCTGTGCGGCGAGCTTGTATATGAGACGGAGGCGCCGGTTTTTGTCGAGGTTATGTCCTGGCTGAAAGATGGCAGACAGTATATATCTGCTGTAAATATGCAGGATGTGATGCCTCCGGCTACAATGAGTAACGTCAGTGTTACCCTGCCGTACGAAGCGGCATCGGCCAGGCTGCTCAACAGTGACCGGGAGCTTGAGACAGAAATAAAAAATGGAAGCACCAGGATACAGTTTCCGGCATTTACGATGTTTGAGGTTGCGGAAATTGTGAAAAGAGGGACTCAATGAATACATTGAAACCGGAAACGGAGGTAGAAAAATGAGAGCGTTATGTAAGGTGCATGAAGGAGACGGCGGGGTCGAAATCAGAGAAGTGCCGGCACCAAAAATCAAAGAGGATGAGCTGCTGGTCAGGGTCTCTCATGTGGGAATCTGTGGTACGGATATGCATGTTGTCAGGGATGAATATCCTGCAAATTTACCGGTTATTATGGGCCATGAGTTTAGTGGAACGGTCTGTGAAACCGGAAGCGGTGTCAGCGGATTTACAGCAGGTGACCGGATTGTTTCGATGGTGCCGGGTTATACCTGTGGCCGCTGCCGTTTCTGCCAGGAAGGACTGCTTTTGCAGTGTACCGAGCGGAAGTCTTTTGGTTCCGGTATGGATGGGGCGATGGCAGAGTATATCGCCGTCAGAGCAGACCGGGTGTTTAAAATACCCGAACAGGTACAGCTGCGGGAGGCGGCGCTCATAGAGCCCATTGGCTGCTGCGTGCGCTCAGTTCTGGAAATTTCAAGGCTCAGAGCGGGAGATTACGTCTACGTGTCTGGTCCGGGAGCCATGGGACAGATTGTGGTGCAGCTGGCAAAAATATCAGGAGCCAATGTGACGGTGGGCGGTACGGATGTTGATGAAAATCGCCTGAGCCTTGCAAAAGAGCTGGGCGCGGACCATGTGGTAAATGTGCAGCAGGAGGACGTCTTCAAAAAGGCGGCGGATATTACCGGCGGCGAGATGTATGACGTTGTCTATGAGTGTGCGGGAGCGCAGCCCTCTGCCGATACCTGCCTCAGGCTTCTCAGAAAATGCGGGCAGTACGTGCAGGTCGGATTGTTTGGAAGACAGATCGCATTCGATATGGATCATGCGTTGATCAACCAGAAGCACATCGTCAACAGCTTCGGTTCCGAACGCTCATCCTTTGCGACGGCAATTCGTCTGATGAAGGACGGACTGCTCAAGGTTGACCGGCTGATCAGCCGGGAGTACAGCCTGGAGGAATGGCAGGATGCATTTGCAGCGGCTTTCGAAAAGACAGGCTATAAAATTATGTTTAAGCTTTGAAAGGAGTGAACGGAATGGAATCCAGTACCTACAGCATTATTTCAGAAGCTTCCTACCGGTGCGGGGAATGCCCCATGTGGGATGTGCAGAATCAGACATTTTACTGGTCTGACATGCTGGCGGGAGAGTTGTTTTCTTATCGTCCGGCCAGTAAGGAAATTCAAAAGATTGCACAGGGGAAAAATGTCAGTGGATTTACGTTAAATAAAAACGGGGGATTCGTCTGTGCGACACATCAGGGTTTATATCTCTGGGACGCTGTGCATGGATGGCGTCTGCTTGCGGATTCCTGTCAGGGACAGGTGCTTCACTGCAATGATGCGGCCGCCGATCCCATGGGGAGGTTCCTCTTTGGAACAACATTTTATGGTCAGACAGTCGGAGACGACTTTGAGCGCGGGCGGCTCTATTCGGTCGATTCTGACGGCAGTCTTACGATTCTGGATGAAGGATTTGGCCTTTCGAATGGCATTGCATTCTCTCCGGATCAGAAGACCCTGTATGTGACCGATACGTATACGCGGGAGATTTATGCCTATGATTATCAAGCTGCAACAGGCCGCATTTCCAATAAGCGCGTTGTAGTAAAAATTCCGGATTATGAGGGAATACCGGATGGGATGACCGTCGATGCGGAAGGGTTCTTATGGTCGGCACTGTGGTATGGCTACGGCATTGTGCGATGCGATCCGGATGGGTGTATTGAACGAAAAATCCATATTCCGTCGGGACAGACGTCCTCTGTGATGTTTGGCGGAGAGGAACTGACGGATATCTATGTGACGTCCTCTGCGGAAGTTGTCCGCCATTCGATTGCACCCCAGGGGTACGATTTCAATGCGCCTCATAACGGCAGAGTTTACTGTATCCACACCGATATCAAAGGGCTGCCGGAATATGCGGCGGACATCAAAGGAGGAATTCAAGTTTGAAATATCAACCATTTGAAGAGGGAATGAAGGGAAAAGTTGCGATTATCACAGGAGGGACAAAGGGTATTGGAAAGGCCTGTGTCCGCACCTTCTGTGCGGCAGGTGTCCATGTGGTGACAATGGGGCGCAGCGTGGAACTGGGGGAAGCTTTGGCCGGGGAGATCAACCGCGAAGGCAGGGGAACCTGTGTTTTTTATGAGTGCGATGTCCGCGACTATGACAGGATCGGTGAGATCGTGGAGCTTACGGTACAGCAGTTTGGGAAATTAGACATTCTGATCAACTGTGCCGGCTATTTTCCGCTGCAGCAGCCCATCGATATGATCACCCTGGAAATGTATCAGGATGTCCTGGATACCAACCTGAAGGCTTATTTCATGAGCTGCAAATATGCTCTGCCCTATCTGCGCAGCTCCAGGGGCAATATCATCAACGTGGGCAGCGTACTGGGAACAACCGGTGACGAGGGCTCTCTGGCATACTGTTCCACCAAAGGTGCGATCCATACCTTCACCCGTTCTCTGGCGATCGATGAGGCGCGCAATGGTGTGCGGGTCAATCAGATCAAGCCGGGTCACATTAACACAGAGATGTTTGAGTGTACGACCAGTCTTCAGGAGGATCCGGAGGGCTTTGTAAAATATTCGGACAGCCTGCAGTGGCTGGGACGCGGCGGTGAGGCGGAGGAGGTTGCCTATGCGATGCTGTTTCTGGCAAGTCCGTGGGCAAGCTTTATCACCGGCGAAGATCTGCATGTCACCGGCGGTTTTGAGTTAGGGGAAGGACCGAAGGTTCCCAATCCGTATTTAGCATGGGGAGAGCAGGTGAAAAGGTAGATGGTGAAGAATTATTTGAAATGGCTTGCAGATGAAACTCCGACTGCCTGGTGGAATGATTCTGCAGTTCCACAGGAGATCGCAGAGGCAATTCAAAACGGTGCGACAGGGGTTACGACGAATCCGGTCCTGACGATCAAAGCGCTGCAGGCGGATCCGGATTACTGGTCGGAGGAGGTCACAAAGATTCCGGAAGGATTATCGCCCGAAGAGAGAGCTGAGGCACTGCTTCGCATCGTGGCGGTCGATGCGGCAAAACAATTTTACAGTATCTATGAGGCGAGCGATATGCAGCAGGGATATGCCCTGGGCCAGCTCAATCCGGCCATCTGCCATGACAGCAGGCTGATGCTGGAACAGGCGCTGCGCTACCATTCCTGGGGGGACAACATTGCAGTGAAGCTGCCGACGGTAAAATCCGCCCTGCCGGTCGTCGAGGAGCTGGCTGCGCGCGGCATCGCGGTGTGTACCACCCTCAACTTCTCTGTCTCACAGGGGCTGTCTGTGGGCGAAGCGTACGAACGCGGAGTGAAAAAAGCAAAAGAAAACAGGATTCCGGTCAGGCCGTGCTTCGTAGTCCAGCAGGGCGGAAGGCTGGACGAATATCTGACAGAGACTGCGGTCGACAATCAGACCGATCTGGATACGAAATGCATCAGGCATGCGGGAAATGCAGTCTGCAAGAAACTGTATGAGCTGTTTCAAAAGAAAGGGATCTCCGCAAAGATCATGCCGGCCGGTCTGCGGCGCACCAGTCATCTCACGGAGCTTACGGGAAGCGATATGGTATTTTCCTTACAGCCGCGGGTACAGCGGATGGTTCTGGAGGAGGATCCGCCCAGGACCATAAAGATCGACGAGAAAATTCCGGAAGCGATTATAGCAGAGCTGTACAAACATCGCGAGTTTCCGCGTGTATATGATGAAAATGGCATGTGTCCGGAAGAATTTATCACGTTGGGTGTGACGCAAAAGACATTATCACAATTTTTATGGACCGGATGGGTTCCGTTAGAGACATATGCGTCCCGAATCCCCTCCTCCCGCTGGTTCTAATTTTACAAATAACAGATTTCCAGAAAATAGCAGATTTTCTTTTGGCAAAAATGTGTTACAGTAATGTAAGAATGAAGAGGGATACAGAAGAGGTCGTTATGAATCTGAAGATAATGATAGCCGATGACGAACAGCGTTCAGTACAGTACATTGAAGAATTAATCAATTGGGAAGCCTACGGCTTTGAACTGGTACCGTCGGCCTATAACGGGCGGGAGGCGCTTGCCCTGTACAAAAGATATCGCCCGGATATTGTGATCACGGATATCTCGATGCCGTTTATGAATGGCATCGAGCTGGCGCAGTCGATCAAGAGGATTACGGATTCCTGCCACATCATTTTTTTAACCGCATTTGATGAATTCACGTATGCCAAAGATGCGGTTAAAATCGGTGCGGCCGATTATATACTGAAGCACGAATTATCACACACTTATTTGTTGGATAAGCTTCTGAAGCTTCAGACAGAGTTTTATAATCTATGGATGAGAACGAGAACCCAGTTCGAATATGAGCTCACGCAATTGTTTCATAACGGCGCAGACGCTTTTTCGCTGGAGGGGATGAGTTTCAAGCTCAGGAAGCTCTTTGATCAGAAATATTTTGCGGCTGTTATTGAGGGCGCTTCTGCCATCCCGTGTTTTGAATCTGAGATACAGCAGACAAGCGTTAACGGCGGGATCAACTATCAGGAATTGCGGGCAATTGTGAGCGGTATGCAGGACAAGAGCTGTTACCTGAACATTGCGCGAATAGGCACAGACCGATATTTATTGTTATACGATGTATCAGACGAGCGGCCGTTTGAACTCAATTATCATGATTTTATGTTTAAGATCAAAGAGCTTGATAAAAAATTGCGATTAAATACGACCATGCATTTCTGCGTGTTTTGTTTTGCTGAGAAAGATACGCCTCAAATGCTTTTCGTAAAATATTTAGAACAGAAAAGGAAATTTTGCTGTAAATTTTTTGAACCTCATCGCCGGATTTTTTGCTTTCGTGAAATCCTGTGCGGAACGTGTACGGATGAATATAAGCTGGATTCCTATAAAAAATGTGTGGAAAATTATCTGCCTGAGGAGGCAGAAGGGGAACTGGAAAAGATCTTCCGGCCGGCTTTTGGAAAGCAGGATGGGGAATATCTGAACCGGGCGATGTCCGGTGTCCTGCAGTATCTGAAGGAGGGCTACAAAAATCTGTGGAATATCCAGTCGGGAAATAATATGGAATTGCTGCAGGCAGAGAACAGACAGTCGTGGTATTCATATGAGCAAGCGATCGCATGGATCAAAGATGCGACACGCAGGCTGATTGAAACAAACGCGGAAAACATGAAAGCGCGGTATACATCCAGCGTACTGCAGACGATGAGATATCTGAGAAAAAATTTTCAGAATGCTCACCTGGATGTGAACATGGTCGCAGACCATATCCATGCATCCAAAAGCTGGATCTCTGTACAGTTTAAAAAGGAAACCGGCAAAACAATCATCGAGTATTTGACGGGCTACCGCATCTACATGGCGAAACAGTATATCCGGGAAGGGTATAAGATTTTTCAGATAGCCGAGATGACGGGATTTTCCAGCAATCAGTATTTCTGCAAAGTTTTCAAACAGGTCGAGGGCATCAGTCCGGGGACTTATAAAAACACAGAACACAGAGATGAGATGAATGATGAAAAACTATAAAAGCCTGACCGGAAAAATTATAAGAAGCCAGATCATCATCGCGGCAGCCATTATCCTGGCTGCGATTGCGGCATTATATATGCTTACCCTGTCAACCGCGCGTTCGGTGGCGCTCCAATACGCGGGAACGATCAATGACCAGGCGGTGGACCAGCTGGATACGATCCTGAAACAGCTGGATACGGTGGCCAATATGATGACATTGGACAAAGAGCTCTATGAGAAACTGGTATACATAGAAAAAGGGGAATTAAGCCGGGAGGAGCGCGACCGAGAGGAGCGGATGTTCCGTGTTCTGCTGAACCGCTACCAGGCATCATATGATAATGCTGCAGGCTGTCCGGTCATGATCCAGCCGCAAAACGGTTCGGCACATTATTCTCTGGGTGCAGATGAAGAAAAACTGTCCGAATTTCTGCAGAGTGAAGGATATATGAGTTTCAGGGAGAAAGGTTATGGGACGTATGTCTCACAGCCTTTTTCTGCTGCGCAGATCCTGCAGAACACCGCAGCCGATCACAGCGGCGCCCAGCTATACGCATACTGCACGTGGCGTGACGTGGGGAGTATGCGCAGTCTGATCTGCATTTTTTCTACGTTTAGCAAGCCGAAGAAAATACTGGATACCGCCTTTACGGTTGGGAAGTTTACGGTCTGTGATGCCTACGGCAATCTGTTTTATGCAGACGGCGAGGCGGATTCTGGCACTGACCGGTCATGGCAGCTGGAAGATACAGTCACATTGAACAGAAGCAGTTATTTTACGGAAAAAACAGAACTGGGAAATCTCACTATTTACCGGCAGGTGAACGATCAGGAGCTGTTTGAAGACTATATGCCGATACTGAATCTTGGAATTCTCGTTCTGGTGAGCCAGGCTGTCGTCCTGATCATTGCCTGCGTAGTGATGCTGAGCCGTAAGCTGCGCCCGCTGTCGTTCTTGGTGAAGAGCATGAAGGAGCTCTCACGAGGGGATTTTGAGCAGGAAATTTCTATTAAGACAGGCGACGAGATCGAAGAGCTGTGTGAGAAGTTTAATGAGATGAAGGATGAGCTGAAAAAGCATCTGGATCTTCTGGTGGAAAAAGAGAAAGAAGAAAGCCGCATGCGCTATAAGCTCATGGTATCGCAGCTCAATCCTCATTTCATCCATAATACCATGCATACCATCAAAATCCTTGCTACACAGAATCGAAATGAAGATCTGATCAGGGTAAACGATGCCCTAGCCGCAATCCTGAAAAACACACTGAGCTCCACAGCAGAAGAAAATAATATGCAGACGATTATCCATGAAGCGGAGCTGACGAAGGAGTACGTGCTGATCCAGCGTTACCGCTATTTGAAAGACTTTGAGGTTGAATGGGACATTGATCCGGATGCCAGAACCGTTTTGATTCCGATCAATATTATTCAGCCGCTGGTGGAAAACGCAATTTTCCATGGTTTAATGGGGGGAAAGGTCAGAAACACGCTGGCGCATGGCGGCTACATATGTGTGACGGTGCAAAGACAGGACCATCAGATGATTCTTTCTGTGATTGATGATGGGATCGGTATGAGCAAACAGGCGATAGCCGATTTTGAGGCAGAGGTCCGGCCGCAGGACTCCGGCACACAGGTGAGTCTTGCAAATATAAAATATCGGCTGAAGCATATTTATGGCTCTGCTGCCGAGATGACGATCAGCAGCAGTCAGGATGAGGGAACGGAGATTCGGATCATATTTCCGGCTTCGTTAGATGGTGTATCTCCTGTTTATGAGTAAATCAACGACCTCTGGACTATGCCAGGCCAGGTCACTATGCGGCTGCCAGCTTGATAGTTAATGATAACATTTATTAAAAACTGTATTTGTAGATTGAAAGTCTTAAATGCGCATGACAGGAGGGTGTTCTTGTAAAAATACACAATTTTCTTTAAACATATTTATGAAAAAGTGTCGTTGACACAATGAGTACTGTCTGCTATATTTAAAACAACTTATAAATAATCGATTATCGATGAGTAAGACTCCGTGTACATAAATTGACAAGTTTGGAAGAAAATTCTATAATTTTGATATTATTTTTAAACAATGCCGACAGGTATACCATATAAAGGGTGGATAAACATGGATGTGATCAATAAAAAGAAATTAAAGGATGAGGTCTTTGCCTCACTTCAAAAGGCGATCGTGGAAGGGGAGCTCAAGCCGGGTGAGCGGATCGTGGAGACGAAAATTGCCGCTGATATGGGAGTTTCGCAGGCGACCGTAAGGGAAGCACTGAAAGAATTGGAGTTTTATGGACTTACTGAAAATATATCTTATCAGGGAACCTACGTAAAACGCCTGACAAAGAGCGAGCTGAAAGAAGCCTATGATGCCAGAGAGGTTCTGGAAGAATACGCAGTCGGTGAGGCTGCCAAGCGGATTACAAAAAGCCGGCTGCAGGAAGCACATACATTTATCGAAAAGATGAACGAGGCGGCGGAAAAAGGAGATATCGGTTCTTTTGTGGATTATGACGTACATTTTCATGAAACGATCATCTGCAGCAGCGGCAACAAAGTCATTGAGAAGCTGTGGAACCTTGTAAACGTGTCTTTGTATACGCATGTAACGGCGAATCTCAGCGAGCGGACCTTGGTTAATCTGTCCAGAAGGCATGCTTCTATTTATAAAGCGCTGGAGGAGGGGGATTCAGAAGGGGCCCGCCATGTGATGCATCAGCATTTGAGTGAGCTTCGCGATGAGATTCTTGCAAAAATGGAAGCAGAGGGGGAGGAGGACGTATAAAAGCCGCGGTGATGAAAGAGTCGGTGAGTTATATTCTATCGCATAATAGTAATCGATTATCGATCAATCAAAGAAAGCAATAAGGAGGAACACATGAAGATTGATGACATAAACAATATTGCAATTATTGGTACCGGCATGATCGGCGCGAGCCTTGCCGCCTTGTTTACCGGAAACGGTTACCGTACCACCATGCTGGCGATGAGTGAGAGAGGGGAGAAGACTGGCCTTGTCCGCTATCAGACTCATTATCAAGATTTGGCCCAAAAGGGTCTTGTGACGGAAGCACAGGCCGCGATCTGCCGCAGCTATCTTACCATCACACGGGATATCGACGCGATCAGGGATGCGGATTTTATTGTAGAATGTCTGGCAGAAAATCTTGAGTTAAAGCACCGCATATATCAAAGGGTGGAAGAACATTGCGATAAATTCCGGGCAATCGTTTCGACAACTTCGGCAATTTCACCGAAAGATCTGTGCAGTAAGATAAAGGCAAAGGAACGGCTGGCTGTGGCACATCCGTACAACCCTCCGCATCTGGTGCCGTGCGTTGAAATAGTGCCAAGTGAACATACTAGTCCTGAGACAATTCAGATCATCGAGACATTTCTGCGTTCTGTGGGAAGGGAACCGGTAACGATGCAAAAAGAGGCGCCGGGTTTTATTGCGAACCGGCTGCAGCATGCCTTGTTTCGGGAGGCAGTTTATATGGTTGAGGCGGGAATCGCATCGCCGGAGGCCATCGATCAGGCACTGCGAACCAGTTTTGCGCCGCGGTATACGTCGATCGGCATATTTGAGCATTTTGATTATGCCGGGCTGGATATGATCATCAGCATTGAAGACTATCTTTTTCCGACTCTGTGCAATGCCAGAGAAACACAGGGGCTGATCAGGGAAAGATGTGAGCGGGGTGAGTTAGGATTTAAGACCGGCAGGGGCGTCTATGACTGGAGCAAAAAAGACGCGGATGATTTCCGCAGGCGCTCCAGCGAACCATATTTTAACTGTTTTAACTGGTCATTGCCAACAGAGTGAATGTGTATGAGGAAGGAGGGACGATGATGAGTGATGCGGTCGTAATGACAGATATTTGTAAGAGTTTTTTTGGCGTTCGGGTTTTGCAGGATGTTAATTTTACCCTGAAGACCGGAGAGATCCATGCGCTGATGGGAGCGAACGGCGCTGGAAAATCCACGCTGATTAAGATCTTGTCGGGTGCACACCGCAAGGATAGCGGGGAGATCCGCGTGAACGGGCAAGTGGTCGATATCAAAAATCCTGTGGATGCGAAAGCCTGTGGAATTCAATGCATTTACCAGGAGCTTTCTCTGGCACCGGATCTTTCCATTGCCGATAATATTTTTCTGGGACAGGAAAAAAAGAAGCGTGGTCTGGTTAATCAGAAGTATATCGAGCAGGAGGCGGCTCGGATGATGAAAGAACTGGATCTGGATGTGAACGTGCGGACCCCGATCCGCAAAGTGGGGATCGGAGAAAAATTTTTTACTGAGATATGCCGCTGTCTGGTGGGGGACGCAAAAGTGGTCATTCTGGATGAACCGACCTCAGCGATGACACCCAGGGAATACCAGCATTTTCTAAAGACGATCCGTACCCTGCGTCAGCGGGGAATCTCCATCATTTATATCTCGCATCATATGGAAGAGATCTTTGAGATCTGTGACCGGATCACGGTGCTTCGGGACGGGAAAAATGTAGCGACTTCCCAGATCAGTGAGATAACACTTCAGGAAGTAATCCATCAGATGCTGGGAAAGGAGGTTATAAGCGGCCGCCGCTTTGTTGAGAACCGTAATTTTACCGGGGAAAAGGTTTTGCTGGAGCTTGACCATGTGACTACCGGGAAGCTGAAGGATCTGTCTTTCCAGCTGCACGAGGGCGAGGTACTGGCCGTGACAGGACTGCTCGGAGCGGGGAAAACAGAGCTGGCCAATGTGATTTTTGGAGAGGATAAGCTTTTAGCCGGGCGTATCTGCGTGGACGGCAGGGAGGTATCGATCCGCCATCCGCAGGATGCCATGCGCTGCGGGATCGCTTTGGTCAACGAAGACCGTAAGGGATGCGGACTTCTGCAGGATCTTAGTATCAAACAGAATATTGCTGTTTCCAATCTGCATCAGATGAAAACATCCCTGGGCCTTGTGGACGTTAAAAAGGAAGAGACGCTCAGCAGGGAAATGACGCAGCAGCTGCGGGTGAAATGCACCGGCGCCGAACAGCTGGTCCGTTATCTGAGCGGCGGCAACCAGCAAAAGGTGGTGCTTTCAAAATGGCTTTTGCGCGATCCGAAGATCCTGATTCTGGATGAGCCCACGCGGGGGATCGATGTGGGATCAAAGGATGAGATCTATGAGATGATCGCCCAATTGGCTAAGCAGGGCATGGCGATTCTGCTGCTGTCTTCGGAGCTGGCGGAGGTGATTTCCATGGCACACCGGATTTTAGTGCTGAAGGATGGGCAGCCGCGCGGCGAGCTTGCAGGAGAAGGGGCAACACAGGATGAAATCATGATGATAGCGGTTGAGGAGTAAAACTATGGAAAAAACAAAAGAATTTATCAAAAGGAATACCTTGTTGATGGTGTTTATCATCATCTGCGCCGTGTTTGCTGTATTGACAGATCAGTTCCTGACGATCAGCAACATTTCAGACGTGATCAAGACAAATACGGTCAATGGTCTGCTGGCAGTCGGTCTTACCTATGTAATTCTTTCCGGGGGCATTGACCTTTCCGTGGATGCAACGGTATGCCTGGCCGGCCTCGCAGCGGGGTATTTAAGCAATATTCCGGTGCTGGCAGTCCTGGCAGGCGTGGCCATCGGAGCGGCAGTCGGGCTTTTTAACGGCGCGGTACTGGAAAAAAGCGGTGTGCAGCCATTTATCTTTACACTGGCTATGAGCCGGGTTGTGCGCGGTATTGTGATGGCAGGCACCAAGGGCAAAAACTACTATTTGATCAGTGAAAAACTGACGGCGATCGTCCGCAGCAGCTTTTTTGGAATTCCGACCTTGATCATTATTTTTGTGATTATTGTTGCCGTGACGTTTGTGGCATTGAACCGGGGGTGTTATGGACGGCATGTATATGCGGTCGGCAGCAACGAGGAGGCGGCCCGCCTCTCCGGCATCCGCACTGCCCGCATAAAGGTTTCCACCTATCTTATAGCCGGTATGCTGGCAGGTCTGGCAGGCGTACTTTTGACGGCCCGGTTGTCCGGAGCAGAGACAAATGCAGCGGATGGGTGGTCTCTGGATGCGGTATCGGCGGTAATCATCGGCGGCACCAGCCTTCGGGGCGGCCGCGGCGGTATCATGAACACGATGCTGGGTGTGTTCATAATTGCAGTGCTGAACAATGGTATGGTTTTGATGGGAATTCCAACCCATTACAATCAGCTGGTGAAGGGACTTCTGATGCTGGGAGCGGTACTGCTGGATGTCAGCAATCGTAAAAAGGCGTGATGTAAGCGGCACAGCTGCTCATCATAGAACGAAAAGGAAAAGGAGACGACAAATGAAGAAATTGAGAACGATGCTTTCTATAGCTCTGATTTTATGTATGCTTTTATCGATGGCGGCCTGCGGAGGCAGTGCGGACACGGAGGAGACAAAGCAGGATGCAGCTGGTGAAGAGAGCAAAACGACAGAGGAAACCAAAGGGAGCTCCGAGGATGGCGGAGGCACATACCACATCGGCCTGGCATTGGATACCTATTCCAATGCGATCAATGCAGAGGTTGCGTCTGTATTTGAGGAAACGTGTAATGAGCGCGGCTATAAGTATACGGTGACGGATGCGGAAGGGGATGCCTCCAAGCAGCTGGGCGATATCAACTCTCTGATCCAGGCAAAGTGCGATGGAATCATTGTACTTCCAGTGAGCAGCAACTCAGTGGATGAGGGGATCGGGGCCTGCTATGACGCCGGCATTCCTGTGGCAACAGTTCTGAGAGATGCACCGAATGCTGCGGACAAGTATGTATGCTTTTCAGGTACTGATGATGTAGAACTGGGAGAGATTGGCGGTCAGTGGATTGCAGATGTCACGGAAGGCTCAGGCAAGGTGGTTTATATTACCGGACGTACCGGTGTTTCTACCGCGGAAAACCGTACGGTTGGATTCCACAATATTGTTGACAAGTATCCGGATATCGAGGTGGTGGCAGAGTCGGACGGCAACTACAATCGTTCCGATGCCATGACGGTGATGGAAAGTGTGCTGAAAGCCCATCCGGAAATCGACGCGGTGTGGTGTGCGAATGATGAGATGGCAGGCGGCGTATGCCAGGCAATCGCAGCTTCCGGGCGGGAGGGTATCCTGGTAGGCGGTGCGAACTTCCAGTTCGATGCCTACGAGCGTCTGAAAAATGGTGAGCAGGCGATGGATATCACGACACCCTGTGCGATGGTTATTCCTGCAATCGACGCGGTTGTGACTGTGATCGAGGGCGGCACCGTGGAGGAGAAAACGATGTACTATCCGCTGGATCTGATTACCATTGACAATGTAGAGGAGTTTGTAGACCAGCTGTACTGATTCGAAAAGCAGACGGGGAGCGGCTGCTCCCCGATTTGTTTTCTGAAAAAAGATAACAGGAAAGAGGAAGCGTTATGCAGCAGATAACAAAGCATGTTTATACAGAAACAGAAATCCGCGGATGTGATCCCAGTATCGTCCTGACGAAAGAGGGCGCGGTATTTATTGACACAGCCCAGTGGATCACCAATCTGGAGCAGATGATCGCCTTTGCCAAAGAAAAGGCAGGCAGTATTCGCTATCTGGTGAATACGGAATCACATATTGATCATATTTTTGGCAATCACTGGCTGAGAAAAGAGGGGGCCACCATCATAGGGCATGAGAAGATCCTGGACGGCTTCTTCAAGATTCCTGCAGCTTTTCAGATGGATGTCCATGATTATAATGTAGATATTATTCAGCGTCAGGATCCGGAAGCTCTGGAGCGGATGCCTTCCCGAGAAGAATATATTGTGGCGGCGCCGGACCTCACTTTTACAGAGCAACTGATGTTTTCCCTGGGCGATCATGTTTTCCACTGTGTACATACCCCAGGTCATTCACCGGAACAGGTCAGCGTATATGTACCCCAGGAGCGGGTTGTCTTCGTGGGAGATAATCTGTTTAACGACTGTCAGATCTGGCTGCACAGTGCAGACTTTGATGATCTGTTTGCCAGTTTGGACTGGCTGAACAGTTTGGATGTGGATTATATCGTACCCGGTCACGGGCCGGTGAAAGGAAAAGAAGCGGTCATAGAAAACAAAAAATTCCTGTATGACTGGCTGGCAGCTGTGGCCGATGGAATCGCCAAAGGCTGGGAAAAAGAGGAGTGCGTAAGCCGCATTCATTTTGCGGACCGCTGTCCGGTGGATATCGGGCAGTCGGAGTGCATGGAATACGTTCAGACAAACAATGTGCGGGTAACTTATGACTATCTGATGAGAAAAAGGGATAAATAGAAAAAATGCAGGAGGAAAACACACCGGTCCATGGGGCTGGTGTGTTTTTCACTGTGGGAATACAATCTGTTCAAGAGGCTCATTCAACACAACCACCGTTCTCCCCGAATCCCGGAGAATCTCCAGTCTGTGTGCCAGCAGATCATTGATCTGCCGGGTGTCATCCTGAGGAAAAGGAACATGATAGACGCAGAGCATTCCGGTATTCAGTACGCCATGGAAATATGCGGGGGTGTCCAGCATCAGAAAGAACAGAGGATTGAGAAAGACCGCGTCAAGCCTCTGACCGTTCAGGAGGGAAAAGGTTTCCGTGGTATAATCCACGTCGCCGGTAAATAATATAGAGCGTCCGCCGCAGGTGATCAGATAGCAGAAGTGAGGAACATCCTGGTAATGCCTGTCAAGATGGGCGGTGGGAAGGATGCGGATGCTTATATCAGATTTTACCTGGATCTTCATGTGCGGGGTGTCACCGCTGAGCGGGAGATAAGGAATCTGCTCTTTGTTCAGATACGGGAATAAAGTCTCCCGGCAGAAGGCGGGAGAGTCTGGCAGCAGGATTCCCCAGACAGAGTACTTCTTCAGAAAGTGAAGGGTCAGCTCGGGAGAAAAGTGGTCGGGGTGCGCGTGAGTAAACAGCAGATAGTCGTAATGAGAAACGCAGTCCCACGCATGCGGCGGAAGATTGCTGAAATCATGCTGATCGTCCTGGTAGATGCCGTCCAGTAGCAGGGTACAGCCGTTATATTCCAGTACAATTCCGGCATTTGCCAGCAGGGTGATTCTTAGCTGGTTTTTCGTTTGTTGGTTCTTCATTATCAATTTTTCCAATCTGTTTGAGGATCATTAGAATGTTTCAGCAGCTTCTCGTAGGAAAGAAGCTGCTGAGTTGGGATGTATATAAGATGTTGGGGGCAAAAGGTTTTTTGCCCCCAACTGATGCCTCTGGCTTGCTCCCGCAATCCCGGCATCTAAAAATAAGGAGGAGCGGATTGCTATTTTGTTCTGACTTTCGGAGCATGGACACAGTTGCCATACGCTGCGTGGGCAGCTTCCATCAGGACTTCACTGACGGTGGGATGCGGATGAACGGTCTCGGCCAGTTCGTCGATGGTTCCCTCCGCGTTCATGACGGCGGCGATCTCCGCAATCATATCCGTAGCGCGGGGCGCTAAGATATGGGCGCCGAGGATTTCACCGGTACTTTTATCGAAGATAAGCTTGACCATGCCCTCATTTTGCCCCATAATCATTGCTTTGCCGTTGCCGGACAGGGAAAAGACGCCGGTGCCGATATCGCGTCCAGTCTCGCGGGCCTTGGGTTCGGTCAGCCCGACCATGGCCGCCTCCGGAACGGTGTACACGCAGGATGGGATCCGATGCGGATCAAAAGCCCTGCAGGGGAGACCGGCGATATGGGATGCAACCGTCAGTCCCTGTGCGGAGGCCGCGTGAGCCAGCTCCATCTTGCCGTTTAGATCCCCGATGGCATAGATGCCGGGCACGTTGGTACGGCACAGCCCGTCAGTATCCACATGACCGCGCTTTGTGAGGCGTACACCTGCCTTATCAAGTCCCAGATTGTCTGAGTTCGGCTTTCTGCCGCCTGCCATCAGGCAGAGATCACCCTCGACACTTCCTTCTGTTCCAGCTTTATCGGTGTAATGAACAGTGATTCCCTCTGTAATGGAGGTGACACGCACACCGGTGATGATCTGAACGCCGCCGGCAGTCAGTTTGCTGCCGATGGCTGAGGAAATATCCGCATCAAGAGGTGCGAGGATGGAATCCAGCATCTCCAGGATTGTCACAGAGGTGCCGAGACTGGAAAATAAGGTGGCAAATTCAATTCCGATCACGCCGCCGCCGACGATCACCAGCTTTTTTGGGCAGCTGGTGAGCTCAAGGAGGGCGGTTGAGTCCACTACTTCCGGCAGATCAATGCCGGGGATGGGAATCCGTGCAGGCCTTGAGCCAGTGGCAAGTACGATATGATCGGCTTCCAGAATTTCACCGTCGTCCAGCAGGAGCTGGCGGGGACTGTCAAGGACAGCATGGTTAGTAAATACGGTAACACCGTGACTTTTGAGCAGCCCGGCAATACCGTTTCTCAGCGTCTTTAAGACCGCATCCTTGCGTCCGGCAAAGGCGGCATAATCGAAGGAGACTTCGCCAACGGACACGCCGAAGCGGCCGGCTTCTCTGGCCTCGCGGTAGACCTCTGCGGAGTGCAGCAGGGATTTGGTGGGGACACAGCCGCGGTTCAGACAGGTTCCCCCCAGGTCTTTTTCTTCAATAAGCGCTGTATTCAGGCCATTCTGACTGAGACGGATGGCACAGACATAACCGCCCGGTCCGCCGCCCAGTACAACAGCATCGAACTTTTTCATAGATACCTCCTAAATGAGCAGCACTGGATTTACCAGATACGTTTTCAGCTTCTGCAGGAATTTTGCCGCTTCGGCGCCGTCGATGATGCGGTGGTCGTAGGAAAGGCACAGCGCACACATGGATCTGATGACGATCCGGTCCTCGCCGTTCTCATCGGTCTCGACAACCGGGGTTTTGGCAATCTTTCCAACTGCTAAGATACCGGATTCCGGTGGATTGATGATTGCCACAAAATCATCCAGGTCGAACATGCCGAGTGAAGACACGGTAAAGGTACCGCCGTGGTAGTCTTCGCTGGTCAGCTGCCCGTCCCGGGCTTTGGCGATGAGCCCGGCAGACTGTTCTGCGATGCCGGTCAGGCCGATCATGTCCGCATCCTTGATGACGGGTACGATCAGTCCGTTTGGCACGGAGACAGCGGTGCCTATATTTACATAATCATGATAAATGATATCATTGCCGTCCACAGAGGCGTTGACGACCGGGAAATCCTGCAGCGCTTTGGCACAGGCGCGTACGATAATGTCATTGTAAGACACCTTGATTCCCAAAGCCTTGTACTGATTTCGAAGCGCAACGGCGGCCGTCATGTCCACCGTCATACGGTGGCTGGTCTGCGCATTCTGCTCCTTGCTCGCCAGCATATTACGGCAGATGGCCTTTCGCATGCCGTTCATGGCAGTGCGGCGGGTTCCACGTGGGGATGCGGCAGGCGCAGCATCGGCAGTGGCTGCCGCAGCAGTTTCCGGGTTGGCGTCGGATGAACCGGAGAGGTCGGCGGAGGTGATCTTTCCGCGAGAGCCGGTTCCGGAGACATCGTGCAGGTCAATGCCCCGGTTGTCCGCCAGCCTGCGGGCCAGTGGTGTGGCGGCGGGCTGAGCGGCAAGATAGTCCTTCAGATCCTGCTCAGTGATCATGCCGTCCTGACCGGAGCCGGTGATAGGAGGTATGTTCATATTATGCTCCTCGGCGTACAGCTTCGCGCGGGGGGAGGCAAGGAGTTTTGCTCCGGGCGCAAGAGGCGCGGGGACATCGGCTGCAGGCATGACTTCTGACTGTGGTTTTGGCGCTTCGGTATGCGCTGGCACGGCGGGGTCAGCGGAACTTTCACTCTCAGCCAGAAGTGCTGAGATATCCTCGCCCGGCTTGCCCACAATGGCGATGGGTTCGGTGACAGGGACGGTGTCGCCTTCGGGATGCAGGATTTTCAGTACCGTACCTGTGGCGGTTGCATCCATGGTGATGGTCAGTTTATCGGTTTCCATTTCGAAAAGGGGCTGACCCTCTGTGCAGGTTCCGCCTTCTTTCACAAGCCAGTCGGTGATGGTGCCTTCTTCCATCAGAAGGCCCTGTTTTGGCATGATAATCATATTTGCCATAGTATAGTTGTCTCCTTTCTAACGATGCACGGCAGCTCTGCACGCGCTTACGATATCAGCAACACCGGGAAGCGCTGCCTGCTCTAATATGGTATTGAAGGGAAGCGGGCAGGCTTTTGTTCCGATGTGCACAGGGGCCGCATCTAAATAGGGGAATACCATCTGCGATACCTGCGATACCACCTGTGCACCCCAGCCGTTATTCTGATGCGCTTCGTGTACGACGATCAGACGGCCGGTTTTTTTGACACTCTCGGCGACGGTATCATAGTCAAAGGGTACCAGCGTGCGCGGGTCGATGACCTCTGCTTCGATCCCCTGTTTTGCCAGTTCTTCGGCGGCTTCCAGGGCACGCTGCACGTAGAGCAGATTGGCTACGATGGTGACGTCCGTCCCGCTCCTTTTAATATCCGCTTTTCCAAAAGGAATCATAAATTCCGGATCATCAGGAACCTCACCCTTGGACGCGTACAGAACCTTGTGCTCGAAAAAGCATACCGGATTATCCTCGCGGATAGCGGTGCGGAGCAATCCTGCAGCTTCGGCCGGCGTGGACGGGCAGGCAACCTTGATACCGGGAATGTGCATAAAAATGCTTTCCAGCGACTGCGAATGTGTCGCTGCATTGCCGCGTCCGGTTCCCTGCTGACCGCGGATTACCAGAGGAATTTTCGCATTGCCGCCGAATACGTAGCGTGTTTTCGCTACCTGATTAAAGATCTGGTCTGCGGCGACAAATGCAAAATCCCAGTACATAAGCTCAGCGATCGGACGCATGCCGCAGCATGCGGCGCCGAGCGCCGATCCGATAATTGCCGACTCTGAGATCGGGGTGTTGCGGACCCGGTCTGTACCGAATTCCTTATATAAATCGCGGGTACATCCATAGACCCCGCCAAGCTTTTCCACATCTTCACCCATGACAAAGACTTTTTCGTCACGGCGCATTTCCTGGGCGATCGTCTGGCGGATCGCCTGTGCATAAGAGAGTTTTCCCATAATATTACACCTCCTGTTTTTCATAAAATACATCGTCCAGAACATGAGCAGGATCGGGCTCAGGGCTGTTCAGGGCGAAAGTCACGGCCTCCGCCATTTTGCCAGCAGCTTTGGTTTGGATTTCGTCCAGTTCTTCTGCGGCTGCAATTTCATGCTCCAGAAGATAGCTTCGGAATCGGACGATCGGATCTTTGTTCTGTTTCCAGTCCTCGACCTCCTTCCGGGTACGGTACGGTTCCGGGTCGCCGGTCCAGTGACCGCGCCAGCGGTAAGTTTTACATTCGAGGATCGTGGGTCCTTCTCCGCTCAAAGCGCGCATCTTTGCACGGGCAAACGCGTCAAATACGGCGGCAGCATCGTTTCCGTCCACGGTTTCACCGGAAATTCCATATCCGGCAGCGCGGTCAGAAATATTTTCGACAGAGGTGGACTGCCAGACCGGTACGGTCATGCCGTATTGATTGTTTTCACATATAAAGATAACCGGGAGTTTCCACACGGCTGCCAAGTTGATAGCCTCGTGAAAGGTTCCCTGATTGGATGCGCCGTCACCGAAAAATGCGACGGATACGTTCTGGCGGTTTTGCATTTTAATGGCAAGCCCGCCGCCGACGGCGATGGGAATTCCGCCTCCGACAATGGCGTTTGCGCCCAGGTTGCCTTTGGAAAAATCGGCGATATGCATGGAGCCGCTGCGGCCCTTGCAGTAACCGGTTGCCTTGCCCATGAGCTCCGCCAGAGCCCGGTCAAGCTGCGCGCCCTTCGCAATGCAGTGACCGTGACCGCGGTGAGTGGAAGCGATATAGTCATCGTCTGAGAGCTGAGAGCAGACAGCCGCTGCGACAGCTTCTTCGCCGGTATACAGGTGAACAGAACCCCGCAGCTTGTTTTCTGTGAACAAGGTCCATGCGGTTTCTTCAAAATCCCGGATCTCCCACATCTTTGTGTAGATCCAGAGACAGGTTTTCTTATCTAACATAGGAAAACACCTCCATCAGATGAAATAGTAAGTTGACAGTTGCAGATTTGACGTCTCTTCTCATTCATCATATCACTTGAATTATCAATTATCAATAATTTATAATCAATAAAATTGCACAAAATTTAGACAGGATTTTACTGCATATTGGAGAAACGGGCCGGAAATGAGGGCCTGCATTGACGGTACTGGTAAAAACTGATATAATTTTCAAAACATATCAATGCTGAAAAAGGAAGATAAGACGTTGCAGAATAAAAGAGAAATCCAGGAACAAACTTTGAAATCCCAGAGACTGGTCTTCCGCGAAGAGGTGCGCAATATCATAAGAGATGCAATCTTCGAGGGGACATTAAAACCGGGAGACAGAATTAAGGAGACATACTGGGCGAATGAAATCGGTGTCTCCCAGGGACCGGTGCGTGAGGCCATCCGGGATCTGGAAGCAATGGGACTGGTAGAGACCGTGCCGTTCAAGGGGTCCAGGGTAAAAGTCATGACGAAAAAGGAGATACGGGACAATTACGGTGTGCGGATCTGCCTGGAGTCAAAAAGTATGAGCGATGTGATCGATACTCTGTCGGATCAGGCGCTGTCAGATCTCGTAAATCAGTTAAAGCATATGCTTGAGGAGATGGACAGGTATGCGAAAGCCGGGGATCTGCGGGGATTTACGGATTGTGATACCAATTTTCATCAGATGATCATTCAGGCTACGGGGAATGAGGTCCTTCTGAAATTATGGGAGCAGTGCAATATGCGGAACTGGTTCATGGTCTCGGCGCTCATGGATCCGGACAGCCTGCAGAAGCTGAAAGAGGAACATCAGAAGATTCTTTCTTCCATAGAGAAACGGGATGCCGCCGGTGTCAAGGACCGGATGGAGGGTCATCTGACCAACCTGATGGAAGAATATATTTACAGGCAAAGTGAACACGGCGAATAAGAAAGCGCCTTTGTTTTACAGGAGCAAAGGCGCTTTCTTATAAGATGGAATTATCGATAATAAATAATTTATAATATAAAGTTAAGGAGGAGAGCGGGATATGATAAGACAGGCAAAATACTTTGTGTCGGATGGAACGGAGCCCTGCCGGAATCTGGCGATCGAGGAATATCTCTTACATATGACAGAGGAGGGGAGCTGCATTCTGTATTTATGGAGAAACCGGCATACGGTTGTGATCGGGCGGAATCAGAATTGCTGGAAAGAATGTAAGCTGGATCTGCTGGAGGAAGAAGGAGGTACGTTCGTGAGGCGGTGCTCAGGCGGCGGGGCTGTATATCACGATCTGGGAAATCTGAATTTCACATTTCTGACCACAAAATCCGATTATCATCTGGAGAAGCAGATGCAGGTAGTGCTGGAGGCGGTAAATTCTTTTGGACTCCATGCCAGGGCAGAGGGCAGAAATGATCTCGTGATCAATGGCCGGAAATTCTCTGGAAATGCCTTCGTGGAAGAGCATGACAGATGCTGTCACCACGGAACAATTATGGTGCAGGTGGATCTGGAACGTCTGTCCCGCTATTTGAAGGTATCGCTTAAAAAGATACAGTCGAAAGGGATTGACTCGGTGAAGGCCCGGGTGGTGAATCTCACAGATTTAAATTCACAGATTACGGTCGATTCTCTGCAAGCCGCCCTTCTGGAGGCATTTGGCAGGGTGTATGGCCTGACACCCCTTCGGATAGAGGAACTGGACGAGGCGGAAATTCAGAAGATATCGCAGAAGTATCAGTCTGATCAATGGAAATATAACAGATTTGATGAGATTGGCTGTGCAATGGAAGAACGTTATTTGTGGGGGGGGATCACGCTGGAATATCTGATACACGACGCAGTCATCACGGAGTGCCGGGCGTACTCGGACGCCATGGATGCCGACTTTATTCCACGGATACAGAATGCGCTGACCGGATGTGAATTCAGAAAGGAGGCGATGATTTTCCGTGTCGTAAATATTGATACGGAAACCGAGGGACGTCAGAGAATGAAGGATGATGTGATTAAGATGATCAGAAAAAACATGTAGATACCCGGTGTGAAAATAAGTGAAAGGCGGGAAAGGTATGGGAGAAATCAGAAAATTTAAGAGAGTATTGGTGGCAAACAGGGGCGAGATCGCCATCCGGGTTTTTCGGGCCTGTCATGAGCTCGGCATCCGGACGGTAGCAGTCTATTCAGAGGAGGACAAACACTCACTGCACCGGTCGAAGGCGGATGAGGCCTACCAGATCGGAAAAGGTAAGGCGCCGGTCGCGGCGTATCTCGGGATCGATGAGATCATCGCGCTTGCTAGGGCAAAAGGCGTGGATGCCATTCACCCCGGCTACGGTTTCCTCGCAGAAAATGCGGAGTTTGCCGAAGCCTGCGAGAGGGAGGGCATTGTGTTTATCGGGCCCACTGCCGGGATGATGGAGCGGCTGGGAGATAAGATCAGATCTAAGCTTGTGGCGCAGTCCGTGGGTGTGCCGACGATCCCGGGCTTGGAGAAGGCCATTCAGACGGAGGAAGAGGCGCTTAAGATTGCCAGGATGTGCGGCTTTCCGGTGATGCTGAAGGCAGCCGCAGGAGGGGGCGGACGCGGGATGCGGATCGTCAGCACGGAAGAGGAGCTTTTGCCGCAGTTTCGCAGCGCCAGAAGTGAGGCTGCAAAGGCCTTTGGCGCCGATGACATCTTTATCGAGAAGTACCTGGAGCATCCGAAGCACATCGAGGTACAGGTGCTGGGGGATCGGGAGGGAAATCTCGTGCATCTGTATGAGCGGGACTGCTCGATCCAGAGACGGCACCAGAAGGTCATCGAATTCACGCCATCGCTGTGTCTTACAGAGGAACAGCGGCAGGCGGTCTGCGATGATGCGCTGAAGATCGCCAGGGCGGTCGGCTATCAGAGCGCCGGGACGGTGGAATTCCTGGTGGACAGACAGGGAAAGCACTACTTTATCGAGATGAACCCGCGGATACAGGTCGAGCATACCGTCTCGGAGATGGTGACGGGGATCGATATCGTGCAGGCGCAGATTCTGGTCGCACAGGGTTACACGCTGGATTCAGAAAAGATAGGGATCACAGGACAGGGATCCGTCAGGAGCCGGGGGTATGCCATACAGTGCCGGATCACGACGGAGGATCCCGCTCATGAGTTTATGCCGGATACAGGCGTGATCGAAACGTACCGAAGTCCCGGCGGACCGGGGATACGGATCGACGGGGGCAACGGCTTTCAGGGCGCCGCCGTCACTCCCTTTTATGACAGTCTGCTCGCCAAGGTGGTCGTGTGGGGAAGGACTTTCGAGGATACGAGAGGCAAGGCGATCCGGGCACTGCGGGAGACGATGATCAAAGGGGTCAGGACAAATCTGGCGTTTATGCTGAATGTATTGAACCATCCGGTTTTTGCCGCAGGAGCGTGTGACACTGGATTTATCGCAGAACACCCGGAGCTGATGGATATCGGTAAAGTGGAGGATAAGGAACTGAAGATCATCGAATTTCTGGGAGATAAGTATGTCAATGGGACGAAGGGGCAGAAACCGCAGTTTAACGTCCCGGCCTTCCCGAGATTTCGTCCGGAGGAAATGGCGGGGCTTCGGGGAAGCCGGCAGATGCTGGAGGAGATGGGGCCGGAGAAACTGGCCGGGTGGGTGCTGCGGCAGAAGAAGCTGCTGGTCACGGATACCACCATGCGGGACGCCCAGCAGTCGCTGATGGCCACCAGGATGCGTACTGTCGATATGGAGAAGATTGCGCCGGCGGTCGCTGTCTATGGACAGGATCTGTTCTCACTGGAGATGTGGGGCGGAGCCACTTTTGACACCGCATACCGGTTCCTGCGGGAGTCTCCCTGGGAGCGGCTGGAAACACTGAGAGAAAAAATACCGAACATACTGTTCCAGATGCTGCTGCGCGGTGCGAACGGAGTCGGTTATAAGAATTACCCGGATAACGTGGTCCGTGAATTTGTACGGCAGTCGGCGGCCTCAGGCATCGATGTGTTCCGCATCTTTGATTCCCTGAACTGGATCCCGGGTATGGAAACGGCACTGGATGAAGTACTGAAACAGGGGAAGGTCGCAGAGGCCTGCATCTGCTACACCGGTGATATCCTGGACGAGTCACGGGAGAAGTACAACCTTGCATATTATGTAAAGATGGCGAAGGAGCTGGAGCAAAGGGGCAGTCATATTCTGGCAATCAAGGATATGTCCGGTCTGCTGAAGCCCATGGCGGCATACCGGCTGGTACACGCGTTAAAACAGGAAGTGGGGATTCCTGTTCATCTGCATACGCATGATACCTCAGGGAACGGCGTTGCCACGGTCCTGATGGCGGCACAGGCGGGGGCAGATATCGTGGATGCCGCGTTTAACTCCATGAGCGGGCTCACTTCTCAGCCGGCACTCAACTCGGTTGCAGCCGCGCTCCGGCACAGCGACAGGGATACCGGGCTTGACCTGGACGGACTGCAGAAGATCTCGGAATACTGGAGGGATGTGCGGCCGGTCTATGCCGGATTCGAATCAGAACTTGCCACATCTACCGCTGAGATTTATAAATATGAAATACCGGGTGGACAGTACTCGAACCTGAAACCGCAGGTGGAAAGCTTCGGGCTGGGGCATAAGTTTGCGGAAGTCAAGGAGATGTACCGGACCGTCAACGAGATGCTTGGCGATATTGTCAAGGTGACGCCGACCTCCAAGGCGGTGGGTGACATGGCGATCTTCATGGTCCAAAACGGTCTCACACCGGAAAATATTTATGAAAAAGCCGCCGGCGTCGATTTTCCGGATTCCGTCGTCTCCTACTTCGAGGGGATGATGGGGCAGCCGAAGGGCGGATTTCCGCAGAGACTTCAAAAGCTGGTGCTGAAAGGCAGGGAGCCGCTGACCGTGAGGCCGGGAGAACTTCTGCCGCCGGAGGATTTTGGTGCACTGCGGCGTTATCTGCAGGATACACTGGGGCTTGCGGGGACGGAGCAGGAAGTCATCAGCTATGCGCTGTATCCCAGGGTATTTGAAGACTATGTGAGGAACATACGGGAGAAAGGTGAATTCCGGTATATGGGATCGGATATCTTCTTCCACGGTCTGGAGGAAGGTGAGACATGTGAGGTCAAGCTGGGAGAAGGAAAGATCCGGATGGTCCGGCTGCAGGAGGTGCGTGCGGTGAACAGCGAGGGTTACCGGGAAGCGATCTTCGAAGTCGACGGCAACCGGAGGATCATTCGTGTCAGGGACAGGGATGTGGCGGTAAATGCGATGAATTCCGTGCTGTATGCCGATGAGCAGAACCCGATGGAGATCGCCGCGAGCATACCGGGAAATATATTGAAGGTACTGGTAAAAGAGGGAGAGCTGATCGAGGCGAAGCAGCCGGTCGCAGTGATCGAGGCCATGAAGATGGAGACAAATATTCTGGCAGGTGCAAAGGGCATTGTGGAGCGGATTTATGTCTCGGAGGGACAGCAGGTCAGGACAGGGGAGATGATCGCGAAGCTGAAGTAATGCAGAGGCGTTGGTTTTTTAAAAAAGAACCACCGCCTCTTAAAATGTCTAATGGCTGTTGATATAAGCATCCCGAACTTCTTCCGGCATCTCCTCAGCCGTCATACTTCGAACACGCTCTTCCCCGTTGTCTTTCAGTGCCTGCTCATAATACCAGCATTTATATTTGATCATATCCAGCACTTTCTGCAGTTTTCGGATCTCCGCCTCGACGGATTCCCGTTGTTTCACGAACATGTTTTTCCGGAGCTCATAGGTACTGTTTCCCATGGAACACCATTTCATAAACTCCTTAATATCTTTGATCTCCATACCGGATTTTTTCAGGCATTCAATGACGCGCAGGGCTTCGAGCGTCTTGTCATTAAACCTGCGGATACCGGAAGGTTCCCTCACGATATCGGGGAATAATCCTTCCTTGTCGTAATATCTTAAGGTAGAGATGGGTAAATCAAACATTTTTGAGACTTCACCGATACTATACATAGAATCCCTCCAGACATTTTATGAAAATATAAAAAACTTAAAATTATAGTTGACCTAAAGTCAGGTTCAGGTATTACAATCATAGTAACAGAAAAACCAGTTGATGTCAAAGAGGGGTAATAAAACGATGAAAAAGGCAAAAGTATATTTTACAGAAAAAATCACACCGGAAGCGGTCATCCGGATGTATCAGATGCTGGGAAAGGAACTTCCGGGAAAGGTTGCGGTAAAGGTTCACTCCGGAGAAAAGGGGAATCAGAATTATCTGCGGCCGGCATTTTTGAAGCCGATGGTCGAGGCGGTTAATGGAACCGTCGTGGAGTGTAACACGGCATACGAGGGTGAACGGAATTCCACCGGGAAGCATATCAAGCTGATTCAGGCTCATGGATGGAACCAGTATTTTCATGTTGATCTGATGGATGCCGAGGGACCGGACCTGGTCCTGAATATTCCGAATGGGAAAATATTAAAAGAAAACTATGTGGGAAAAAATATTGCGAATTACGATTCCATGCTGGTGCTGTCCCATTTCAAGGGACATCCGGCGGGCGGCTATGGCGGAGCGCTCAAACAGCTCTCCATCGGATGCGCATCCAGCGAGGGTAAATCGCTGATCCATTCCGGAGGATATACGAATGATCAGAACATTGTGTGGGATCATATGGCAGAGCAGGATGTTTTCTGTGAAGCCATGGCGGATACAGCCGGAAGTGTTCTGGAGTATTTCAGAGGCAATACGGCATTTGTCAATATGATGTGCAATCTGTCCGTGGACTGTGACTGCTGTGCGGTGGCAGAAGATCCATGTATGAAAGATATTGGTATTCTGTCGTCGCTCGATCCGGTAGCGCTTGATCAGGCGTGCATGGACCTGATCTATCGGTCGGAAGATCCGGGAAGGGACCATTTTCTGCAGAGGGTAGAATCCATGCATGGCACCCATACGATTGATGCCGCGGTGAAGCTTGGGTATGGGACGAAAGAGTATGAACTGATAAATGTGAATTAATGGAGATTCAGACTTATCATGAATTCAGATGGGGGAATACTGTGTGAGATATCGGATCAATCAAAGGACGAAGAAGTGGACTGGAGTGCATATCAGAAAAACGGGGTTCTGGCATATATTCAGCGGCTTAGGGAGCAGAGGGGGTGGGTATTTCTGTTATGAAGGCGTTTACTGCAACCATTGCCAGCCATGCCCTGCCGGACTCAATGTGGGACTGATTAATAAGTATTAAGATCTTGCAGAATCAGGAGATATACTCGCCGTAGGTCATTATGAAAAATTGCAGAAAATAAAGGGGAGCGCTTCGCTATGGGAGTGCTCCCCTTGCTGTCAAGTTCAATACTTCTTAAATTTATATCTTCGGAAAGGGATTTTTACAGTCGGAAATACAGCAGATATAATTCATATCCACATTGTATAGTTTGGCAAGCCTGATCATGGCATCCAATGGGATACGGGTTTTACCCGACTCATAATCACTGTAGGTTCGCTGACCTATATTGAGGAAGCTGCCAATGTATGCCTGCGTATAATCATTATCTTCTCTTAGTTCACGAATCCTCTTCAAGTAATTCATACCGTCTCCTGATTTTCCAGTTGGTTTTATTTCTGTATATTGTATCCTAGAGTTATAAACTCTATTGACAATTAGAGTTATAAACTCTAAACTGTTAATTAAGTCATAGTATGAAGGAGTAGATGAGTTATGGTGAAGAGAAAAATCAATGAATTCATAAAGATGGACGACGCGAAGTTTTACGTGTCCTATTTCATAAATGACGACGAAGCAGAGCTGATAGAATTTCTAAAAATATTTCCGGAATTTATGGTGAATTTACCGAAGGATGATATAATAAAAACTTTAAAAACCGACACGTATCAGAAGATAATGACCAGGGTGCGGGGGATATAGCGAAAAAACAGGCATATCAGACGTTGCATCTGATATGCCTGTTTTGGGTGCACCCTTGCGGAGCATTTGCCTGTGCTCCTAAGTAAAAATCTCTGTTGCATCAGCCATGTTTTTTATGACAGGAACAGCGAACGGACAGCGCGCCTCACAGTTCCCGCATCCGATGCAGTCTCTGCCGCTGTAAGTGAGATTCGAATAGTGAGAGCGGATGGACGGTGGAATGTTGTCCGGGTCAAGGCGGGCGATATCCAGATATTTGTTTACTGTGGCAATGTCAATTTTGGCGGGGCAGGGCTGGCAATGGCTGCAGTAGACACAATTCCCTTTGAAGTCATTGCGCAGAGTGTTCATCACGTGAGTGTAATCACGTTCGCGTTCGCTTAAGTCCAGATACCGCACGGTATCGAGTACCTCTTCCCGCGACTGGCAGCCGATCATCGCGCTGGCTACAGCCGGTCGCGTCAGGGTATACTCCATGCACTGTGCCACTGTGAGAGGCTGGTCAAAGGGAGTATGTTCGGCAGAGATCAGCTTGCCTCCGCCCAGAGTCTTCATTGCAGTGACGCCGATATTCATCTTCTCACACAGCGCATACAGAGCGGCCCGCGTGGGATCAAATCCACAGAAGGCATTTTTATCCAATCCCTGGTGCAGCTCGTCTAACGCGTTTGTCTGTGCCGGATAGAGGTCGAATGCCAGGTTGATGCTGAACATCATCATCTCCGGCACGCCGGTTTTGATCACGCGCGTTGCCATAACGGGATTATGAGAGCTGAAACCAATATGCCTGATATCTCCCTGCTGTTTCAGCTTTTGTACATAGTCGGCAAATCCTGTGTCGAATACGCCCTGATAATCTTCCTCTGAGTCAATGAAGAACATCATTCCAAAGTCAATATATCCGAAGATACGGAGCAGGTTCTCAAAATATTTTTTCACATTGGGTAAATCACGGCTGATATCATACTGCTGTTTGATATCAGTAGATCCAATATGGCCCTGTATCATCACTTCGCTGCGGCGTTCACCCAAAGCTCTGGCTATATTTTCACGCACCTCATTGCCGGGCATAAATACATCAAACAGATTGATGTTGTTCTCCAGCGCGGCATCGATCGTCTCTTTGACCTGTTGATAAGGTTTTCCGTCCAGATTTTCGCAGCCCAATCCTATGATGCTGCTCTTTTTTCCGGTTTTTCCTATTTCTCTATACTCCATATTTCTGCTCCTTTGCTATTAAAATTTGCTTTCACCGCAGGCGTGCACATTACACATCGCTGCCTGATGACGCGTTAGTCAATGTTTTTAAAATATTTAGGGGAATACCCCAGCTGCCCAGGGCCTTTAGGATTCCGCGATCAGATTGGAATCTATCGTTTAATCCTGTAGAGCTCATAGAACAGGATTTCCAGATAATTCTGCATGACGTTATGGGATCCGTATTTTTTGTCAGTCTGTTCTGTTTTCATTTGATAATGGTATCATAAAACCACAACAATTGAAACAAAAAAGGGGTGATGAAATTATGATGGATTCCAGAGAACGAGTTTTTACCGCAGTAGAACATAAAGAGGTGGATCGTCCCCCCGTATTTGCAACGTTTACACCAAATTCTGCTCGAGGAGACAGGCACCGGGATTGAGTTGATGCGCTCCAAACAAGTGTGCCGCATTCTCGTCTATCCGAACGGACTGCCTCAGGAGACATAAGTTAAATGATGAATGACACATGTTAGCTGCTGTAAAGCGGCAACGCCAAAAGATCAGCACAGAAAGGAAATGGTATCTAATAATGAAGAAAAATGCGATTGTAATGCACTCGTCGGTCGCGGCCAGCGGCAATCTGGTGACGAATCTGAGGATAGCGAAAGAGGTTGGCTTCGACTGCGTTGAACTTACGGTGATTCCGATGATCAAACCATATCTTGAGGCGAGGCACTCATTAGAAGAACTGGCGGAACTAACAAAGGAATTTGATATCGTTGGGATCGGCTGGCTTCCGGATATTGAACGACAGGGGGAAGATTTTGAAAAGCTGATGAAGGAAGCCCGTGAAATGTTTGAAATCGCCCACGCCATTGGCGCCGGGGGAATCGAATGCCTGACAGGCCCTGCCGATGTAAATGCTGTTCGGCATTTTAAGAACCACGAACCGTATGAGGGATACCAGGGGCTTCTCGGGCTGCCTGCCGACAAACAGATGGAGCTGCTGAAAAAGAATGTCACAGCGCTGGCGGATCTGGCCATGGATTATGGACTTTGCCTGTATCTGGAACCGCTTGGCTGGACACCCGTTAACAAAATATCACAGGCTTATGAAATCGCAAGGACCTGCGGCCGTGATAATGTGAAATGTGTGATCGATACGTGGCATGCCTATGTTGCCGGAGACACCCCGGAAGAAATAGCAGATATGGATAAGAACTATATTTACGGAGTCCATGTCAGTGATTCGCTTGAGGCAAAGGAGGGGACAGTACCGGATGAAAATATAATCCGCAACTGCGCGCTCGGCGAAGGTGTGGTCGACTATAAGCGATACTGCGATGCGGTGAAGGCAACTGGGTATGACGGGTGGTGGAACGCCGAGTTATTCAGCCGCCGGCAGATGCAGATGGACCCGGAAGAGGTGGCCAGGAGTATTCATGCGGAGTTGACCAGGCTGGCAAAAGGGTAAGGCAGTGAGAGCGACAGCGGGGTGATACCGGGAGGAGCGGTGTCACCCCATTTTGTTTTTGTAAATATTTCCAGAACTTATGACAAATTTACCGAAAAATGATATAATAAAATCACTAAAAACAAGTACGTATCAAAAAACAATGGTGGAGATACGTGGGTCATCATAGCAAAGCAGGTGAAAGCCTGTGATGCATAACTACAGGGTCTAAGCGATTAAGTACGACAGCCAGTTGCAGCATGAGGTGAGCATTCTCTGATGGGGGTGCTTTTTTGTTTAGGCAAAATGAGGGAGGGAAAATGTTGAAAGAAAATGTTTCAGAGAACAAATGCCGCCTTTACCAGTCGAGGAGAAGATTCATCAGGCTATGTCTGTTCGTCTGGTGCTTTTTTTGCCTTTGGATGAGTGCTTCAGTCGTTCAGGCAGAGACTATTGATGGTTTGAAAGCAAAGTTTCCGGAAGGAAAATATTGGAATCATGCAGGGAGCGCTTCGAATAATCCCGATGGATATACCAACACCCCATGTACGCATCATGGAAACTGTTCTAAAAATGATACAGATTATTCCGGCTGGTGCGGCTGTAATAGTTTCGGACAGGCGATCCAATGTTTTGGATTTGTGAATAAATTGACGTTTGATTATTATGGAAGTATATGTACGGGATGGAGGCAAACGAGATCACTCGATCAGTTAAAGGCAGGAGATGCGATTCGGTACAAAAATAACGGGCATTCTATCTGGGTGACTGCGGTAAATGGGGATACCATTACCTATGCAGATTGTAATTCTGATAGGCAGTGTAAAATTATGTGGGGTAAAACCATTTCAAAAAGTGAAGTGGCTGCCACATTGACAAACGTATACGTGGCACCTTATGCAGCTACAAATGCCTCGTCTGCCCCGACAAATCCAACCGTATCCAAAAGTGCATTTTGGTATGATATCAAAGATACAATATCCCTTTATATTCATGCGGATGGTGCCACAAGTTATTATATGTCCTTATTTAAAGACGGACAAAAAATTGTCGGAACTGATGTGAACAGCGGTACCTATACATTTGCAGCAGGCACCTATGGAGAAGGAGAGTATTCAGCATATTTTTCATGCACTAACAGCTATGGAACGGTTGACAGTTCATGGATCGAATTTGCAGTCGTAGGAAAACCAGGATATACAGGGCTAAATAAATCACAGGAATGGTATGATATCAAAGATACAATAGAAATTTCTGTAGATACGGTCTGTGCAAAAGGGGCAGTCATCGGAATCGATAAAGTCGGTGTGGGACGTGTGATTACCGAGGAGGTCAAAGACTATAAATATTCGATTGCTGCATCAGCACTTGGCATGGGAACATATTACGTATATTTTTCTGTGTATAATGGCTCTGGAACTGTGGATACGGAAGGAATTATGTTTTCTGTTGTTGGTGGGGCTTCTTATAGCAGCGTCAAAACAGAAAAGCGTTCTTACCTTTTGGAAGAGAACATAAAAATCACCGTAGACAGCATCTGTGCAAAAGGGGCAGTTATCGGAATTGATAAGGTTGGTGCAGGGCGCGTGATCACAGAACAGGTAACGGATAATACTTACTTTGCTGCTGCATCGACGTTGGGAGCAGGAGAATACAGCGCTTATTTCAGTGTATATAATGGTTCCGGAGGGTGTGATACAGAATATGTTTCATTTACGATTGTTGATAAAAAAAATCTGGGAGACGAATTCTACGCTTATATTGAACATACGGATTCAGGAACTGTGATTACCCAAAACGGAAATAATGTGGAGGGAGACGCCAAAGCGTGTGGAAACAATCAGGTATGGCATTTTATAAGACAGCCAGATGGTTCTTACAAAATCCTGTCAATGCTCGATGGCAGAGCTATGGATGTCACAAATTACGGAAGTTCGGGCGCAGGCACGAATGTACAGGTATACGATGAGTGGGACAGTACGGCACAGAGGTTTAATTTGTACTATTTGGATAGTGCATATTACGTGAAACCCATATGCTGTGATATGGTTTTAGATCTTAGCGCACAAACAAGTAACCTTCAGGTATGGGGAAGAGGTGATAACTGGAATACTCAAAAATTCGATATCTATAAAATAGACAAAAACGAGATCGGACATCATTCCTATGAACAGGAAATCATCCCGCCAACCTGTACGGCTAATGGTTATACAAATTATGTCTGCAGCGAATGCGGGGATGCTTATCAGGGGGACTATACACAAGCCAGGGAGCACAGCTTTACTGATTGGGAGATATCAAAAGAAGCTGCTTGTACAGAAGATGGAGAATGTATCAGAAGCTGCAGTGAATGCGGCATGACGGAAACGTCACTGATTAATGCAATGGGTCATCAATATCAGGATACAGTGTTAGAACCAACAGAAACTTCTCAGGGATATACATTACACACATGCCTGGTATGTGGGGATTCCTATCAGGATTCGCTTACTGACTGGATTCCGGAAGAACATCAACACATATTTGGCATGTGGCAGATCGTAGAGGAAGCCTCCTGTACCGTGCAGGGAATGGAAAAGCGCGTCTGCAGTGAGTGCGGGAAAATAGAACACCAGGTGATTTGGGCGGCTGGTCATCGGTTTAACAGTGTGGTGTTTGCACCGACATGTACGGAACCGGGATATACGCTGCACCAGTGTGAGGTATGCGGCACCTCTTATCAGGATACGTTGGTTGCCAAAACGGATCACCAGCAGGGGGAATGGAGAACTTATATTACCCCAACTTGTACCGTGGAAGGAGAGCAGACCAAAGAATGCGTCAATTGCGGGAAAGTCCTGCAGACACAAAAATTATTAAAAACAGCTCATCAATGGGGAAGTGGTGTGATTCAGGAAGCACCAGACTGTACAAAAACAGGTATCATGCAGTATTTATGTGCTGCATGTGGTGCGGAAAAAGAGGAAGCAATTTCTGCGACCGGACATACCTGGAATGCAGTACAGACAGTTGATCAGGAACCAACCTGTACAGAAACCGGGATCAAAAGCATTCACTGCAGCATCTGTAATGTTATAAAAGAAAACAGTGAAGAAGAGATTCCCCTTGCAGCTCACACGGAAGTAAAAGATACGGCAGTGCCCCCGACTTGCACCAAGGCAGGAAAGACCGAAGGAAGTCATTGTTCCGTATGTAATACTGTGATAAAAGAGCAGGAAGAAATCCCTGTCATCAGCCACACCTACCAATTCGACAGTCTCACGAAAGCGACACTTAGTGCAGACGGCAAGATCATAAGAAAATGTACAGGCTGTGGCAAGACGGCGACACAAATCCTCTCTTACCCAAAGACGATTACGCTGTCCAATACAAAGTATACTTACAATGGAAAGGTCATCAAGCCAACAGTCACCGTAAAGGGTGCAGACGGAAAGGAAATCCATCCTGCAAACTATAGCGTTACGTATTCTCCGGGATGCAAAAATGCAGGTACTTACAATGTGATCATTACTTTCAAAGCAAATTACAGCGGAAAAGTCACGAAAAGTTTTACAATCAATAAAGCGTCGCAGACACTGACCGCATCCAGCCACACAAAAGTTTTTGGAAATGCACCATTTTTTACAGGAACTAAGAAGACAAAGGGTGACGGCAAATTAAGCTTTACCTCCAGCAACACGAAGATCGCGACGGTCTCAGGTACGGGAAAGATTACGATCAAAGGTATTGGAAGAACAACGATTACGATTACTGCGGGAGCAACAACGAATTATAATAAGGCTACGAAAGCGATCGCCGTGACGGTCAACCCAAAGGGGACGTTCATCTCGAGTGTCAAAAACAGCTCTTCCTCCAGGATGGATATCAGCTGGAATAAAAACACAGCGGTTACCGGATATCAGGTTCAGTATGCCACGAACACCTCATTTTCAGGGGCAAAGACATTAACCATAAATAAAAACAGTACATTGAGCACGTCGGTTTCCAGCCTGACCAAAGGAAAAACATACTATGTTCGAGTACGCACCTATAAAAAGGTTTACAGTACTACTTATTATTCTTCATGGAGCGCGGCAAAAAGTGTAAAGATTGCGATTGAAAATCCTTACCTTTCAAAGACATCAATTTCGCTCAACGCAGGCGCAAAGTATGGGTTGAAACTGAGTGATACAACGCAAAAGGTAACCTGGTCCTCGAGTAATCCATCGGTGGCCGCCGTCTCGTCAAATGGCATGGTGACCGGAAAGAAGGCAGGAACAGCAACGATAACCGCGAAAATCGGAAGCAAAACATACACATGTAAAGTGACCGTAAAGGGGAGCATCAGCGTGACGGTTTACTGGACACCGAATGGGTCAGTATATCATTCCACCAGAGAGTGCCCGTCACTTGCAAGATCTAAGACAATTAAAAGCGGGTCCGTATCACAGAGCGGAAAGAGCAGAAAATGTAAGGTTTGCTATTAGAAGATACCTTACGAAACTGTAAGTTAAAGAAAACTTGATTTTTCTTGATTTTACGGCGTTTGCAGGGGATTTTGATGAGAAGTTTACCCCTATTTTACCCCTTTGAAAAAAGCCCTGATATGATACCAAAAACTGAATATTCAGATATTAGCATAAGTCCATTATTGACTCTTGATCGAGCAGATAGTGGGCTTATTTTAATGCCTAAATAAGGTCACAGCCACTGCATTTAAATGGCTCTACAGGGCAAATACGAAGTCACAGGGGTATTCTGTGACGACAAATACAGTAAAAATGAAAACACGATTTCATGACAAAATGAGAGGAGGCATCATGATGGAAAATAAAACGGTATTCGGTGATTTAATCAATATGGTAAAAGAGGAAAGCGGATATTATAAACAAGATATTAAGCCGATCCTAAAAGCATTTTTGAAGGTGATCAGAGCTGAGCTGCAAAAAGGGAATCGGATATATCTGCGGGAATTCGGTTCTTTTTACCCGCAACTTGTAAAGAAAAGGAAATTTTCAAACGATTGGACAGATGGAGAATATATCATCCCGGAGCATACGACGTATAAGTTTAAATTTACAAAGCATTTTATTGAGCATATCGATGACGAAGAAGAGTTTGATCTGGTAGATGATGAGGAGGAATAAGGTATATTAAATTTTGATACCTTTGTTTATTTGATACAGGGGTGTATTTTAAATCGTAACAGGGAACCAGAGACAGTATGTACATGATTGCTGCTGTCTCTTTTATTGCGCATAAAATAAGGAGATGTATCAACAAAATGGATGAAACAAAAATATGTAAGGCATGTGGCAGGGAATTGCCGATTGATCGATTTGAGCTGATAAAACCAAAGGATGGGAAGACATATCGTATCTCTACATGCAGAAAATGCCGGTATGAAGAACGAGCGATGAACAAAAACAAATTAAGCGACAACATTGATATTATCATACGCAGGCAGTATAAAGAAATAAAACCAGAACGAATATTAGATTTAACCCTGACAGATATTGTTCCAATTGGTGAAGATGAGGTCTTTGTGAAGCTGATGGATTATCCCGGGTATTGGCTGTCCAATTACGGGCGATGTATTCATTTCAGGAATGGCGAAAAATATGTGTTGTTACCGGGAAGCTATGATAAATATCAGGTATTGAAATATGGGGTCAGAAAAAATGTGTTTTCAGGCGGCAAATGGACTACCAAAAGAGAAATCTTATATGCACCGAAAGCAGTCGTGCAGGAATTTGTCGTAAAATCAGATATTGAAAATAATGTTTACGTATGGCATCGAGGATTTGACAAAGCGAATAATTACTATAAAAACCTGATTCCGCTGAATAAGGAACAGTACAGAATCGTAAAGAATCATTACAATCAATATGGCGAGGACTCAGAAGAGTTTATTATCAAAGTCATGAATGATATCAAATTTAAACTGGACACATAGAGTAAAAAATGCATGGAGCCGGTGATGTGTGGGATTGGATATCGCGGAAGTAACAATGTTGACTGTAATTCTGAGGCGTATCATCGGTGGCATGATATGTTGAGCCGCTGTTATAATGAAAAATTCCATCAGCGACAACCACAGTATAAAGACGGCACGGCATGCGAGGAATGGAAGAATTTCAGCAACTTCAAATGTTGGCATGAGAAACATAAATATGGCGATGAGCAACTGGATCTGGACAAAGATATTTTGTTTAAAGGCAATACGGTATATAGCCCGGAGACCTGCTGTTTTGTGCCGCATATTATCAATACGGTATTTATTAACGGGAAATCTGCCAGAGGTGATTTGCCAATTGGGGTTAGCTACGACAGAGAGAAAAAGAAATATCGGGCTTGCGTTGCATTTATGGGACAAAGTATAAAACTGGGAAGGTTTGATTCTGCGGAAAAGGCATTTGCCAGATACAAAGAATACAAGGAAGATCTAATTCAGGATTTAGCGGAACAATACAAAGAAGATATACCGGATAAGGTGTATCAGGCGATGATGGAGTGGAAAGTTGAGATTACTGATTGATGATGGGCATATCGGATAGAGATATCTGGTTTGCCCTTGTTACGGCTGGAAAAAGGTACATATGTCAATTTTGAGAATATAATTTTTGCAAAATAAAGTAAATCTAAAAAAATAATATATTGATATATAATTATATTATAATGTGTTATTATGTATTTACAAAGTATTTTATTATGGACAAAGTGGAAAATAATTAAAACCGTATTGGGGAATATGAGAGGAGGAGATTCCATTGGTAAGTGAATTTGGCCATAAAACTATTCAATAATAAATAAGGAGGAATTTGAATATGTTCAGATGGAATTTCAAAAGAAAAACTTGGTGTTTATTATTATTAATATGTATGGTAACACAAATGATGTGCATTCCTGTGTTTGCGCAGGATACATCTTCAAAGATTACTACAACTGTAAAAATCACAGATTTAGCTACTGGAGAAGTAAAACAATATGAAATTGATGATGCAAGATCAATAGCAGAGGTTGATGGAGAAGGCAGACCAGTTACAACTACTATTATTGAGGTCGGTGGCAGCCAAAGTGATATGGCTCGTGCAGGGCAATCTAATTATGATGATTTTTCTGGCTGGCGTGGTACAGTAACAATTTCATATACAGATAATGGAACCTATGCGAATCTTACAAAAGCTACTGGAAATTGGACGAGAAGAAGTGGTTCGACTTCTATTTCCGGAATGTCAATGACTTACGGTCAGGCTTTAGGAACAAATAGAAGAAATAGCTCTATTGGGTTATCTTCAAATTCGACCACAACGGTTACACCCTCATGGCCTGCGGGAAAATATGGATATGGTATTGGGCACTACTTAGGTGCCACTATTCACGCAACAATAGGTGGTAAATATGTTTATATCAGCTGTAATGTTAATTATTAAATAATAATGCTTTACATATTAACTTAATTTGTATTTAAAAAGTAGGCATATTGGATGAGGCATCTGATATGCTTACTTTGATACAGCCATATTAAATACTTTTGGAAGGTGAATTTTAGACGTCAGTAAATGCAAGAGTCGCTTAGTCAGAGGCGTTAATTATTTTGTCCGAATTTTGAGTAATGAAAGGCAAAGCTGCAATTTATATTTAAAGCGATCAGCAATTTTATATTAAAATGATTATGGAGCAATTTAAGGAGAGTGGCTATGAAGTCAGAGAATAAAATAAAACAGAATAAAAATAAGACCGCATTACTGGTTATGTCTGCAATTTTGTCCGTAGCATATCTGGTATTAGATCTGCTGCTATATCCATACTTAGCGCGGCTGCAAAGCATACGGTATACACCATATGTCCTCTACTATTGCAATACCATAAGAGTTGTGGGAATATTTGTTGTGATGTTGTTTTTGTTGCTGTTTTTAAATAAAAAAAATGTTGTAACACTGGGGCACAAAAATAGAGTGATGTTGTATGCCGGTATAGGAATATATGTCATTTATTATTTGCTGTTTTTTCTGAATTTTGGGATTGGAGTAGGATTTATAGGTGGTGAAATTATTATACAAATATCAGTGATTCACTCCTGGATTTTATGCATCCCCGCAATATTTCTGGCATTGGGACTTGTGAAGGAATAATTGTAATATCACGCCTCAACAGTATGAGTGAAAATATCATAGTCACTTGATAGAAGTCATGACAAATTTGCCAAAAGATGATATAATTAAATCATTAATATTAACACGTATCAGAAATTGTGGTGTTACGTGGAAGTCATGGCAAACAGGCGGAAGCCTGTGACGCAAAACTACAGGGTCTAAGCGATTAAGTACGACAGCCAGTTGCAGCACTAGGTGAGCATTCTCTGATGGGGGTGCTTTTTTGTTTGGATGAAATGAGGGAGGAAAAGTATAATGAAGGGAATGAGAAGTCTTACGGTATTATTGTCGGCGGTAATGCTGGTTACTGCTTTGCCACTGGATGTATCAGGAGCCAGTGAGGATGTTGTGTCGGGTGGAGAAATGATTCTGGAACAGGAGGAAGATGAGGAGATTATAGAAACTCCTGAGTCAGAAGATGAGGTTGATACTGTGCTTCCGAAGGCTGAGTTAGAAGTGGAGGAAGTTCCGGAAACTTCATCAGTTCCAGTTTTGGATAGTCGTTCCGGAAGTGTTTTGAAGATTGGAGTTGGTGAAACAAAGAGACTGGAAATTGATGGTTATAACGCAGATGAGTGTCAATGGGAATGTAAAGAGGATGGGGTACCAGAAGGATGGACTTATATTAGTGGAGAAGTACACTGGTCAAATAAGGAAGTAACAGGAAATGTATATGTTGCATCAGACGCCCAACTGTATGTTGATTCATCCTCTACAATAAATGGAAATATATATGTTTATGGCCAATTATATGCGAATTCCAGGTTAACAGTAACCGACAGCATCAACGCATACCAGTATGGGAGCATGATGTCGTCAGGTGTTTTTGATGGTGAACATGGCTATGTTGTTGGTAGCATTAAAGCAAACCGTATGAATATAACTGCGAGCGCCTTGGATCCGACTTTCAGTGTAATATCTGAAGATAATATTAACAGTAATAAGGTGGCAGTTGTTGACGCAGGAGGTGTTGTTACTGGAATAAAAGAGGGCAGTGCAACAGTGGTTATGACTTGTAATGGCGAGAGTCAAAAAATTTTTATAGAGGTACATACTTATGATAAATGGGCAGCAGATAAAGACCCGACCTGCACAGAAACCGGAATTCAAAGCATTCATTGCAGCGTATGTGATGCAATAAAAGAAGACAGCGAAACAGAAATTGCTCTTATTGCCCACACGGAAGTAAAAGATGAAGCGGTATCACCAACCTGCACACAGCCGGGGAAGACCGAAGGAAGCCATTGTTCCGTATGTAACACTGTGATAAAAGAGCAGGAAGAAATCCCTGTCATCAGCCACACCTACCAATTCGACAGTCTCACGAAAGCGACACTTAGTGCAGACGGCAAGATCATAAGAAAATGTACAGGCTGTGGCAAGACGGCGACACAAATCCTTTCTTATCCGAAGACTATTACGCTTTCCAATACAAAATATACCTACAATGGAAAGGTGATGAAGCCGACTGTCACCGTAAAAGGTGCAGATGGAAAAGAGATTCATCCTGCAAACTATACTGTTTCGTACTCTCCGGGATGCAAAAACGCGGGGACCTACAATGTAGTCATTACTTTCAAAGCGAATTACAGCGGAAAAGTCACGAAAAGCTTTATGATCAATAAAGCTTCACAGACATTGAGCGCAGCCAATCATACGAAAGTTTACGGAAACGCAGCATTTTTTACAGGAGCCAGACAGACAAAAGGCAACGGGAAATTAAGTTTTACATCCAGTAATCCGAAGGTTGCAACAGTTTCAAGTACAGGAAAGATCACGATTACGGGTATTGGAAGGACAACGATCACGATCACCGCGGCGGCGACAACGAATTATAACAAAGCGACAAAAGCGATCACCGTGACGGTCAATCCGAAGGCAACGTTCATCTCAGGTATAAAAAACAGTGATTCCCGCAAGATGAGTATCAGTTGGAATAAAAATGGTACGGTTACCGGATATCAGGTTCAGTATGCCACGAATGATTCATTTTCCGGAGCAAAGACATTGACAATATCAAAGAACAGCACATTGAGCACATCAGTCTCAAATCTGCCAAAGGGAAATACGTATTATGTCCGGGTGCGCACCTATAAAAAAGTTTACAGCACGACGTATTATTCTTCATGGAGCGCTGCAAAAAGTGTAAAGATCACAATGGGAAATCCTTACCTGTCAAAGACATCCATTTCACTTAACGCAGGTGTAAAATACGGATTGAAACTGTGTGATACGACACAGAAGGCGGTCTGGTCCTCAAGTAATTCAGCGGTGGCTGCTGTTTCGTCGAGTGGTGTGGTGACCGGAAAGAAGGCGGGGACGGCAACGGTAACTGCGAAAATCGGTGGTAAAAGCTATTCCTGTAAAGTGACCGTAAAGGGCAGCATCAACGTGACGGTTTACTGGACGCCAGGTGGGTCAGTATACCATTCTACCCGGGATTGCCCGTCACTTGCCAGATCTAAAACCATTAAGAGCGGGTCCGTATCACAGAGCGGAAAGAGCAGAAAATGCAAGGTTTGCTATTAGAAGATACCTTACGAAACTGTAAGTTTAAAAAGGAGAATGTAAGCCAAAACTAAGGCGAGGCATTCTCCTTTTTGCTATACTTCAAACATGAAAGGGACACAGAGTTCTATGAGATAAAAACTGGAGGTAACAGATATGGCATTATTAGAAGTGCAGAATTTAAAAAAAGTATATACGACACGTTTCGGGGGGAATCCCGTGCAGGCGCTTTCAAATGTATCTTTTTCAGTGGAGAAAGGAGAGTTTGTAGCGATTATGGGGGAATCGGGGTCAGGAAAGACGACGCTGCTGAACATTCTGGCGATGCTGGACTCCCCGACGAGCGGAGAGGTTTTACTGAATGGAAAAAGCAGTGATTCGATCAAGGAGGCCGAGATCTCAGCATACCGCCGGGATCATCTGGGATTCGTATTCCAGGACTTCAATCTGCTGGATACATTTTCACTCCGGGATAATATCTATCTGCCGCTGGTGCTGGCGGGAAAATACTACAAGGAGATGGAGCGGAGGCTGGACCCGATCGCAAAAGAGCTGGGGATTGAGGAGTTGCTGTCAAAGTATCCATATGAGGTATCCGGAGGGCAAAAACAGCGGGCAGCGGTGGCCAGAGCACTGATCACCAAACCTGAACTGATCCTGGCAGATGAACCGACCGGGGCGCTCGACTCAAAAGCCAGCCGGGGACTGCTGAAGACATTCCGGCATATCAACGAGGCTGGACAGACGATCCTCATGGTGACACATTCCGTGCGTGCCGCCAGCAATGCCTCACGTGTGCTTTTTATCAAAGACGGAGAGGTGTTCCATCAGATTTATAAAGCATCCAGCACGTCGGAAGAGATGTATCAGAAAATCGCGGACGCTCAGTCTGTGATTATGACCGGCGGTGATGAGGGTGAACTCGGCAGTTCACTCATCTCTGATTCGAATCGCAGCGGGCGAGGGATGGGAGGCAATCATGAATAAGCGGGGATTATACCGGAAACTGGCCCGTACGAATATCAAAAAAAATACAAGGACATATCTGCCGTATATAGCAGCCTGTATTATGACGGTCGCCATGTTTTATAATATGTATTTTCTGGCGGGAAATTCAGCCACGAAGAGCGGAAGCCTCAAGTCCATGCTGGAAATGGGAAAATGGCTGGTCGGGATTTTTTCCTTTTTCTTTTTGTTCTACACGAACAGTTTTCTGGTCAGGCGCAGGAAAAAAGAGTTCGGCCTCTATAATATACTTGGACTGGAAAAACGACACATTGCAAAAGTGATGCTCTGGGAAACACTGTATACGGCACTGGCGGGTATTGGTCTGGGGCTGGTGTTCGGCATTCTGTTCAGTAAGCTGATGATTCTGCTGCTGTACCGTATTCTGCATTTTGATATTGCTTACGGGTTTTCCATATCAGCAAACGGCCTGGCTGTGACAGCCGTCTTTTTCCTTGTTCTTTTTCTGCTGATCCTGCTGAACAGCCTGCGTCAGGTCCACACGGCAAGCCCGATCGAGCTGCTTCACGGAACTGAGGTGGGTGAGAAAGAACCAAGGACAAAATGGCTGCTGGCTGTCATCGGGGTTCTGTGTCTGGGCGGGGGCTATTACATTGCGATTGCTACCGAGAATCCGCTGGCAGCCCTGACATGGTTCTTTTTTGCGGTGCTTCTCGTGATCATCGGAACCTACTGTCTGTTTACCGCGGGGAGTATCGCTATTTTGAAGATGCTGCGAAAGCATAAGGCATACTATTATAAAACCAGTCATTTTGTATCGGTGTCGGGGATGATCTACCGGATGAAACAGAATGCGGCTGGTCTTGCCACGATCTGCATTCTCTGCACCATGGTGCTCGTCATGATCTCCTCGACGGTGTCACTGTACAGCGGGATGGACGATCTGCTGGATACGCGCTTTGCATATGACATGAAGATAAGTGCTGATTACAGGCCGGGAGACGAATTCGACAGAGCGCAGCAGCTGCAGAAAGTAAAAGAGGCAGCCGGACAGTCTGCATGCACGGATATAGACATCCGGGACTATACGGAGCGCTACTTCCCTCTCGTTAAAACGGATGACGGGTTTACATCGGATGAGGAGGCATCTTCCGGTGTATCAGATATGATATCTTTCTATGTACTTACCCAGGAAGATTTTAAACGTATAGGGGGAGAACAGCTGGAACTGTCGGATGGGGTGGCAGTATACGATTCGACAGAATCAGTATCGGATACTTTCGAGCTTTTCGGAGATGAATTAACTGTAGAAAAACGGCTCGATTCCATACCTCAGAAAAGTGCAATGCAGGACATTGTGCAGGTTGTCTGCGTGGTTGTACCGGATGAAGAGATGCTGCTGAACTTATACGAACTGAAAACACAGGCATTTGGGGACGATCAGGGAACTGGAATCAACTATATCATCGGATTGGACATGAACGGCAGCAAAGAGGAGAAAATGGCCTGTGCAGAACTGGTAAGAACTGCGGTAAGTCAGGAGGCCGATAACTCTTACTTCTCTTATGTGGAATCAAAGCAGGAGTCCGAGGCGGATTTTTATGTGACATACGGGGGACTGTTTTTCCTTGGGATCTTCCTGGGGGCGCTGTTTGTGATGGCGACAGTGCTGATTATCTATTATAAACAGATCTCGGAGGGCTATGATGACGCCGGAAAATACGAAATCATGCAGAAAGTGGGCATGAGCAGGCAGGAAGTCAAGGCATCCATCCGTTCACAGGTGTTAAGTGTGTTCTTTCTGCCGCTTCTGATGGCCGGGGTGCATATTGCCTTTGCATTTCCCATCATTTCCCGGCTGCTGGCACTCATGAACCTCACGAACACGGTGCTGTTTGCAGGGTGCACCGTTACCACACTGATTATTTTTGCTGTTTTTTATGCAATCGTCTATGCGCTGACGGCCAGAACTTATTATCGGATCGTGAAAGCGTAGAAGGACTATTCATCCCCCGAAAGTTGTGGTAGAATGAGCGCAGGAATGATATCAACGGATGAGGGGGACAAATGGACGATGAACAAAAAACTTATGCGGCTTGCTTCATATTATAAACCATATAAAGGTCTGTTTTTTTCAGATTTGCTGTTTGCAGTTACGGGAGCGGGAATTACCTTGGTAATTCCCCTTCTTGTGCGTTATATCACATCAAATGTGACGGAGATGGATCTGGCAGATGCGAGGCAGATGATCCTGAAGCTTGGTATTTTGATGATTGCCATGGTACTGATTGAGGCGGGCTGCAACTATTTTATTACTTATTTCGGACATATGATGGGTGTATTCATAGAGCGGGATATGAGAAATGAAATCTTCGGGCACTATCAGAAGCTTTCTTTTGCATTTTACGATAATCAGAAAGTGGGGCATCTGTTATCACGCATTACGAGTGATCTGTTTGACATCAGCGAGCTGCTGCACCACGGTCCGGAAGACCTGGTGATCTCACTGATCAAACTGGTTGGTGCTTTTATCATATTGCTGAACATCAACGGCACGCTGGCGTTGGTGGCGATTGTCATTGTTGTGGTGATGATGATCTATGCCGTGTATTTCAACCGGGCGATGAAACATGCGTTTAAGGAGAACCGTGCCCGCATTGCGGATATCAACAGCCAGATCGAGGACAGCCTGGCAGGCATCCGGGTCGTCAAATCCTTTGGAAATGAGAAGAAAGAGCTATCCAAATTCCAAAGCGGCAATGAGCGCTTTGTGGATTCAAAACGGAAGAGCTATCGTTATATGGCAGGATATCATTCCGGAATGGGGGCGTTTACGACGCTGATCACGGTAGGATCTCTGATTGCAGGTGCGCTTCTGATGGCAGACGGGAAACTGCTGGTGGCAGACCTGGTGACCTTTCTGCTCTATATCAACAACTTTACTGAACCGGTCAAAAAGCTGGTCAACTTTACGGAGCAGTTTCAAAATGGATACAGTGGTTATGACCGGTTCCTTGAGGTTATGGAGATAGCTCCGGATATCAAGGACGGACCGGATGCTGTTTCGGTGGATCATGTCAGCGGTGATGTGGAATTTGACCAGGTATCGTTTCACTATGAAGACCATAGCCAGAATGTTCTCTCGCACGTAAATCTGAAGGTGAATGCGGGAGAATATGTTGCGCTTGTCGGCAGTTCAGGGGCAGGAAAGACAACGCTGTGCAGCCTGATTCCGCGCTTTTATGACGTGAGCAGCGGGGAGGTGAAGATTGACGGGATCAATGTGCGTGATATCAAACTGAAAGACCTGCGGCGGCAGATCGGGATCGTACAGCAGGATGTCTATCTGTTCGCGGGGACGGTCATGGATAATATCCGCTACGGAAAACCGGACGCCTCGGACGAGGAGGTGATCCGGGCGGCGAGGGCGGCAAACGCCCATGAATTTATCAGTGAGCTGGTGGACGGCTATGATACAGACATCGGACAGCGCGGAATCAAACTTTCCGGCGGACAGAAGCAGAGGCTTGCGCTTGCAAGAGTATTCCTGAAAAATCCTCCGATCCTTATCTTTGATGAAGCAACCTCGGCGCTGGACAATGAGAGTGAGAAGGTCGTACAGAAATCGCTGGAAGATCTGGCGAAGAACCGGACTACGTTTGTCATCGCGCACCGCCTTTCGACGATACGCAATGCAAAGCGAATCCTTGTGCTGACACAGGATGGCATTGCTGAGGAAGGGACGCATGAGGAGCTGCTGAAAAAGGATGGTATTTATGCAGGGTTATATCAGATACAGTTCTGAAAGATGCGATGCAGGATGAAGTAGTGGCAAATTCCACATTTGCCGCGATCTGTTAAACTGAATAAGTGGAGCTGGTTAAAAGCTGGCGTGAGGCGTGAAGCCGGGTATTTATGATATATTGAGATGGTGAATACCCGGTTGCTTTTTGCCGTAAAACCGGGTATACTGTTGTTCTGAATTGAACAATTTATGCAGGTCAGGTATTGCGCTAATGCCTGATGGAACACAGAGAGGAAAATCGATGAAGACTTGGAAAGATAATGTAAGAAGTGTCGTTCCTTACGTGCCGGGTGAGCAGCCGGATGATCCGGATATGATAAAATTAAACACGAATGAGAATCCATATCCGCCGTCGCCGATGGTGGAACAGACGCTGAAGGATATGAGGACAGATACGTTTCGGCTTTATCCGGATCCTACAGCACACAGGCTTGTGAAAGCGATCGCCGATTATCACGGGCTGAGAGAGACGGAAGTATTCGTCGGGGTGGGGTCTGATGACGTGCTGGCTATGGCGTTCATGACTTTTTTTAACGGCAGCGATCCAATTTTGTTTCCGGATATCACATATTCATTTTACGATGTATGGGCAGAGCTTCTGAGAATTCCATATGAAAAAATACCGCTGAACGGCGAGTTTGATATTGTTGCCGGTGATTATAAAAAGGTGAACGGAGGAATTGTTTTCCCGAATCCCAATGCGCCGACGGGGGCAGAGCTGTCCCTGGAGTCAGTGAGAGAGATCATCGAATCCAACAGAGAATCTGTCGTAGTTGTGGACGAGGCTTATGTGGATTTTGGTGCGGAAACGGCGCTGCCGCTGATCAGAGAGTATGACAATGTTCTCGTCGTGCGCACATTTTCAAAATCCCGTTCCATGGCAGGCCTGCGTATCGGTTATGCCTGCGGTAATGAAGAGATGATCCGCTGTCTGAACGACGTGAAATATTCGTTTAATTCCTATACGATGGACGCCACGGTGCTGGAGCTGGGTGAGGCATCCATAAAAGATGAAACATATTTCCGGGAAACGATCGGCAAGATCACTGAGACACGGGAATGGACACAGGCGCAGCTGGCGCGTCTGGGATTTTCTTTTAAAGATTCCAAGGCAAATTTTGTCTTTGCGGCGCATGAAAGCTGCCCGGCATCGGAATTATTTGCCAGACTCCGCGAGGAACATATCTATGTCCGTTACTTTAATAAGCCGCGGATCAGCAATCACCTGAGGATAACCATCGGAACACCGGAAGAGATGAGAAAGCTGATAGAGTTTCTGGAACACTATTTAGCAGAGAGAAAAGAAAAGGGAGAAGCATAACATGGATTCACTGGTACAATGGTTTACCGCCAACCTGACACCTTATATATCGGAAACGGCTGTAGTTTTTATCATTTCACTGCTGCCGATTCTGGAGCTTAGAGGAGGGCTGCTGGCCGCATCCCTGCTGCAGGTACCGTATCTGACGGCGCTGCCTCTTTGCATCATCGGGAATATCCTTCCGATTCCATTTATTCTGCTGTTCATTAAACAGATTTTCAAATGGATGAAGAAGACGAGATTGTTCCGGCCGATGATCGAATGGCTGGAACGCAAGGCGATGGGAAAAAGTGATAAGATAGAGAAGTATGAGTTCTGGGGACTGGTATTGTTTGTAGGGATTCCGCTTCCGGGAACCGGGGCATGGACGGGAGCACTGATTGCATCGCTTCTTGATATTGATATTAAGAAATCATCTCTGGCGATTCTTCTTGGGATTTTCCTGGCGTCTGTGATTATGAGTATCGTGTCATACGGATTGCTTGGCAGTATCATCAGATAAGAACAGATGGGAATACAATGATATAAACAGATATATATGAAGCTGCGTCCAATTTCAGGACGCAGTTTTTGTTTTTTAGTGAAAAACATAATTATCAGGAAATTTAATATAATTCATACAATAAACAGTGTACTTGTGGTAAAGGTAATGGTTATGAAAATAATAGAAAAAAATTTAAAAAATGTGTTGACAAATAGAACGGCATCTGTTATTATAAATACATCAAAAGAAACCAGTCAACAAACACTCAACAGAGTTCATAATTTCTACATATAAATTTATATAAAGAATTATGAAGAAGGAGGTTAGTCCATTGGGAGAGGTACATAATAACAATCAATATGAAAGTGGTATGGCATAGCAGTTCCCCGCGAGAAGACCTTTTAATAAGATGAAAAATTGACTTCCATATTTTCGAAAAGAAAAAACAAAGGAAAAAGCTAAAAGGTATATATAGAGCTGGCCTTCATATTGAACATATACCACAAAAAATAATTCAAAGATTATGATATGTAAAGAAATATGATAATCAACATTTTGAATTATTCCTCAGAAGCAGAAGATGAGACAGTGAATACTTTATAAAAGAATCTGAAACAAATCTAAGGATTCATAGATCGAAATTGAAAGATAAGAGTTAAGGACAAAATCGGAAGAAGAAAAATAGTAAGGAACAAAAGAAAATCTTTATCCCAATATCAGATATGCGAGACGAGAAATCGGGTATTTGAAGGTGGAATTGAACACATCCAAAAGTGAAACCAGGAGATATAGTTGAGATTTTAAATAATCAGAAATGAAATTTAAAAATCTATAGAAATATCGAATGAAATCATCAGAGGAGAGAATCAAATAAAGAGAATCTTTCATTCCTGAAAAAGAATTCAGAAGATAGAAGTGAGAAGCTGTGATCCGAAGAAGAGAAGTATAATCCAAAGGTTTAAAGTAAGAGGAATTTATAAAAATCACATTTCAATCAAAGCATATGAGAAGCATATTAAATGATTTCATTTATTTAAAAGATAGAGAAAGAATTTAATATGAGATAAATATATATAACTTCTAAGTAAGTTTATCACTTACGAGCAGGGAATATCAAATATTTAAATTTATATAGATAATTGAATATGGAACTATTGATGTTTCGTAAAGAAGTAAATTTGACATATAATATTTAAGAGAGAGAGAAGAAAAAATTGAATAACGAAGATTCATAAGCAGCCGTTATATCGAAAAACAGATATAGCGGTTGCTTGTTTTTGTACTTTTATATATAATGATGTTGGAGTCAAAAGGTAATTTGTGTAAAATCCTTGCCTGATTGAAAGGGAGTAATGAATATGACCCAGTTCCGAATGAGAAATCTCGAAGAAAGCATAGTATATGAAGATTGTGATATGATTGTGATAAACAAACCGGCAGGGATGGCGGTACAGAGTGCAAGATTTGGCCAGATGGACCTGGAGAGCGCTGTTAAAAATTATTTATCTGAGAAAAACAGCGCTGGATTGCAGGGAATTCCTTATCTGGGGATCGTTCATCGTTTGGATCAGCCGGTGGAAGGTCTGGTGATTTTCGGAAAGACAAAAAGGGCTGCAAGAGACCTGAGCCGGCAGATTACCGATGGTACATTGGAAAAGTATTATCTGGCAGTTGCTGAGACGGATCATGTGCCGGGAGAGGGTATGCTGGAAGATTATCTGGTAAAAGACGGCAGAGAAAATCGTTCCAGGGTAGTTGAACGGTCGGAAAAAAATGCGAAACGGGGGATATTACATTACCGGCTGATAGAACAGCGCGGCCTGAGGGCATTAGTGGAGATCAGACTTTTGACGGGCAGACATCACCAGATTCGTGTACAGATGGCGCATGCGGGAATGCCGCTTGCAGGAGACCCAAAATACAATGCCGGGGCAGAAAATGAAACGCTGGCTTTGTGTGCATATAAACTGCGGTTTACGCACCCGGCAACGGGTAAAAAAATGAGCTTTCAGATACCGGAAGAGGACCTTGAACGGTATTATAAAGAAGCAAAAGCTGAATAAGAAGGGAGAATGAAATGGGTAAGAAATGTCTGAGCCTTTTACTGGCCGGGTTATTACTGGCAGTTACGGTGGGGTGCGGGAAAGACGATTCCGCAAAGTTAAACGAGGGGGAGGAGCAGACAGAAGAGAAAGATAACGAGCAAGAGGTTAAAGAAAGCCAGGCGGAAGATTCGGGAGTGGAGATTGAACTGCCGGATGAGCAGAAACTGAAGACGGACTATACGACGGTAAAAGGACTGGAACTGACAGCTGCCTCTCATATTGCGGTCGTTGTAAAAGGGAAGAAGTCTAATTACTGGAAAGCTGTGCAGACCGGTATGCAGCAGGCGATTGATGATCTGAATGAAGAAGCAGGGTTTGTCGATGATGACAAGATATATATGACTTTTGAGGCACCCGAACATGAAAGTGATGCGGAAGGCCAGATTAACATTGTGGATGCTGTGTTGTCGGAGAATCCTCAGGTGCTGTGCCTGGCGGCCATTGATATGGGGTCATGTGAAGCTCAGCTGGAGACGGCTGAGGAAAACGGAATACCGGTGATTATCCTGGATTCTGGGGTGATGACGGATGAGCTTGTCTATACCGTGTGTAAAACGGACAACAGGGAGGCGGGAGCGGAAGCAGCACGCCGTTTGAGTCAGGGGATGAATGAATCGGGAGAAGTGCTGATTGTTGCGTCGCAGCGTAAAGGGGAATCCATATCCGAACGTGTGCAGGGATTTTTGAGTGAAACACAGGATTCTCACGGTTCCGTAGTGGTTATGGAGGTAATTTACGCGGATGATCCGGATGATGACAGAAGTGTAAAAGACAGATTATTGTCAGTGCTGGAGGAAAGACCTGGCATCAAGGGGATCTTTGCGACTGATGAGACGATGGCATCTGAGGTCCTGGACGTTCTGGACACAGAAGAAAATGCCCATATTCTGATGGTGGGGTTTGATTCCGGTTCCAGACAGCAGGAGGCCATCCGAGATGGTAAAGAGTATGGGACTGTTTGTCAGAATCCGTTTGGCATGGGATATGCGACGATAACTTCGGCTGCCAGGGCGATTCTGGGGCTGGAGAATGATAAAGTGATCGACGCAGGCTATCAGTGGATAGACAGCAGTAATATAGACCACGAAGAAAACCAGAAATTTTTATATGAGTGAGAGTAGGAGAAAATGGCTGGAACGATAAGACAGATAGCACAGATTGCCGGGGTTTCCCGCGGAACAGTTGACCGGGCGCTTAATCACAGAGGGAGAATAAACCCTGAGGTAGCCCGGAGAATCTGGGAAATAGCTGAGGAACTGGATTATCATCCGCGAAAAAAAGCGGAAACGGACGAGAATCAAGAGGGCGAACTTCGTATCGGAGTGATTACACAGATGTCGGAGTCCTCTTTCATGATTCCGGTGCATCAGGGTATCGCGGACGTTGAAAAAGAGCTGAGAGAACGGAATGTGGTTCTTTATATCCGCAATATTGTCTCGGTGGATGAGCAGGAGCAGTTAAAAGCCATCGATGAACTGGACAAACTTCGGATATCGGGACTTGCAATCATGCCCGTGGAGTGTGACAGTGTCAGAAGCCGCCTTAACAGGCTGATGGAGGAGCGGCATATACCGGTTGTGACATTTAATTCTGATATCGTCGGTACGAAGCGCAGCTGTTTTGTGGGTCTTGATAACAGAAAAAGCGGCCGTGCCGCCGCAGGGCTGATGGGAATGCTGACGCGGGGCAGCGGAAAAATACTGATCATTACCGGTTTTTTTACCAACAGTGTCAACAGCCTGAGGGTAGAAGGATTTATCGAAGAAGTAAAGCAGTCGTTTCCGGATATGGAGCTGCTTGGCGTACAGAGCAGTTCCGGGGATGCCAAAGAAGTGGAGCAGATTATTGTGAACACCATGCATATGATGCCGGATCTGGCTGGGATTTTCGTGGCGTCACGGGGGCAGGGCGGTGTGTGCTGTGCGCTTGACAAAATCAGGCCAAAACACAGGCCGTATGTCATCGTGTACGATATGACACCGAAAAATGCCGAGGCTCTGGAAAAGAATTACTTTGATTTCCTGATTGATCAGGAAGGGTATGTTCAGGGGTACCGGGCGATTCACCTTCTGTATGATCATCTGATCAAGGGAAGAGAATTAAATCAGGATATGATGTTCACAGACATTAAAATTCTTACAAAATACAATATTTAGAATTAATTGGCACGCTGTGCGTGCCAAGTGCGTGCCAAAACTTTTGTGCAATCCCTCCAACTGAGGGATTTTTTTTTGTGTATAATATAAAATAAGGGAATATCCACAAAAAATGCTTGCGCGAAAGAGGCTCAGGTGTTAGAATAAGTGCATAAAAGGTAAGTAAATTGCGTGTCAAAAAGGCACGCAAGCAGGTGAGGCATCGGAGGATGCCGCGTAGAATAGGAGGATATTGAGCAATGGAAAAAACAACCAGAATGACAGTTGCCCAGGCAATTGTAAAATTCCTTGACAATCAGTACGTCAGCCTTGACGGTCAGGAGACAAAATTTGTTGAAGGCTTCTTTACCATCTTCGGACATGGTATCGCTGTCGGTCTTGGAGAGGCGCTGGATACAAATCCTGGTCAGTTAAAAGTTATGCAGGGAAGAAATGAGCAGGGTATGTGCCATACTGCAATTGCATTTGCAAAACAGCACAACAGAAGAAAGATCATTCCCTGTGCATCTTCTGTAGGACCTGGAGCTGCCAACATGGTTACAGCATGTGCTACTGCAACTGTAAATAATATTCCGCTGCTGGTATTCCCGGCAGATACATTTGCCTCCAGACAGCCAGATCCGGTTCTGCAGCAGCTGGAGCAGAGCAACAGCCTTGCTGTCACAACAAATGATGCGTTTAAACCGGTTTGTAAATACTGGGACCGCGTGACACGTCCGGAACATATCATGACGGCGCTGATCAGCGCAATGCGTGTGCTGACTGATCCGGCTGAAGCAGGCGCATGCTGCATTGGGCTTTGTCAGGACGTAGAGGGTGAGTCTTTTGACTTCCCGGACTACTTCTTCCAGAAGAGAGTACACAGGATTACAAGACCGGTTGCAGTTGACGAAGAACTGGAAGATGTTGCGGCAGTGATCGCAGAAGCGAAAAAACCGCTTATCATTGTAGGCGGCGGTGTGAAATACTCTGAAGCAGGCGAAACGGTTGAGAAATTCTGTGAAGAATTTAAAATTCCATTCGGCGAGAGCCAGGCAGGTAAGAGTGCCTGCAAATCAAGCCATCCATACTGCCTGGGCGGTATCGGTGTTACGGGAACACTTGCTTCCAATGTCATTGCGAAAGATGCAGATGTTGTCATTGCGATCGGAAGCAGACTGTCTGATTTTACGACAAGCTCTAAGAGACTGTTTACAAATTCAGATTCAAAATTTGTTACAATTAATAACAACAGATACCACGCATACAAAATGGATGCAGTAAAGGCTGTCGGTGATGCCAAGGTTACGATCGAAGCGCTGGCTGAGAAGCTGAGAGCAAAGGGCTATGTTTCTGCATACAGCGGAGAGATTGAGGCGGCTAAAAAGGCATGGGATGAGGAAATGGCTCATCTGGCAGGCATTACATACACAGGCGATGACTTCGATCCGATCATCAAAAACAGAGATCCGCGTACTGTTCCGGAATTTGTTAAAATGACGGGCGGAATGATCACACAGACGGCCGCACTTGCAGCGATCCGCGAAGTGATCGACAAAGATGCCAACTACATTACAGCAGGCGGAAGTCTTCCAAGCTGTTCACAGAGAATGTGGACAACAGATAAACGCTGCGGATACCATGCAGAGTACGGCTATTCCTGTATGGGATATGAAGTTGCGGCAACACTCGGCGTGAAAATGGCTGATCCGGACAACGAAGTATACGCAGTTGTCGGAGATGCAAGCTTCCAGATGCTGCACAGCGAGATCATGACCATCATGCAGGAAAAACAGAAAGTTAACATTTTAGTATTTGACAACTGTGGATTCGGATGCATCAACAATCTGGAGATGGGCCATGGTATCGGAAGCATTGCTACTGAGTTCCGTTACAGTGAAGGACAGAAGCCGTGTGGTGACCTGATCCCGGTTGACTACGCAAAAGTTGGCGAGGGATACGGCCTGAAGACATATACATGTAAGACGATTCAGGAACTGAAAGATGCTCTGGAAGATGCTAAGAAACAGACGGTTGCCTGCCTGTTTGATCTGAAAGTTATTCCGAAAACGATGACTGACGGATATGAGTCATGGTGGAATGTTGGCATTGCTACTACTTCTGAGAAAGAAAGCGTTCGCGAAGCCTGCGAAGGTGTTATGGAAGGAAGAGCAGAAGCAAGAAAATATTGATGTCAGGGTGCTGAGTGCCGGTGGCACTTGTTTAGCACTGACCGAAGCGGAGATGCGGGAGCACATCGTGCGAAGCAATCCGTGGCATCAATCAGGGGCAAAATATCTTTGCCTCAACATCATACGATTTATAATTTGGTGGAGGGTTTTTGCCTTCCACCAAAATTGTATTTAAAGATATGCTGGAGGTGTAAAATGGGAAAAGATTTTGGCTATCCCGCCTGGAGTGCGGACGGTGAACAGATCGTAACAGAGTATGAAGGCGATTACAGCGATATGCTGATGGATATTCGGCTGTTCAGAATGAATTTGGGATCTGTGAAGACATTGAGAAAACCTGAGGAGGAGACTGCAGTGCTGCTGCTTCAGGGGAACATAAGCCTGGCATGGGATGGACAGGTGCAGCAGGTCTCCAGGAAAGATGTCTGGACGGAAGGGCTGTGGTGCCTGCACGTCTGCAAAAATGTTGAGATCACGGTTACGGCAAAGTCTGATGACGTTGAACTACTGATACAGTCCACTCATAATAACAGGACTTTTCCTTCAAAGCTGTACGGCCCCGAGGATGCGCCCTGGATCGAGAGGTGTCATGGGAAATATGGAGATACGGCGAAGCGGAAAGTCAGTACGATATTCGACTATGAATCAGCACCATATTCGAATATGGTGATCGGAGAAATCATGAATGAACCTGGAAACTGGTGCGGCTATCTTCCGCACACCCATCCGCAGCCGGAAGTGTATTACTTTAAGTTTGAGCGTCCGGAGGGGTTTGGAGCCAGCTTTGTAGGAGAAGATGTCTACTACATTAAGGATGGAAGTTTCAGTGCCATTCCGGGAGGCAAGACGCATCCGCAGTCTGCGGCACCGGGGTATCGGATGTTTATCGTATGGATGATCCGTCACTTCGATGACAATCCGTGGACGGTGGGCACGTATGATGAAAGATTCACATGGCTGGATGAGGTTTAATAAAATCTGCTGCAACGTATAGATTGCTGACTGTTGGAAGGGGACATATTATGGCAGTGACACTACAGGAAATTGCAGAACGCGCCGGAGTATCCCGGGGGACAGTTGACCGTGCGCTGAACAACAGGGGGCGGATCCGACCCGAGGTGGCAGACCGTATCCGGCAGATCGCCGAGGAGATGGGGTACCGTCCGAACCGTGCGGGCAAGGCGCTCGCCATGGCAAGACGATCTATCTGCATCGGGGTAGTTCTCCAGGAAGTCGAGACGATGTTCATGCGGGGGATTCTCGAAGGAATAGAGGCGGCAAGGGAAGAACTGGGTCATCTCGGGGCTTCCGTGGTCTTAAAAGAAATTAAAGGTTTGAACACGAAAGCGGTGATCGATGCGATGGAGGAGCTCCGGTCACAGAATGTACATGCGATTGCAATGAATCCATCCATGAACAGACGGACGAAGGAGACGATTGACCGGTTTGCGGATGAATATGGCATTCCGATTGTCACATTTAATACCGATCTTGAAGATTGCAGCCGTCTCTGTTATATTGGTCAGAATACGTATGAATGCGGGCGGGCGGCAGCCGGCCTGATGGGTGAAATCATTGGCGGGCGCGGAGAAGTGGGCGTTATCACGGGCTATGAGGCGAATCCTAGTCTGAACAAGCGGGTGGAAGGATTTCGTGATGAGATTGCAGCACGTTTTCCTGAAATAAAACTCGTTGGCGTACAGTATGCGTACAACAGCGACGCTATTGCTGAGGATATTACCAGGGAACTGGTGGAGCGCCACCCGGAGATCAGTGGATTATTTCTGACGGTAAATGTGGAGCAGGGAGTCTGTGCGGCGCTGGAAAAAGAGGGGATCATCGGAAGGGTGAAGATCATATCCAATGATTTGAATGAGAATAACAGAAAACTGCTGTGTGACGGAAACATCGCGTTTGTGCTGGAGCAGAATGCAAGAGTTCAGGGCTACGAACCGATTATGGTACTTTTTCATCTCGTGTTTGACGGAGAGAAACCGCAGTGTGAGTTTCAGTATACGGATCTTACGATACGAACCAGATATAATCTGCCGCCTGTATAACAGGCGGCATTATTTCTGGAAAAATGCATAAAAATGATCCGATAATATTGGGCATATTTCCAAATGGTGTACACGTGCACGCGGTGTTATACTGAAGATAGATTAAGGTGGGAAACAGTGACAGAGAAGTAAACTTATTATTCATTCTAAGGAGGATTTTGCTATGTTAAAAGTTGGTGTTGTAGGCTGTGGGATGATTGGTCAGGAGCATATTAAGCGGCTGAGCAAAAAGCTGCAGGGCGTACAGGTTGTCGCTGTGTCTGATGTGTTTGAAGAAGGCGCCAGAAAAGCTGCCGGGATCTGCGGGGCAAAAGTCTATACAGACGGAGCCGATCTTGTTGCAGACCCGGATGTAGAGGCAGTGGTAGTGACCTCGCCGGGGTTTGCGCACAAGGAAACCGTACTTCAGGCGATTGCGGCGGGAAAAAGAGTATTTTCGGAGAAACCGCTTGCTACGACAGCGGCGGATTGCAAGGAAATCGTAGAGGCTGAGATGGCATCCGGTAAACATCTTGTGCAGGTGGGATTTAACCGCCGGTATGATAAGGGCTACCATCAGCTGAAAGAAGTACTTATGTCGAAGAAATATGGGGAACCGCTGATGGCTCACTGCACGCACCGCAATCCTGTAGTGGCTGATACCTACTCTACGGAAATGGCCGTGCATGATACGCTGATCCATGAAATTGATGTGATGCACTGGCTGATCGACGACGAGTACGAATCGGCACAGGTTATTATGAACAAGAGAACAAAGAATGCATTGCCGCACCTTGCGGATCCCCAGTTCATGATTTTCCGGACCAAAGGCGGCATGACGATCGACGTTGAAGTGTTTGTGAACTGCAAATTCGGATACGATATCAATTGCGAAGTCGTCTGCGAAGAAGGAACTGTGAAGCTGGCGGCGCCGGCTACGCCGATCATTAAAAGTGACGCGAGTGTTGCAACCGGTATCGAGACGAGCTGGATCAACCGTTTTATCGAATCGTACGATACCGAACTTCAGGACTGGGTAAATGCCGCTGCCGAAGGTATCATCAACGGTCCTACGGCGTGGGACGGCTACGTTGCAGCAGTGACGGCAGACGCGTTTGTCAAGGCACAGAAGAGCGGTCAGGTTGAACCGATTGTCACAGGGGAAAAACCGGAATTTTACCGCTGAACGTCCGATGTGAAAAATGTGATGTTTTTCATGAAAACAGTTGATAAATCCTCCGAAAAAAATTATAATAAATCTATGCGAGAGGACACGTAAAAGGTAGTTGGCAATGATATGTGGATCGCTGAAGTTTAAGAGAATAAGGAGGATTTAGGATGAAGATTGGTTTCAATGAAGCAACAGCTTTGAAGTGTGAAGGTCAATCTTTGATGGCAGACCTGGAGATGTGTGAGAAATACGGGTTCGATTATTTTGAAATCCGCTATGACTGCATCGCAAAATACATTCAGGAAGGCCATACACTGGAAGAGCTGGGGGAATGGTTTAAGAACCATAACATCAAACCATGGGCTTACAATACGCTGGAATTCTTTAACCAGCTGGATCCATTCCAGACTCTGGCCATGGACTGGCACCTTGACTGGATCAAGGAAGTATGTGACGCGATCGGAATGAAGATGCTGATCGCCGTTCCGTCTTTCAACGTGGGACTGGACAAGAGCGTCAATGATATTAAGAAAGAGGCAGCGGCAAGACTGCGCTACATCGCTGAGAAAATGGGGCCGGATATCCGCGTATCTTTAGAGTTCTGCGGCGTGCCGACATGCTCTGTCAATCAGTTCCAGACAGCATACGATGTGGTGGAGGAAGTGGGTCTTCCCAATGTAGGCGTTACGCTGGATACTTTCCATTTCCATGAGATGGGATCCAGCCTGGAAGCACTGAGAAAGGCCGATCCGAACAAGATCTTCGTATATCACCTGAATGACTGTGAAGACCTGCCGATCGGATCCTGCGGCGATGACAAACGTCTGTGGCCGGGTGAGGGTGTTGTGGACCATGCAGGGATCGCAGCAGCTTTGAATGAGATCGGATTCGACGGTGTATGCACAATCGAAGAATTCCGTCCGGAATACTACGCAATGCCTCATGAAGAGAACATCAGGAAAGCGGCAGAAGTGACAAAGGAATTTGTCGCAAAGTATTATAATAAATAAGGAATGGAAAAGGAGAAAAGGATAAGATGTTAGATAAGAATAAAGTTTCATTAGGAATTGCACCGATTGGTTGGACTAACGATGATATGCCGGATTTAGGAGCAGAGAATACGTTCCAGCAGTGTGTCAGTGAAATGGCGCTGGCAGGATTCACGGGATGTGAAATCGGTAACAAATACCCGACAGATCCGGACGAGCTGAACAAAGCTCTGAAATTAAGAGGAATGACCATCTGTAATTCCTGGTTCTCTTCTTTCCTTGTAACAAAACCATACGAAGAAGTTGAAAAAGAATTTGTTGAGAAACTTGACTTCTTAAAAGCAGTAGGTTCTAAGGTAATCGGCGTTTCCGAGCAGAGCTACAGCATCCAGGGAATGATGGACCAGCCTGTATGGGAAGGCAAACATGTGATGAACGATGATGAGTGGAAACTGCTCGTTGACGGTCTGAACAAACTGGGCAAGATCGCAAGAGAAAAAGATATGTATCTGACTTTCCACCATCATATGGGAACTGTTGTACAGACAGAAGAGGAAATCGATCGTTTCATGGACAGCGTTGATCCGGAATATGTATTTCTTCTGTTTGACAGCGGACATTGTACATTTGCAGGCATTGACCCTGTAAAAGTTCTCGGAAAATATATCGACAGAACCAGACACATCCATCTGAAAGACGTTCGTAAAGAGATGGCAGAAAAATCCAAGGCAGAGCGCTGGAGCTTCCTGAAAGGTGTTCGTAACGGCGTATTTACCGTACCTGGAGACGGAGATGTTGACTTTGCACCGCTGTTTGATATCATCGAGAAATCAAACTACGAAGGATACGTACTCGTAGAAGCAGAACAGGATCCGGCTGTTGCCAATCCGCTGGAATATGCGATCAAAGCAAGAAAATATATTGCTGAGAAAACAGGCTTATAAAATTCTTATTTTTGAGATATGATACATAGTAACACCGCTGCAGGACCGCTGAGAGATCGGCTGTCTGCAGCGGTGTTTTTCATCGCATAAGAAACTTCGTTCCCTGCACCATAAAGCCTCCCCAGGAAAAAGATAGATGGATATGTAAAATGCACTTGACATTTAATGTAAAGCGTACTATACTAAAAATGTAAAACAAACTATACATGGAGGTGGAGAGTTGCAGAACCGGATTCAGGATTTGCGCAAGGAACGAAGGATCACCCAGAATGAACTGGCTGACGCAGTGGATGTTACGAGACAGACGATCATATCTCTGGAGAGCGGCAGGTACAAAGCCTCGCTCGTGCTGGCGCATAAGATTGCACAGTATTTTGATATGAAGATTGAGGACATTTTTATATTTGATTTGGAGGAGGAGAATTTATGAGCTGTTTAATAGAAGAAATATTGGAAAGGCTGTCACCGGAGGATCGTTCTTATGCAAATGTAGTCCGCCGGAATCAGAAGATATGTGCGCTTATCATGGTATTTGGCGTCATGTTGATCGTGTTTGGGATATTGATCGGTGAGCGCATGACAGGCAGGCATATACCCGATTTTGTAAGCGGTGTCTATGTCGGACTTGGAGCGGCGCTGATTGCCGGCTCTGCAGTCAAACTGCTGCATGGAAGAAAATTGCTGCGTGATGAGAAAGCACTGCAAGATGAACGCAGGAAAAACCGTGATGAGAGAAGTTCGATGATTGCGCAAAAAGCAATGCAGTATGCGGGATTCACAGTATTGCTGCTGGCACTCCCGGCGATGCTGATCGGAAGTCTCTTTAGCATTGTCGTATTCTGGTGCTTCTGGGCGGTCATTATCATACTTTCTGCGATGTATGTTGGCTTTTATGCTTATTTTAATAAAAAGCTTTAAAATCAGGAATCCCCGGCCAAAAGTAAAGACCGGGGATTTATTTTTATGTTTTGCTGACAGGTATTGGAAAGTAAAGGGAAAAGGAGTAAAATAAAGGAAAATAGATATGAGGAGGGAACACATGTTAAAACGTATGGGAACAGCAGCGCTGACGGCAGCGCTGGTCTTCAGCATGACGGTATCTGCTCTTGCAGAAGGGATGAATCCTGATGGGCAAGGAGCAGTGCTGACGGGGGAAGCCGAGCAGGAGGAGATGCCGGATACCGGAATGGAGGATACAGAGCTGGAGGTGCCGGGGCAGGAGGATACAGACGATAAGGTGACAATTCCGCCCGAAGAGGAGACTGTAGAAGCGGGAGTCGAAGAAATAACCGGAGAACCGCTTCCGGAAGAGGATGCGGATTTTGATGAACCGGAAGAGACTCTGCCGGAGGTTCTGCCGCAGGCGGAGGAGCTTCCGGAAGCCGTATCTGAAGGCGTACAGCCAAGGGCGGCTGCCAGTGCGAAGAAGGGCTGGGCAAGCGCAAACGGAAAAATCTATTATTATAAAAACGGAAAAAAAGTAACAGGGTGGCAGACGATTGGCGGACAGATTTTCTATTTTATTCGAGGCGGAACGAGTGAGATGCAGGGAAAGATGCTGTTGGGCTGGCAGACGATAAGCGGGAATACTTATTATTTTCAGCAGCAGGGAGCATACGGAAGAAAAGGAAGGATGCTGACCGGTTTTCAGAATATTTCCGGAAAACGTTTCTACTTTCAGCGTGCCGGTGTCTACGGAAGAAAAGGAAGAGTGCTGTTGGGCTGGCAGACGATTGGTTCGAAGAAGTATTATTTCCAGAAGGCCGGAAGCAAAGGATCAAAAGGAGCGATGGTCAGGGGCGTTCAAACCATCGGAGGAGCCAAATACAGGTTTGCGAGTGACGGGCACCTGATCGGGAAGGCCGGCGTGCTGGGAAATACCGCTTCCAATATGCTCTGGGGCGGAACGGCCTGCTACAGCGGCGGCTGGGTGTATTACGGATGGCGTGAAGGTATTTACCGAGTAAGGCAGGATGGCAGCGATAAAAAGGCACTGAAAACCGTGAAGAACCGCAATGGATTTTCGAATTTAAACATCTGTAATGGGAAACTTTATATGGTATACGACAAAGCATACGGAACCGGTGGATCAAGTCGTTACATATGCAGTATGAATCTGGACGGCAGCGGATTCAGAGAGATTACGCGTGGCGGAGAACTGGCATCGGCTGACGGGTGGCTGTATTTTACAACGTATAAGGCGGACAACTATGGTTTTGACCTGCAGCCGACCGGTATCTATAAAATGAAATTGGACGGAAGTTCCCGTAAAAAAATCTGTACTGCCGAAGCTAACACGTGGGTCCGTGATATTACGACGGACGGTCAGTATGTATTTTATCACAAGGGAGGATATTCCAGGTATACACTCTGCCGCGTGAGCGTGGATGGGGGTGCGGTGAAGACGATTGCAGGGGCGCAGCTGCTGGCACTTGACAAAGGAAAAATTTATTATTATAACAGGAGCCATGGGTCGGTATGCAGCAGGACCACGCTCTTTGGCAGCTTCAGTACATTATTCTATGTGAGCGGGAATGAACAGATAAAAGGTGCAAACGCAGATGCAAATTACCTGTATGCGGGTGTCTATGCAGATGGAATTTACCGGTACAGCCTGAAGAGCCGTACCCTGCAGAGGATCCGCAACTACCGTAATTACGGCGGTGAATTCTACAATGCAGGAAACGTATTCCTGATGGATGAGAATATCCCGTATAACGGAAGTCAGTCATATAACTTTGAGCTGTGTCTGATTGACAAAAATGGAAAATGGATCAAAAGCCTTCATAAATTTTTTAGATCCTGATACAAAAATTCCCCGCAGAGGATATCATCCGCTGCGGGGAATTTTTGTGTTTTATAATCATTAACTGTATGATGTTATTTTTCTTCGGTCTCAGCCATCTTCATCGCACGGACTTTCAGCGGAAGGCCGAACAGTGTGATGAATCCGGAAGCGTCGTTATGGTCATACAGATCGCCGGTGGTGAAGGAAGCCAGTGACTCGTTGTACAGGCTGTACGGGGAGGTGGTTCCTGCTTTGATGATGTTGCCTTTGTACAGTTTGAATTTCACTTCACCGGTCACGTATTTCTGAGTGGATTCTACAAACGCCTGGATTGCTTCGCGCAGCGGTGTGAACCACTTTCCTTCATATACGATCTGTGCAAACTGGCTGCCCAGCTTTTTCTTTGTCTCGAGTGTTTCGCGGTCCAGAATCAGTTCTTCCAGCTGATCATGAGCCTCCATCAGGATGGTTCCGCCGGGAGTCTCATAGACACCGCGGGATTTCATGCCGACAACACGGTTTTCAACGATATCGACGATGCCGATGCCGTGCTTACCGCCGAGTGCGTTAAGCTCCGTGATAATCTCAGATACTTTCATGTCTTTGCCGTTCAGTGTCTTCGGAACGCCCGCCTCAAAAGTCATGGTCACATACTCGCCTTCATCCGGAGCTTTCTCAGGAGTCACGCCGAGTACCAGCATGTGGTCGTAGTTTGGTTCATTTGCCGGATCTTCCAGCTCGAGCCCCTCATGGCTGATATGCCATAAGTTACGGTCACGGCTGTAGCTGCTGTCAGCGGAGAACGGGAGGTCGATGCCGTGCTGGCGGCAGTACTCGATCTCATCCTCACGGGACTGCATGGTCCAGACGTCGGTCATTCTCCATGGAGCGATGATCTTTAAGTCCGGAGCGAGGGCTTTGATTCCGAGTTCAAAGCGGATCTGGTCATTTCCTTTTCCGGTAGCACCGTGGCAGATAGCAGTCGCACCTTCTTTTCTTGCGATCTCAACCAGTCTCTTTGCAATGACCGGACGTGCCATGGATGTGCCGAGCAGATATTTGTGCTCGTATACAGCGCCTGCTTCTACGCAGGGCATGATGAAATCATCACAGAATTCGTCGATAATATTCTCAATATATAACTTGGTAGCGCCGGAAAGCTTTGCTCTTTCTTCCAGGCCGTCAAGTTCGTTCCCCTGTCCGCAGTCGATGCAGCAGCAGATGACGTCATAATCAAAATGTTCTTTTAACCAGGGAATGATTGCCGTTGTATCAAGTCCGCCGGAATATGCCAATACTACTTTTTCTTTCATAATCCTTATCCTCCGTCGTGGTTTTATGCAGGCCGAGTGGGCCGCTGTATGTTCTAGAGCATAATATACATCATTCTCATTGATTATGCAAGAGGAAATCCCTAAATTAAAAAAAATACTTGAATATTATACTATGCGGATGTATAATTATACAAACATGGAGAGCTGCAAAGAATACTTTACGAATTTCCCGATTTGGTATATGATAAAAATAGTGCCCTTTTGGCGAAAAAGATAAAATGCAGTGGAAAAACATAGATTAAAAGGAGACGAAAACAGATGATAAAAGCGGGAATTATCGGTTCTACGGGATATGCAGGATCAGAGCTAGTCAGGCTGCTGCTCGGACATAAAGAAGTGGATATTGCCTGGTATGGTTCCAGAAGTTATATTGATAAGAAATACTGTGAAGTATATCAGAATATGTTTCAGATCGTGGACAATGTGTGCCGCGATGATAATATGAGGGAACTTGCGGAGGAGGCGGATGTTATTTTTACGGCGACACCGCAGGGACTGTGTGCCTCACTGGTCAGTGAAGAAATTCTGTCAAAGACCAAAATCGTGGATCTGAGCGCGGACTTCCGTATAAAAGATGTGCATGTATATGAAGAATGGTATAAGCTGGAACATAAGTCGCCGCAGTTTCTGCCGGAGGCGGTATACGGCCTGTGTGAGATCAATCGTGAAGCCATCAGGAACGCCCGTCTGATCGCGAATCCGGGATGCTATCCGACGTGCAGCACGCTGTCTGTCTACCCGATGATCAAAGAGGGGCTGATTGACTGCAGTACGATCATTATCGATGCCAAATCCGGAACGTCGGGTGCGGGGCGCGGTGCCAAGATGGATAATCTTTACTGTGAGGTAAACGAAAATATCAAAGCATACGGTGTGGCCTCACACAGGCATACACCTGAGATCGAGGAGCAGCTCGGCTATGCTGCAGGCTCAGAAATCCGGATTAACTTTACCCCGCATCTCGTGCCGATGAACCGGGGAATTCTGGTGACAGCGTATGCATCCCTTAAGAGTGCAGTTTCTTATGAAGATGTAAAAGCTGTCTATGATAAATATTACAGCAGCGAACGGTTTGTCAGAGTTCTTGATAGAGATGTATGCCCGCAGACGAAGTGGGTGGAAGGAAGTAATTATGTCGATGTAAATTTTAAAATCGATCCGCGTACCAACCGCATCATCATGATGGGGGCCATGGACAATCTGGTCAAGGGTGCAGCGGGGCAGGCGGTTCAGAATATGAATCTTATGTTTGGGTTTGAGGAGGCAGAAGGCCTGTATCAGGTTCCGATGTTCCCGTAAACGGATAGAAGGAGGAAGTATTATGAAGAAGATGGAGGGCGGCGTCACAGCCGCTAAAGGATTTCAGGCTGCCGGGATTGCTGCCGGCATTAAAAAGGGAAATATAAAAGACATGGCGATGATATACAGTGAAAAGCCGTGTGTGGCTGCCGGGACATTCACTACGAATGTGGTGAAGGCGGCGCCTGTCAAATGGGATCAGAATCAGGTGTATCATAAGCCGTTTGCGCAGGCGGTAATCTGCAACAGCGGTGTGGCTAATGCGTGTACCGGCGAGGAAGGATATGCTTACTGCCGCATGACCGCTGAAATCGCAGCAGGTGTGCTTGGCATTCCTGAGGATTCGGTGCTTGTCGCTTCGACGGGCGTGATCGGGGCACAGCTTCCGATGACGAATCTGGCGCAGGGGATCGAGAAACTGGTCCCGGTGCTTTCGGATTCGCTGGAGGCGGGAACACTGGCGGCTCAGGCGATTATGACGACGGATACTGTCAGGAAAGAAACGGCGGTTACGTTTGAGATCGACGGTATTACGGTGACGGTTGGCGGTATGTGCAAGGGTTCCGGCATGATCCACCCCAATATGTGCACCATGCTCGGGTTTGTGACAACAGATGTGGACATCTCCAAAGAACTGCTGCAGGAGGCGCTTGGCGATGTTGTCTGCGATACCTATAATATGGTCTCCGTTGACGGGGACACATCCACCAATGACACAGTCCTGCTGCTGGCGAACGGGATGGCAGGAAATGCGAAGATCACGGAAAAAAATGCGTCGTACAATGCGTTTAAAGAGGCGTTAAAAGAAGTAAACACAGAACTTGCGAAAGCGATCGCTGCAGACGGAGAGGGTGCGACAGCGCTGTTCGAAGTAAAGGTGATCGGTGCTGAGAGCAAGGAGCAGGCGGTGACGCTCTCGAAGTCGATCGTGACCTCCTCTCTGACAAAGGCGGCCATTTTCGGCCATGATGCCAACTGGGGACGGATTCTGTGCGCGATGGGCTACTCCGGAGCAGCGTTTGATCCGGAGAAGGTGGATCTCTTTTTCGAAAGCAAGGCCGGAAAACTGAAGATCGTTGAAGACGGCATCGCACTTGATTACAGTGAAGAAGAGGCTACAAAAATTTTATCTGAAAAAGAAGTGACAGCGGTTGCCGATGTGAAGATGGGAGATGCATCTGCCACGGCATGGGGCTGCGACCTGACATATGATTATGTAAAAATAAATGCGGATTATCGTTCATAAGCGGAGGTAAGATTATGGTGAATCAGATGTATTTGGATAAGGCGGAGGTGCTGATCGAAGCGCTGCCGTATATTCAGCGTTTTAACCGGAAGATCGTGGTGGTCAAGTACGGCGGCAGTGCAATGGTTGACGACGAGCTTAAGAAGAATGTGATCGAGGACGTTGTACTGCTGAAACTGGTTGGATTTAAACCGATCATCGTGCACGGGGGCGGCAAGGAGATCAGCCGCTGGGTCGGCAAGGTTGGAATGGAACCGCACTTTGTGAACGGGCTGCGGGTGACGGATGCTGACACGATGGAAGTGGCGGAGATGGTTCTCGGCAAAGTCAACAAGGAACTGGTCACGCTTGTGCAGTCTCTCGGCATTAAGGCTGTCGGCATCAGCGGCAAAGACGGCGGACTGCTGAAAGTGGATAAGAAGCTATCAGACGGTGAGGATATCGGGTTCGTCGGCGACATCAGGGAGGTGAACCCAAAGATACTATACGACCTGCTGGAGAAAGATTTTCTTCCGATTGTGTGTCCGGTTGGACTGGATGATCATTTTCAGACATATAATATTAATGCGGATGATGCTGCATGTGCGATCGCTGAGGCTGTTAATGCGGAGAAACTGGCGTTCCTGACGGATATCGAAGGCGTATACCGGGACCCTTCCGATCCGGACAGCCTGATCTCCGAACTGAGGGTAAAAGAGGCAGTTCGGCTGATCGAACATGGGAATGTCGGAGGTGGCATGATTCCAAAGCTCAAAAATTGTATTGATGCGATCAGTGAAGGTGTAAACCGCGTTCATATTCTGGACGGAAGGATACCGCACAGTCTGCTTTTGGAGATTTTTACGAACAAAGGTATCGGGACAGCTATTTTACGGGAAGATGAGGAAAAATTTTATCATGAAGACAACTGAGTTGATGGAGACGTCGGAAGAATATATCCTGCATACATATAACCGGTTTCCAATCGTTCTTGAAAAAGGAGACGGCGTATACCTCTATGATGTGGAAGGAAAGCAGTACCTGGACTTCGCTGCCGGTATTGCAGTGTGCGCCCTCGGTTATAACTATCCGGGATATGCGGACGCACTGAAGGAACAGATCGACAGGCTGATGCACGTGTCTAATCTGTATTACAATCTGCCGATGATGGAGGCGGGGAAAAAAGTGATCGCTGCCAGCGGGATGGATAAAGTATTCTTTACGAACAGCGGAACGGAGGCGATCGAGGGTGCGATCAAAGCGGCCAGGAAATATGCCTTTCAGCGTGACGGACATGCCGGTCATGAGATCATTGCGATGGAGCATTCGTTCCACGGAAGGAGTATCGGCGCACTGTCTGTAACCGGAAATGCACATTACAGGGAGCCGTTTGAACCGCTGATGGGCGGTGTTAAGTTTGCCGTTTATAATAATCTGGACAGTGTAAGAAAACTGATCACAGATAAAACATGTGCGATTATACTGGAGACAGTGCAGGGCGAGGGCGGAATCTATCCCGCAGACCCGGAATTTTTAGAAGGCGTCCGCGAGCTTTGCGATGATCACGATATCGTGATGATACTGGATGAAATACAGTGCGGCATGGGCAGAACCGGTCATTACTTTGCGTGGCAGGGATACGGCGTCAGGCCTGACATCATGACATCCGCCAAAGCGCTCGGCTGCGGAGTACCTGTCGGGGCATTTGTGATGAATGAGAAAGTGGCGGAAGCATCGCTGAAGCCGGGTGACCATGGCACGACGTATGGTGGAAATCCGTTTGTATGCGCTGCTGTTTCCAGGGTTTTTGAACTGTTTGAAGAACATGAGATCATTGAGCATGTACGGGAAATAACCCCATATCTGGAGGAAAAGCTGGATCAGCTGGCGGCAGAGTACGACTGTATAGCCGCACGCCGCGGGAAGGGTCTGATGCAGGGGCTTGTGATCTCCGGGAGACCTGTCGGTGAGGTCGTAAACCGGGCGCTTGAAAACGGGCTGCTCGTGATCTCTGCGGGAAGCGATGTACTGCGTCTCGTTCCGCCGCTGGTTATCACGAGAGAACATGTGGATGAAATGATAGAAAAACTGAAAAAAAGCCTGTCAGCTTAACGCTTGATAGACGGTGCGGGCGATGACGTCCGCTCCGTCCTTGTCTGGATGGACGCCGTCGAGCTGAAAATATTGGGACTGACCGTTCAGTACATCATACAGATCGATAACGGTGAGTCCCCTTTCACGGGCAATTTTATAAATGGAAGTAATTTCCTGCTCCAGGGTCTGCCGGTGCATATCAAAGCGCGGGGAATCTTCCCCCTCGGGTGTGAAAACAGGCGGCGGTGTCATCAGCAGGACCTCTGGCCTGGATGAACAGGAAATGTAGTGATCTGTCAATTCGGCATAGTCGTCCGCAAAGTTGTCGGGACTGGTTCGATTCTTTGACTTTGTGTCATTGGTACCGAGCATCAGAATGACAATATCCGGTTTCCAGGAAGTACTTTTGGCGAAAGATTTTTGCTCCCAGTAGGGTTTGTCGCCGTTTTTTTGTGCAGTGGCAGAATTGACCCCGAAATTTTTCACGGTATATTCCTTCCCCAGAAGACGTCCAAGCTGGAAGGGATAGCACTCAGTGCTGCGGTTCTCCAGATATGCGCCCCAGGTGATGCTGTCACCCACGCAGGCGACGCGTATGGGATGAGTACGGTTTATGGTTTTGTGCAGAATCAGTCCGGCTCCCAGCAGACAGAGACAGGCGGCTGTGAGCAGTGTTCGTTTTTTCATAAGATTTCCTTCTTTTTGTTTTTACAATAACTATAACTTTTTTTTCTGAGATTGGCAAATATAAAGGGGTACCTTGTTATGGCTGCAGGTGAGAAGCAGAGAGATTTTTTATTTGACAATTATAAGGCCATGCTTATCGTGCTGGTGGTCGTAGGGCATTTTATTGAGTTGGCTCCAGATGAAAACGTGATACTTCGAATGTTAAAATGGGCGATATTTTCGTTTCATATGCCAGCGTTTGTCTTTATATCCGGTTATTTTTCGAAAAGAGAGACGAGCGTATGGGAATTGATCCGCAAGCTGGCTGTCCCGTACCTCGTATTTGAGGTGCTTTATTATCTGCTGTATGTGCTGGTGATACACAAAGAGACGGAGCTGTATCTGTTTTATCCGAAATTTTCCCTCTGGTACCTGATGGCGCTGTTCGTATGGAAACTGATTACGCCATGGGTGAGAAAGGTTCCGGGCCATCTCGTAGTCGCGCTCGCATTGGGGCTTTGGGTGGGGTGTTCCGGCATCGACGACAATTTCCTCACGATTCCCCGTATGCTGGTATTCTACCCGTTTTTTCTGTTAGGGGTTCATTTCGAAAGGCGCTGGGTCACGAAGCTTAGAATACATATTTCGGAGAAGACTGCCTATATGATGTTCGTGTTTGTCGGGATGCTCCTGGCGGTGATGGCAGTGGGATACGGGCTTTCCGCGAAAGTGTTTTATGGAAGGTATGATTACAATTATCTTCAGGAGGATACAGCGGAGGGAATCCTGATACGTCTCATCTGTTACGGGATTTCCTTTACTGTGACGATGCTGTTTTTGATCGTACTGCCGGAGACAAAAAGCAGATTTTCAGGTGTCGGCAGCCGAACGATGCCGATCTATCTGTTTCACGGACTTTTTTATTCCTGTATGAAAGCATGGAGTGATCAGCTTCTTGCCATGAACTGGCTGGTGGAGACTGTGCTTCTGGTCGGTCTTTCGCTGGCTGTCGTCGTGTTGCTTTCTGCACCGGTTTTTACGCAATTTATGGACTGGCTGACGCATGTGCCGATCAGACAAAAAAGAGGGAGAATAAAAGAAAAAGCATAAATGTATGAGCCTTCGGATATCCTACATGAAAAAGGAATCCGGAGGTTATTTTTATGTTGGGAATTTTAATCGCTCTGCTGTCGGGGGCGCTGATGAGTGTGCAGGGGGTATTTAATACAGAAGTGACAAAGCAGGCAGGGCTTTGGGTATCGACAGGCTGGGTACAGCTGACTGCGTTTGCCGTCTGTGCGGTTGCATGGTTCTTTACGGGACGCCCGGAAGTAGGAACGCTGTTTGCGGTGGACCATAAGTATACACTTCTGGGCGGAGTGATCGGGGCGTTTATCACCGTAACCGTTATACAGAGCATGGGGGTTCTCGGTCCGGCGCAGGCAGTCATGCTGATTGTCATCTCACAGCTTGCCGTAGCATATCTGATCGAGGTGTTTGGCATGTTCGGAACGGAGCGTCAGCCGTTTGAATGGCAGAAGATCATCGGGGTACTCATTGCCATCGTGGGTATCGTCATTTTTAAATGGGAAAAATGACTTGTAATCACACCTTAAATTCGTTACAATGATTATAGCTGTGCAGAGGCTTTTTCGGGGACTCCACGTGTGAAATGCAGAGGAGGAAAATAATGGAAAAGCTGTGGCAAAAAAGCATAAGAAAAATGGTTCTGTTTCTGATGGGCATGATGATCCTTGGCGGCTGCAGGAAAGAAACAGTTTATGAACTGGATGAAACACCGGAAAAGGAAACTGATTTCGACGGGCCGGCAGCAGAGGAGAGGGAAGATATCTGTATCTATATCTGCGGTGCGGTCGCTGTACCGGGAGTCTATGAACTGGAAGCAGGCAGCAGGGTGATCCATGCGGTGGAAGCTGCGGGAGGTCTGACGGAGGAAGCGTATGCCGGGGCCCTGAATCAGGCAAGGCAGCTGTCTGATGGAGAACAGATTACCGTTCTGACTCTGGCTGAGGCCGAGGCGGCGGTACAGGACGGCGCTGGCGATATGCAGGGGCAGACGGATGGGAAAATCAATATAAATACGGCGGATGCCGCGAAACTGACGGAATTAACGGGAATAGGCGCGGCTAAGGCAGAGGCGATTCTGGCATACCGGGAGGCACATGGCACCTTTCAGGACATTGAGGAACTCAAAAATGTTGACGGGATTGCAGACAAGACGTTTGAAAAGATAAAAGAGAGCATCACGGTGAATTGAGGAGTGAAAAAATATGAGTAAAAAAGTACTGGTCGTGGATGATGAAAAGCTGATCGTAAAAGGCATACGGTTCAGTCTTGAGCAGGACAATATGGAAGTTGAATGCGCTTATGACGGCGAAGAGGCGCTGGAAATGGCGAAGAATAATGAATACGACATTATCTTGCTGGATCTGATGCTTCCCAAGCTCAATGGTCTGGAGGTATGTCAGCAGATCAGGGAATTTTCTCAGGTACCGATCATTATGCTGACGGCGAAGGGCGAGGATATGGATAAAATCCTGGGCCTTGAATACGGTGCAGATGATTATATTACGAAGCCGTTTAATATTCTGGAGGTCAAGGCGAGAATTAAGGCGATCATCAGAAGAACTTCGAAACCGGCAGCTAAAGAAGAAAAAGCAAAAGTGGTGGAGATCAACGGACTGCGACTGGATTGCGAGAGCAGACGCGTGTATATCCAGGGAAAAGAAATTAATCTGACAGCCAAGGAGTTTGATTTGCTGGAGCTTCTGGTATTTAATCCCAACAAGGTTTACGGCAGGGAAAATCTGCTTAAGATCATCTGGGGGTATGAGTATCTGGGAGATGTCAGGACGGTGGACGTACATATCAGACGCCTGCGGGAAAAGATAGAGGCAAATCCGAGCGATCCCAAGTACGTGCATACGAAGTGGGGAGTGGGTTACTATTTCCAGGCTTAGTATAACAAGACATTTCAGGTTTTTTAAAAGTCTGCGCTTCAGGATCATGCTGATCCTGGTCATCATCGGAATTGTGCCGAGTATTGTTGTGGAAAACGGTATTGTGAGCAGTTATGAGGACCGGGCGGTTTCGCTCCGCAACTCGAATGTTAAAAATCAGTGTGATATTCTGTCGAACCTCCTGATATCGGAAAAGTATTTTGAGGATTCCGCTTCCACTTCTGTGGATGGAGAACTGTCGCTGTTTTCCAACATTTACAGCGGCAGGATCCTTGTCATAAATAAAGACTATAAAATCATATTTGACACGTATGATCTGGATAAGGGAAAGGTCATCATCTCGGAGGAGGTTGTCAAGTGTTTTCGCGGCCAGGATACCAGCCAGTATGACAGCAAAAACCGTTTTATAGAGATCGCGGTTCCCATCCAGGAATCCCGCGGTGAGAAGGAGATAAGCGGTGTCATGCTTGTCAGCGTGTCAACGGACGAGATAGCCGTCAGCATCGATATTCTGGAACAGAAAGGCATGCTGCTGCTTCTTGTCATTGCGCTGCTGGTTCTTGTGTTTGGCTATATTCTGTCGGGCATTCTGGTAAAACCGTTTGCTCGCGTCACCAAGGCGATCGAGGATATCACGGACGGATATCTGGACGAAAATATTTCCGTGCCGGATTATACGGAGACGGAACTGATCACCGATGCATTCAATAAGATGCTCAGCAGAGTCAAAACACTGGATGAGTCGAGGCAGGAATTTGTCTCGAATGTTTCTCATGAGCTGAAAACTCCGCTTGCATCGGTTAAAGTGCTGGCGGATTCACTCGTAGGCCAGGAAAATGTGCCGATCGAGATGTATCAGGAATTCATGCAGGATATCACGGAGGAGATCGACCGTGAGAACAAGATTATCACAGACCTTCTCTCGCTGGTCAAGCTGGACAAAAAGGCGGCTGATCTCAATATAGAATCTATCAATATCAATGAGCTGCTGGAACTGATACTGAAGCGGCTGAAGCCGATCGCTGCGAAGCGGAATATTGAATTGATCCTGGACAGCTTTCGGCCGGTAAATGCGGAGGTCGATGAGGTGAAACTGACACTTGCACTTTCTAACCTCGTGGAGAATGCGATCAAATATAATGTGGATGCAGGATGGGTGCGCGTTTCTCTGAATGCGGACCACAAATATTTTTATGTGACGGTGGCGGATTCCGGGGTCGGTATTCCGGAGGACAACCTGGATCATATTTTTGAAAGATTTTACCGTGTCGATAAATCGCATTCCAGAGAGATCGGGGGTACCGGTCTGGGGCTTGCGATCACCAGAAGTGCTGTTCTGATGCATCACGGTGCGGTAAAAGTTTACAGCAAGGAAAACGAGGGAACTACATTTTCTGTAAGGATACCGCTCACATATATTGATTAAACGTCAGTCAGAAGGGAAGTCATGAAAAAGATATTATATGGAATATTCCTGGCAGTATTCTGTCTCGCTGCCGCCGGATGTTCCGGCGGGAAACAGGAAAAAGAAACTGACAGTGAGTATCAGCTGTATTATGTAAGCGAAGAGAAAAGCAGGGTAGTGAATACGGAATGCGTATTGGAAAACACCGGCACAGAGGCCATGGTCACTGAGATGTGTACACAGGTTTTTGAAAAACTCGGGGAGGAAACGGGCACGGACCTTTTGCCGGACGGTGTGAATCTGATCAGCAGGAAGCTGTCTGAGGATGTGCTCTGGCTTAATTTTAATCAGGCGTACAATGGAATCGATAAGACGGAAGAAGTATTAATCCGTGCGAGCCTGGTCAGGACTTTCACTCAGATTCCGGGAGTTACCTGTGTGGGTTTTCAGGTAGAAGGTGAACGTCTGAAGGATTCTTACGGCAAGGATGTGGAGCTTCTGAACGCCGATTCCTTTGTCGAGAATTCCGGCAGTGAGATCAACGCCTATCAGTCTGTTACGATGAAGCTTTACTTTGCGAATGAAAGCGGTGACCGATTGGCGGAAGAAAGCCGCAGCGTGTACTACAGCACCAGTATGCCTCTGGAACGTGTGATCGTAGAGCAGCTGCTGAAAGGTCCGAAGGAGCAGGGACATTTAGCTACAATGCCGCAGGAAACGCGGATCTTGGGAGTAACGGTTGCTGATGGTGTGTGTTATGTAAATCTTAACAAAGCCTATCTGGATATGGCGCCTAATATGCTGGCAGAGATACCGGTGTATTCCATTGTCAATTCACTGACACGCACGGGTAATGTGAAACAGGTCCAGATTTCCATTGGCGGGGAAACCAAGGTGAAGTATCTTGACAGCGTCAGCCTGGATCAATTCTTTGTCCAGGACATGAGCTTTGTGGAGGATGCGGATGAATAGACGTCCATTATGCCTGCTGTGCATCGCGGTTATGGCAGGTATCTGGCTTCTGGAAAGTCTTGGGATCACCCATGCGGGCGGTCCCGGACCGAATGAAGCCGTTGCGGCATTTTCAGAAGAAAATGCCAGGTGCCGGGTAACGGGAAGAATTTTCCGGCAGGAAACAAAAAGTGACAAATCTTATCTCTATCTGAGAGAAACGGAACTGGTCATTCAGACCAGACGTTATTCCATTAGAAATATAAAAATTAAATCAGAGAAAAAAGAGTCAGTTAAGATCGGAAGCATAATCCTCGTAACGGGAGAATTGTACAGCATTCCGTCCCCCACGAATCCGGGGCAGTTTGACCAGGGATTCTATCATACTGTCCAGAAAATCGATGCGCTGATGAGTGCTGAGACGATCGAGGTCCTGGATGGAAACGGATACCCCATACGGAATTTCCTGGCCGGCATCCGAGAGGAAATGTGCGGCTTCCTGCAGCGGGAGGCGCCGCGGGAGGCAGGGGTGCTTGCGGCTATGGTCCTGGGGGATAAAAGCCTGTTGGAAGACATCGACAGGAGTTCCTATCAGATGGGCGGGATGATGCATATACTGGCCATTTCAGGACTGCACCTGACAGTGATGGGAATGGGCATGTTCCGTCTTCTGATGAAGCTTGGATGCGGCTGCAGGATGGCAGGGAGTATTTCTGCGCTCCTGATGGTGGGATACGGTATTTTTACGGGTTCCAGCGTCTCAGCAATGCGGGCGGTTATCATGTTTGCTCTAACTGCAGGAGCCCGACTGACCGGCAGAACGTATGACCTGATGTCTGGTCTGGCGTTCTCGGCGCTTCTGATCCTGGCCGAATATCCGGGATATCTGTGGTACAGCGGTTTTCTGCTGTCTTATGCGGCCGTGCTGGGGATTGGCCTGATACTGCCGGTATTCAGGAGCAGGGAAGGAGCGGGAAGTGCCTTAAAGTCTTTTGGCGCCGTGTGGATCATGACTTTTCCGCTGACGCTGTACTATTTTTATGAACTGCCGGTATTTGCCCCGCTGCTTAATCTTCTGCTGCTTCCGATACTTCCTCTGGTGCTGGGTTCTGGTGCCGCAGGATGTCTTGGCGGTTTGATTTCGCAGGGCGCTGGAAGAATGCTGCTCCTGCCTGGGAAGCTGGCACTCGCAGCGTACGACGCCGTGCTGCAGATCGTGTGCAGAATTCCGTTTGCCACCTGGATTCTGGGAAAACCATCGCAGATTCAGATGACGATTTATTATATAGCCGTGGGAATGTGGATCTGTCTGATGTATGGGAGGCAAAAGAGGCGGGATAAAAGTGTCTGGCAACTGCTGCTGCCTGTGCTGGCCGTGGTCTGCCTGTGTATTCGCATTCCGGGCGGATTGCAGGTGACAATGCTGGATGTCGGTCAGGGGGATTCTTTTGTGTTCGGATTACCGTCGGGAGCGCACTATCTGCTGGACGGGGGGAGCAGCAGCACAGGAAACGTGGGAACCTACCGGATTCTGCCATACCTGAAGAGCAGCGGAATTCAGACGCTCGAGGGGGTGTTTGTAACACACGGTGACGAAGATCACACAAACGGAATACTGGAGATACTGACGGCGATCAGGGAGCACCGCACCTCCCTGCGTGTAAAGAAACTGCTGTTGCCGTACTGGATGAAAACAACCGGAAAAAAAGAGCTGGCAGAGGCGGCAGAGGCGTCGGGGATTCCGGTCATCTATCTGAAAAAGGGGGATCGGATCATAGACGGTGAGGTCTGCATTACGGTGCTCCATCCGCCGCCGCACGAGATTCCGGAGGACGAAAACAGCGGGTCTCTGACCCTGAGAATTGATTTTAAGAGATTCACGGCAGTTTTTACGGGAGATCTTTGCGGGAAAGCGGAGGAACAGGTGGCAGAAGGAGATGTTTCCTGTCAGCTTCTGAAGGTTGCACACCATGGTTCGGTTTCCTCAACGGGAGAAGAATTTCTGAATGCGGCGCTGCCGGGTATCTGCTTTATCTCATGCGGGGCGGACAACAGATATGGACACCCTCATCCGGAGGTGGTAAAGCGTATTGAACGTACGGGGGCCAGGATCTGGCAGACCACGGAAACGGGAGCAGTCATGCTTGAGACAGATGGAAAAGAAAAGCTGAGGCTGACAAGTTTTATGGATAAATCAGGCGTTGACAAAGCGGGATAAAATGGGTATCGTAGTTGTATGAAAAGTATATTGGAAGATATTAAAAATAATGAATTTAAACACGTCTATCTGTTTTACGGGGAGGAAGGATATCTGAAAAAGCAATACCGGGATAAACTTTCGTCAGCCTGGCTGCCCGAAGATGACACGATGAACCGCACGGTATTTCGTGGCAAAGGAGTTTCACCGGGCGAAGTGATCGATCTGGGAGAGACGCTGCCTTTTTTGGCACAGAACAGGGTGATCATCCTGGAGGAGACGGGATTTTTTAAGGGACAGTGCGAAAAACTGCCGGAGTATCTTTCACAGCTGCCGGACTATCTGTATCTCCTGTTTGTGGAGGAGGAGATTGATAAAAGAAGCCGTATGTATAAGGCGGTAAAAAATACGGGAAAGATCGTGGAATTTGCCCGTCAAAATGAGGGCACACTGATGCGCTGGGTACTTGGAACACTGAAAAAGGAGGGCAGGAAGATCACGAAACAGGACATGGAACTGTTTCTGTCATGTACCGGAAATGATATGTATCAGATTGAGAATGAACTGGAAAAGCTGCTTGCCTATACAGCGGGACGCGATGTGATCTCGACTGCTGACATCGAGGCCGTGTGTTCTGTACAGGTGGCCAATCATATCTTCGATATGGTGCGTGCGGTTGCTCAGAAGGACCAGAAACAGGCTCTGAAGCTGTATTATGACCTGCTTGAGCTCAAAGAACCGCCGATGCGGATTCTCTTTCTTCTGGCAAGGCAGTTCAATCATCTGCTGCAGATAAAAGAACTGTCAGAGGCGGGATACAGCCAGAGTGAAATGGCTTCTAAAATCGGAGTACAGAGCTTTGTGGTGCGGAACTATCTGGGATATGCGGGCAAATACAGGAAACAGATGCTGCAGGAGGCATTGGATGATTTTCTGCAGGCTGAGGAAGAGGTGAAAACGGGCCGCCTGACAGATGTGATGAGCGTAGAGCTGCTGATCGTGAAATACAGCGCGGCATGATGCCGCGCTGTATGCCGATGCCCGTCAAAGCGGCCAGCCGCACAGCCACGCAACGGGCGTCATGATCAGATAGCAGACTGCAAACACAGTGCCGAGCGTGAGGATCGGAAGTCCGAAAAATACCGACAGCAAGGCAGCGGTTGGACTGTATGCAAAGCGTATCTCTTTTATCCTGGTATTATGCACTGCATGTATATTTGTGATGGAAATTGCTCGTGTCATATGGACCCCTCCTTCTTATAGTTACAGCATAGCAGACGGGAAATTAAAATGGTAAAAGGAATACGGGAGTGTGTGTTAAGAGCGCATAAAAAAGAACAGCCACTGACGGGATGGCTGTTCTTTTTTTGTCATGTTATTATGCGATTGAATTTACTGCTTTGGACAGACGGGAAACTTTTCTGGAAGATGTGTTTTTATGGTACACACCTTTTGCAGCAGCCTTGTCAATTGTGGAAATAGCTTCCAGTAAAGCGCTGTTCGCTGCTTCCTTGTCTTTATTTGCAACTGCTGTCTCTACTTTTTTGATAGAAGTCTTTACAGCAGATTTGATTGCTTTATTTCTGGCAGCCTTTGTTCTGTTTACCAGGATTCTTTTTTTTGCGGATTTAATATTAGCCAAAACGTACACCTCCAATAATCATCTGATGATTTATTATTTTTTTCTGTTTTCTCATTTTTCATATATTAGAGTGACACGAAGCTCTAACATACACATGCTTATATATTTTATGACACTTCTTTTTGTTTGTCAATACATATTTCAGGAAAATCCGGGAGAAAAAAGTAACATGCTTAATGTCCGACACTGTACAGATTTTCATGCTGTCTGGACTGTTGCTGGCAATCACTGCACAGAGGGCTTCCTCTGCGTGAATAAAACAAAAAATTTATTGACAAATGCAGGGTGAAATTGTACAATAAAATTAGTCAATTGACAGGCTTTTGATAGGAGTGAAGCCTAGTTTTACTAAAATTTTAGTAATGGCGGACATTACAGAAAAAAGTCTTCAGTGACATAAGGTTAGGAGTGTCAAAAAAGGTATAGGAGGAAAAGGTTTATGAAGAGAAGGTTATTAGCATGTTTACTGACTGGAGTATTAGCACTGGGGATGCTGTCCGGCTGCGGCGGCGGTGAGGAAAAAAATGCTGCTCCGGCAGAAAAATCAGATGCAGGCGGAGATGAAGATGCCGCGCCTGCGGAAGATTCAGACGCAGGCGGCGAGTCGGCAGAAGGGTCGGGGGATCTGGGAACAGTTACACTGATTCTCAGTAACAGAGATGAATTTCTCTCTACATTGGAAACCGGTGTGCAGAATGCGGCTAAAGACATGGGCGTCAACATGGTAACTCAGGATGCTCAGAATGATACCAGTAAACTGCTTCAGTTCGTTGAGACGGCAAGGAACGACGGACAGAAGGCGATTATCGTCAATCCGGTTGACCCGGCGACATGTTCTCAGATCGTCGAGGCAGCAGGCGATATGAAAGTTGTACTTATTAACAGATATCCGACAGAAGAATCTGTATTGAGCGATAGTGTGGTATACGCGGGATCCGACGAGATGGAATCCGGAAAGTATCAGGGGGAATACCTGGCTGAGCAGTTTAAGGCAGCGGGCAAGACAGAAATTAAGTATATCCTGCTGAACGGTATGATTGGACAGACATCTACCACACAGCGTACAGAGTCCTGTCTTCAGGCACTGGAAGACGCCGGAATTACAGCGACGGAGGCAACAGCTCCGCTGGCGGCAGACTGGGACCGTGCGACAGCACAGGATATGATCACACCGCTCCTGACAACCATTGAATATGACTGTATTATTTCCAACAATGATGCGATGGCACTGGGAGCGATCGAAGCTATGAATTCCGTAGGCATTGATCCGGCTTCGGTTCCGATCGTAGGTGTAGACGCAACAGTTGACGGATGCCAGGCAATCAAAGAAGGTACGATGGCTATGACGGTATTCCAGGACGCAGAAGGACAGGGAGTTGCAGCTATGAAATCCGCACAGAATCTCGTAGATGGAAAACCTCTGAATGAAGGAACAGATTTTACACTGGATGAGACGGGACATGTCCTTTGGGTACCGTTTGTTCCTGTTACAGCTGATAATGTAGATGAATATATGAAATAATAAAGTTTTAAGCTGATTATGCAGTATGTGAACCGCCGGCGGAGAAATCCGCCGGCGGTGTTTGTTTCGGCCTTCTTTTTGGACTCTTTGTTCTGCATACATATTTCATGGAGAAAGTGCAGAAGATATTAAAAAATCTATGACAAGGAGATCGGAAGATATGATATCGAAGTACCGCGTGCGTACAGATCTGGCTGTGGAGAGCAAAGAGAAGTTTGAAAAGGACAACGTAGAAATAGAAGGGGTCGTCATCAGGGAACGCTATGACAGCGAAAAAGAGATAAAGACAACCACTGTCATTATTGAAACTGACCGCGGCGCCAAAATCATGGAAAAGCCGAAAGGTGTATATATTACGATGGAAGCACCTAATCTGACAGTTCCGGATGAAGATTACCATCGTGAGGTCTCGAAGGAACTGGCGCATCATCTCCGAAAAGTCATGGGTCTGAAAAAGGAAAAATCTGTGCTCATAGCCGGTCTCGGAAACAGGGATATTACACCGGATGCGCTGGGGCCTGAGGTTGTGAGGAACCTGGATATCAATCGCCACATCGTAAAGGAATACGGTGCGGCAGCGGTGGGCGAGGGAAGTGTGCATATAGTAAGCAGCATCATACCGGGGGTTATGGCGCAGACCGGTATGGAGACTCTAGAAATACTGCAGGGGGTTGTACGTGAGACGAAACCGGACATCGTCGTTGCGATCGATGCACTTGCAGCCCGCAGCACGAAGAGGCTGAACTGTACTATCCAGATCACGGACACGGGTATCAACCCGGGCTCCGGGGTATTGAATCACAGGAATGGTCTGAATCAGGAGACGCTTGGGGTTCCGGTCGTTGCCATTGGGGTTCCGACAGTTGTAGATGCTGCGACAATTGTGCATGATGCCATGGAACATCTTCTGGAGACGCTCGAAGAAGCGGAAATGGAGGAATTTCTCTCAGAGCTGATCACACCGCAGCTTCACAGCATGTTTGTCACACCGAAAGATGTGGATGAAACGGTAAAAAATTTAAGTTATACCATCTCAGAAGGATTAAATATCGCACTGAATGAAGTATAACATGGGAGGCAGCTTCATATATAGATATGAGGTGATGCCGATTGAGGAAAAAAAACACGATATTAAAAAGCCTGTTTTTTCTGTTGATGCTGGGGTTTGGCATTTATAATGTGATACAGGCAGTATGGATTTTCCGGCAGGATGATGCGGTGAGAAGGCAGCTTTTACTGGAACGTATCGGTATTGGGCTGACAGAACAGGCTGTTTCCATATATATGCCCGGTTTATTTTATACGACACAGGCGGAAGATGAGACTGTGATTCTGGAAGACGAATCAACGTGTGAAAGCATTCTTGAGATGAATGGGAGAACCCTTGCGGAGCGGTTGCTGGGGGAAAATCAGGGTAAAGCGGTAGAGGCAGAAAATGAAGCTGCTGCACAGAAAGAACAGAATCAGGATGAGACACAGGATACAGTGGAGACGGTAAATCCGGTGAATCCGCTGTTTGACATTTCTCTCGAGAGTCTGCGCAATTTTGATTATCTGCTGAACCACTTTTTTGTTGTGGATCCGAATACAACGATCGGTGAGGATACACTGAACATCGATACGCTGATGGAACACGATCTGACCATGCAGCAGGATAATTCGCAGCCGCAGATTCTGATTTATCATACACACTCTCAGGAACAGTTTGCTGATTCTGATCCGGAGGATACCTCAACCTGGGTTACGGGGGTAGGGGACTACCTGACACAGATACTCACGGAACAGTACGGTTACCATGTGATCCATGATACGCAGACTTTTGATATTATCGATGGCGAGATTGACAGGAGTAAAGCGTACAACACCGCACGAGAGGGACTTCTGCAGATTCTGGAAGAAAATCCATCCATAGAAGTGATCATTGACCTGCACAGGGACGGAGTGTCGGAGGATAAACATCTGGTGACGGATATTAACGGCAAACCGACAGCACAGATCATGTACTTTAACGGTCTGAGTTATACAAATGAAAGCGGTGCGCTCGACTATCTGCCAAATGAAAATGTGATCGCGAATCTGGCGTTTTCTTTCCGGCTGGAATACGAAGCGGCTGGGTATTATCCTACGCTTACCCGGTGCGTATATCTTAAAGGATACCGTTATAACCTGGATCTGCGGCCGAAATCCATTCTGCTCGAGGTGGGAGCGCAGACAAATACTGTGGAGGAGGCCCGCAATGCAATGGAGCCGTTTGCCTATATTTTAAATAAAGTATTAAAAGGTGAATGACAAGCCGAAGGCAGGTGTGCTATAATACTGAGTTAGCATCGGAATACCGGTGCCGGAAATTATCAGGAAAACATTGTACATTTGGGAGGAATTCGTGTGGCAGTAGACCAGAGCAAAATCCGCAATTTCTGTATTATCGCACACATTGACCATGGTAAGTCAACGCTTGCAGACCGTATCATCGAGAAGACGGGGCTGCTGACTGAGAGGGAGATGCAGTCACAGGTTCTGGATAATATGGAGCTGGAGCGGGAACGCGGAATAACAATAAAGGCACAGACAGTGCGTATCATATATAAGGCAAATGACGGTGAGGAGTATATTTTTAATCTCATCGATACCCCGGGTCATGTCGATTTTAATTATGAAGTTTCGAGAAGTCTTGCAGCATGTGACGGTGCAATTCTGATCGTGGATGCAGCACAGGGTGTAGAGGCGCAGACGCTGGCGAATGTCTATCTGGCGCTGGACCATGACCTGGACGTCATGCCGGTCATTAATAAGATTGACCTGCCGAGTGCGGATCCTGAACGGGTAATTCAGGAAGTTGAGGATGTCATAGGCATTGAGGCCGGGGATGCGCCGCAGATTTCGGCAAAACTTGGAACTAATATCGAAGAAGTACTGGAACAGATCGTAAAAAAGATCCCGGCACCTGAAGGGAATCCGGAGGCAGAGCTGAAAGCGCTGATTTTTGATTCCCTTTATGATGCCTATAAAGGCGTGATCGTATTCTGCCGTATCAAAGAGGGAAGTGTGAAAAAGGGGACAAGCATCCGGATGATGGCGACAGGAGCGACGGCTGAAGTCGTGGAAGTGGGATACTTCGGGGCGGGACAGTTTCTCCCGTGCGAGGAACTGTCCGCTGGTATGGTTGGGTATCTGACGGCCAGCATTAAGAATGTGAAGGATACACGTGTGGGTGATACCATCACAGACAATGACCGCCCGTGTGCAGAACCGCTTCCGGGATACAAAAAGGTCAATCCTATGGTATACTGCGGCCTGTACCCGGCAGACGGGGCGAAATACCAGGATCTGCGGGACGCGCTGGAAAAGCTTCAGCTGAATGATGCCTCTTTGTTTTATGAGCCGGAGACTTCGGTTGCGCTGGGCTTCGGATTTCGCTGCGGATTTCTGGGCCTGCTCCATCTGGAGATTATACAGGAGCGTCTTGAAAGGGAATACAATCTGGATCTCGTGACGACCGCACCAGGCGTTGTGTATAAGGTGTACAAGACAAACGGAGAAGTCATCGAGCTTACGAATCCGTCGAATCTTCCCGACCCGTCAGAGATTGAATATATGGAAGAACCGATGGTAAAGGCAGAGATCATGGTGACGACGGAATTTATCGGTCCGATCATGGACCTGTGTCAGGAGCGGCGTGGTCAGTACCAGGGGATGGAATATATGGAGACTACCAGGGCACTTCTGAAATACCATTTGCCTTTGAATGAAATAATCTATGACTTTTTCGACGCATTGAAATCACGTTCCAGAGGATACGCATCATTTGATTATGAGATGCTGGGTTATGAGCGCAGTGAACTTGTGAAACTGGATATTCTGGTAAATCACGAGGAGGTGGATGCTCTTTCCTTTATCGTATTCTCTGAATCCGCGTATGAGCGCGGCAGAAAGATGTGTGAGAAACTGAAACAGGAGATTCCGCGGCAGCTGTTTGAGATACCGATTCAGGCCGCGATCGGCAGCAAGATCATCGCACGCGAGACAGTGAAAGCGATGAGGAAGGATGTACTTGCAAAGTGTTACGGAGGAGATATCTCTCGTAAACGTAAACTTCTGGAGAAACAGAAGGAAGGAAAGAAACGCATGCGCCAGGTAGGAAATGTGGAGATTCCGCAGAAAGCGTTTATGAGCGTTTTGAAACTGGATGATAAGTAATGAGCAGGGGGATGGGACTACGACGGCTGGTCCCGTCCCCTTAGTGCGAGACCCATCCCGGAAAGGGGCAAAGATGAAACAAGCGACAGAGCTGTATCTGCACATACCGTTTTGTGTGAAGAAATGTGAATACTGTGATTTTTTATCCGGTCCGGCAGACGCGGCACGGCAGGATGCCTACGCAAAGGCATTGCTTAGAGAAATTGAGAATACAGTGCTCCCGGATGATACGGAGATATCCTCCATTTTTATTGGAGGAGGTACGCCGTCTGTCATACCGGAGGAATGGATTCAACATTTTCTGGACAAAATAAGAGACAGGTTTTGTCTTGCCGCGGATGCCGAGATAACAATAGAGGCAAATCCCGGTACACTGAACAGGGAAAAGCTGTCTGCTTACCGCAGGGGAGGCGTCAACAGACTCAGCATCGGGCTGCAGTCTGCGGTTGACAGTGAACTGAAACGCCTTGGCAGGATTCATACGTTCCGGGATTTTCAGGAGAATTTCGAGGAAGCCAGAAATGCCGGTTTTTCAAACATCAATGTAGATCTGATGATGGCCCTGCCCGGTCAGAACCGTGCATCATGGAGGAAGAGCCTTGAGACTGTGGCGGCCTTTTCACCGGAACACATTTCCGCTTACAGTCTGATCGTTGAGCCGGGTACCCCGTTTGCAGGACAGGAACTTGATTTGCCCGGTGAGGAAGAAGAGAGGCAGATGTACTGGGAAACTGTGGACTTTCTGAAGTTCCGCGGTTACGAACAGTATGAGATCTCAAATTTTGCAAAGGCGGGATATGAATGCCGCCATAATATTGGGTATTGGATGCGGACACCGTATCTCGGCCTCGGCCTCGGAGCCTCATCTCTGATTGAAGAGAACAGGTTTTCAAACACGGAGAACATGGGGGAATACCTGACAGTGAGCGGCGAGCCTGACAGCATTCGGAAAAACAGGGAAACACTGACTGCCGAAGAACAGATGGAGGAATTCATGTTCCTGGGTCTGCGGATGACGAAGGGAGTATCTGAAAACAGATTTTTGCAGCTGTACGGGGCTGATATGGACGAAATTTACGGTGCCGTGATCGCCAGATTCGTGGAGCTGGGTCTGATGGAACGCGCAAACGGCAGAGTGCGTCTGTCCAGAGAGGGAGTATCTGTGAGTAACGCTGTTATGTCGGAGTTCCTTCTGTCCTTCTGATGAACGAACAAATGTTTGCAAAAGGTCCGCGGGTGTGGTAAAATCAGGGACAGGAAAATGGCGATATAGTTTACATAAGAATGAAGAAGGAGCACAGCATGGCAGCTTGGAAACAGGAAAAACAGTTTATTAAAATACGCGGGGCGAGGGAAAATAATCTCAAAGACCTGAACGTAGACATACCGCGGAATGAGTTTGTGGTTCTCACGGGTCTTAGCGGTTCGGGGAAAAGCTCTCTGGCATTTGACACGATCTATGCGGAAGGCCAGCGGCGCTACATGGAAAGTCTGTCTTCCTATGCGCGGCAGTTCCTGGGACAGATGGAGAAGCCGAACGTGGAGAGCATCGAGGGACTTTCCCCTGCAATCTCGATTGATCAGAAGTCCACAAACAGAAATCCGCGTTCTACGGTGGGCACCGTGACGGAGATCTATGATTATTTCCGCCTCTTGTATGCACGTATCGGAATTCCCCACTGCCCCAAATGCGGTAAGGTGATTGCCCGTCAGACCGTAGACCAGATGGTGGACCACATTATGGATCTGCCCTCCGGCACGAAGATTCAGCTTCTTGCCCCGGTTGTGCGCGGACGCAAGGGCCGTCATGAAAAACTGCTGGAACAGGCAAAAAAAAGCGGTTATGTGAGAGTCATGATCGACGGGAATCTGTATGAGCTTTCTGAAGAGATCAAACTGGATAAGAATATTAAACATAATATAGAAATTATAGTAGACCGGCTGGTGGTGAAAGACGGGATCGGAAAACGTCTGACGGATTCCATTGAAAGTGTACTGGACCTGTCGGAAGGGCTTTTGGTGGTCGATGTCATTGGCGGTGAGCAGCTGCAGTTCAGCCAGAGTTTTTCCTGTCCGGACTGCGGTATCAGTATGGAGGAGATTGAGCCCCGAAGCTTTTCATTTAATAATCCGTTTGGCGCCTGCCCGGTCTGCCTGGGTCTGGGATACAAGATGGAGTTTGACGTCGATCTGATGATTCCGGATCAGTCCCTGAGCATCGAGGATGGAGCCATTGCCGTGATGGGCTGGCAGTCCTGTACGGATAAAAGCAGTTATACTCATGCGATTCTGGAAGCGCTGTCGAAAGAGTATGAGTTCTCGCTGGACACGCCGTTCGAACAGTATTCAGACCAGGTCAGGGATGTTTTGATCAACGGGACGAAGGGAAAAGAGGTAAAAGTCTACTATAAAGGCCAGCGGGGAGAGGGAATCTACGATGTGGCTTTCGAAGGGCTGATACGGAATGTGGAACGCAGATACCGTGAGACAGGATCTGAGACACTCAAGGCAGAATACGAAAGTTTTATGCGGATCACACCATGCCCGTCCTGTAAAGGCCAGCGGTTAAAAAGCACTTCTCTGGCTGTGACGGTGGGGGATAAGAATATCCATGAAGTAACGGATATGTCGATCAAAAAGCTGAGTCGCTTTATGGAAGAACTGAAACTGACAGAAACACAGCAGATGATCGGAGTCCAGGTGCTCAGAGAGATTCGTGCAAGGGTAGGTTTTCTGCTGGACGTGGGTCTTGATTACCTGACTCTGGCTCGTGCCACGGGAACGCTCTCCGGAGGTGAGGCTCAGAGAATCCGGCTTGCGACACAGATCGGTTCCGGACTTGTCGGCGTCGCGTATATTCTGGATGAGCCGAGCATCGGCCTGCACCAGCGTGACAACGACAAATTGCTGAAGACGCTCTGCCACCTGCGGGATCTGGGGAACACGCTGATTGTGGTGGAACACGATGAGGATACCATGCTTGCTGCAGACTGCGTCGTTGATATCGGGCCGGGCGCCGGCGAGCACGGCGGCGAGCTGGTCGGGATCGGAACGGCGGAAGAGCTGATGAAGAACCCCGATTCCATTACGGGCGCGTACCTGAGCGGCAGGATGAGGATACCGGTTCCTGCAGAGCGCAGAAAACCGACAGGTTTTATCACCATAAAAGGTGCCGCTGAGAATAATCTCAAGAATATCGATGTTGACATTCCGCTGGGGGTGATGACGTGTGTGACCGGGGTATCCGGTTCCGGAAAGAGTTCACTCGTCAATGAGATTCTGTACAAGAAGCTGGCGCGGAAGCTGAATCACGCACGCGTGATACCGGGGAAACACAGGACGATCGTCGGATACGATCAGCTTGATAAAGTGATTGATATTGATCAGTCGCCGATCGGCAGAACACCGCGGTCCAATCCGGCAACGTATACCGGAGTCTTTGATCTGATCCGTGACCTCTTCGCGGCTACGGCCGATGCGAAGGCAAAAGGGTACAAGAAGGGCCGCTTCAGCTTTAATGTAAAGGGCGGCCGCTGTGAAGCGTGCAGCGGAGACGGAATCCTGAAGATTGAGATGCATTTTCTTCCGGATGTCTATGTGCCGTGTGAAGTCTGCAAGGGTCAGAGGTATAACCGCGAAACGCTGGAAGTAAAGTACAAAGGAAAAAACATCTTTGAAGTGCTGGATATGACAGTGGAAGAGGCGCTGAAGTTTTTTGAACATGTGCCTTCGATACGCAGGAAGATTCAGACCCTGTATGATGTTGGGCTCTCTTATATCCGGCTGGGACAGCCTTCCACGACGCTTTCGGGCGGCGAGGCTCAGAGGATTAAGCTTGCAACGGAGCTGAGCAGGAGGAGTACGGGAAAGACAATCTACATTCTGGATGAACCAACCACGGGACTTCATTTTGCTGATGTCCATAAGCTCATCGATATCCTGAAACGCCTTTCAGAAGGCGGAAATACAGTTGTCGTGATAGAGCATAATCTGGACGTTATCAAAACAGCTGACTATATCATCGACATCGGTCCGGAAGGCGGGGACCGGGGCGGCACGGTGATTGCGAAGGGAACCCCGGAAGAGGTAGCGGCCTGCCCGCAGTCCTACACCGGGCGTTATGTCGAAAAATATCTCTAAAAAACGCTTTCTATTTAAGGGGCGATTGTATATAATGACATGTATAGTTCCCAGGGTATCGGGAACCAAAGAAAGGGGATTTGTATGGCGTCTGTAGATATCGGAATTGATTTGGGGACTACCAGCATTCTGGTATATGCGAAGGGTAAAGGAATTGTATTGAAGGAACCGTCCGTAGTGGCATATGATAAAGATTCAGACAGAGTGAGAGCCATCGGAGAAGAGGCCCGGCAGATGATCGGCCGGACTCCGGGTAATATTACGGCTATCCGCCCGCTTAGGCAGGGCGTGATCTCTGACTATCTGATAACGGAACGCATGCTGAAGTATTTTATCCAGAAAGCCATGGGGAGACGAGCTTTCAGGAAACCGCGCATCAGCATCTGCGTGCCGAGCGGAGTGACGGAAGTTGAGAAAAAAGCGGTGGAGGAGGCTACTTACCAGGCGGGCGCACGGGAAGTCATCCTGATAGAGGAACCGGTGGCTGCTGCGATCGGGGCGGGCATTGACATTACGCTTCCCTACGGAAGCCTGGTTGTCGATGTCGGAGGAGGAACAACCGATATTGCGGTGATCTCACTCGGTGATACGGTGGTATCCGCATCTATAAAAATTGCCGGCAATGACTTTGATGAGGCGATCATCCGGTATGTCCGGAAAGCGCATAATCTGTTTATCGGCGAACAGACGGCGGAAGCCGTTAAAGTCAGGATCGGGAGCGCTTATCCGCGCACTCAGACAGACACAATGGAAGTGAAGGGAAGGAATGTGATCACAGGTCTTCCGAAAACAGTCACCCTGACTTCGGAGGAAATACGCGAAGCACTGACGGATTCGACAACACAGATCGTGGAGGCGATTCACGGCGTGCTGGAGACAACTCCGCCGGAACTGGCCGCCGATATTGCGGAACGCGGAATTGTCCTGACCGGAGGCGGTTCGCTTCTGGCCGGATTGGAGGAACTGATCGAGGAAGCAACCGGCATTAATACAATGACAGCTGAAAACCCGTCGCATGCGGTTGCTGAGGGAACGGGCAGATATGCTGAAGTGATGGATAAGCTGGGAAAGATTTAGAGACTTATGCAGGATACGATAGAAGGATATGTGGAACACATTATTTTCCGCAATGAGGAGAATGGATATACAGTTTTTAATCTGATGACAGACGGATCGCCGCTTACCTGCACGGGAATCCTTCAGGGGGTTACAGAGGGCGAGAGCCTTGCAGTGAGCGGAGCTTATACGGAACACTCTCTGTACGGGCAGCAGTTCAAGGTGGAGGAATATGAGATCCGCGCACCCAAAGATGCGGCGGCGATCGAGAGGTACCTTGGATCCGGTGCGGTAAAAGGTATCGGAACTGCACTGGCAGCACGCATTGTCAGGCGTTTTGGGGATGATACGATGCGCATTATGGAGGAAGAGCCTGAGCGGCTGGCAGAGATCAGGGGAATCAGTGAGAAAAAGGCGCGGGAGATTGCGGTACAGTTGGAAGAAAAAACAGAGCTTCGCAGTGCGATGCTCTTTCTTTCGAAGTACGGAATCTCCATTTCTTTAGGTGTGAAAATATATAACCATTACGGCGAGCGGATTTACGGTATGTTGAAAGAAAATCCGTACCGGATGGCGGAGGAGATCCAGGGGATCGGGTTTAAGATTGCAGATGAGATTGCCGGAAAGGTGGGGATACATACCGATTCGGAGTTCAGGATCAGGAGCGGCCTGCTCTATATCCTCGCACAGGCAGCAGCAGAGGGACATTGTTATCTGCCGAAGGGACAGCTGCTGTACCGCGCTTCGGGACTTCTGGGAATCGAGGTGCAGTATATTGAAAAATATATTATGGATCTGGCTATTGAGCGTAAGGTTGTGCTGCAGGAACTGCCAAAAGATTACAATCCGGTTACGCAGGAGGAAGAAGCCGAGACTGCGGTATACGCTGCGCAGTACTATTATCTGGAGCTGAATGCTGCGAGAATGCTCTGCGAACTGAATGTCCGGTGTGAGGAGGATGAGGGCGCCATCCGGAAAAAGCTGGAGAATATTGAGTCCACATATGACTATTCGCTGGATGAGCGTCAGCGTCAGGCGGTGGTTGAAGCTGTCGGAAATGGACTGCTCATCCTGACGGGAGGACCCGGGACAGGCAAGACGACGACCATCAATGCAGTCATCCGCTATTTTGCTTCGGAGCAGATGGACATCTGCCTGGCAGCACCGACGGGACGGGCTGCGAAAAGGATGACAGAAGCCACGGGGTATGAGGCACAGACGATTCACAGGCTGCTGGAACTGTCGGGAGGAGTTGAAGAGTCCTCCGCCAACATTCATTTCGAGCGCAATGAGCAGAATCCCGTCGAGGCAGATGTGGTGATCATCGATGAGATGTCCATGGTGGATATCCATCTGATGCACGCGCTGTTGTCCGCGGTCACTGTCGGGACGCGTCTCATTCTTGTCGGTGACATGAACCAGCTCCCGAGTGTCGGACCCGGAAGCGTATTGAAGGACCTGATCCGGTCAGAAGCTTTCTGCGTGGTCGAATTAAATAAGATTTTTCGTCAGGCATCGAAAAGTGATATCGTCGTAAATGCCCACAGGATCAACGCGGGGGAGGAGGTCTCACTGGACAACCACAGTGAGGATTTTTTCTTCCTGAAACGTTATGATGCAGATATCATTATCCGTGTAGTCATCGCATTAATTCAGGAGAAGCTTCCGCGCTACGTTGATGCCAGGCCGCAGGACATTCAGGTGCTGACACCGATGCGAAAAGGCCTGCTTGGTGTTGAACGGCTGAATGGGATCCTGCAGAAGTATCTGAATCCCGCTTCTGATGAGAAACAGGAGAAAGAACATGGCAGCGGTCTGTTCCGTGAAGGCGACAAGGTCATGCAGATTAAGAATAATTATCAGCTGGAATGGGAGATCCGCGGGCAGCACGGGATCGCCGCTGAGAGTGGTGTCGGTGTATTCAACGGGGATCTGGGTATCATCAGGAGTATCAATCATTTTGCAGAGACGCTTTGCGTAGAATTTGAAGAAGGCAGATTTGTGGACTATACCTTCAAGCAGCTGGATGAGCTGGAACTTGCGTATGCGATCACGATCCACAAATCACAGGGAAGTGAATATCCGGCCGTTGTGCTTCCGATCCTTTCGGGCCCGCGCATGCTGCTGAACCGCAATCTGCTGTACACGGCGGTTACAAGGGCCAGAAAATGTGTCACGGTAGTCGGAAGTGATCAGGTGTTCCGTGAGATGATACATAATGAGTCGGAGCAGAAACGATATACGTCACTGGATCTTCGGATTCGGGAGATGAAGATTTAGAAGGAAACAATAAGGCGCCGGGGAGAAAGGACGCTTTATGAATATCAGTGAGTGGATTCTCGGATGTATCTATCCGGCCAGATGTGTGGTATGCGATAGGGTTGTCGGATTGAAAATCGGGAACCTCTGTCCTGGCTGCGCTGAGAAGCTTTCCGTGATGGAAGGCTTTCACTGCGGACATTGCGGGAAGTTTATTGAACGGGAAGAGGATGAATACTGTGACGACTGCAGGAGATTCCGCCATACGTTTGAGGAAGGATACGGTGTGTTTCCTTATCGCGGATGGGTGAAGGATTCCATGATGCGCTTCAAATTCCACGGAAGGAAAGAGTACGGGGAATTTTATGGCAGGGCGATGGCGGCGGCCGGCAGGGAAAGGCTTGGCCGCTGGAAACCACAGGTCATCATTCCGGTACCCATGTACAGGAAAAAAGAGCGTATGAGAGGGTATAATCAGGCTGAGGTGCTGGCACTCAGTCTGGGGAAACATGCAGTACTTCCGGTGCGCACCGATCTGGTGAAAAGGGTTCATGAGACAAAACCACAGAAGGAGCTGACACGCGATATGAGAAGAAAGAACCTGGTCCGGGCGTTTACGGTTGAAAATTCTGCGGGCAGTTACAGCCGGGTTCTGCTGGTGGACGACATTTATACGACAGGCAGCACTGCGGATGCCGTGGCATCCGGACTGAAACAAAAAGGCGTAAAATCCGTCTTTGTGCTGACTGCCTGTACCGGACATGGTTTTTAAAAAGAACTTTTCATAGAACAGTATGTATGCTACAATTAGTGATGTATTAGAAGATTTGAGATGACTTTGAGGAAGGCTTATGTTGGATCAGAATCGTATTCGTCTTATGACGAATCTTGCCCGTTATGAAGACGGTGCGGGAAAAGAAGATCTGCGGATCAGTAAGTATTACCGCGGTGATTATATTGGACTTGGGCTGCTAAAGAATTTTATACTTACCACAATCGGATACTTTCTCGTGTGGGGCGCCATCATTGCTTATAACATGGAATACCTGCTGGATAATCTTCATAAAGTTAATATGTCGGTGGTAATTCTGGAGTTTGTAATCGGATATTTATTGTTCCTGATCCTGTATTCGGTTGTTACATATATCAGAAAGCGCCGCAGGTATGAAGAAGCGAGGGAGAATGTGAAGAATTATTATGACGGTTTGAATGAACTGGCCCGGCTCTACGGACAGGACGAGCAGAGAGGGAAAAAGAAGGAGCCGCGGGGAGGTGTCCATTCATGACGTTTTTTTTGGAATTTAAGGAAAAACTAAAATCATTTTATACAAAGAGCAGTGTGTATCTGAACCCTGTATTGAAATTCGGCCTTGCACTTGTTGTGTTTATCAACATCAATATGATGCTGGGTTTTCTGCCGCAGCTGAACAGTGTTTTTGTAGTGCTGATCCTTGCTCTGCTGTGTGCGATCCTGCCGATCACGGCGATCATGGTCTTTGGATGTTTTCTGATCGTTGGCCACTGTTATGCCGTCGGTATTGAAGTTGCAGCGTTCGCATTGGTCCTGTTGCTGCTTCTGATGATCCTGTATCTTAGATTTTCCCGCAGAGATGCTCTTGCACTTGTACTGACTCCGCTCGCGTTTCAGCTTCAGATACCGTGTGCGCTTCCCATTGCTTACGGTCTGACCGGAAATGCGGGTTCCTGCGTATCGGTTTCCTGCGGGGCTGTATTGTATTACTTTATGCGTCTTGTGAGTGATAAAGCCGTTTTGCTTCAGGATGGTGAGATAAAAGAACTGGCGCAGAGGCTTACGACACTCCTCGACGGTCTGGTTCAGAACCAGGAGATGTGGATGACCGTGATCACGTTTATCGCTGTGACGCTGGTAGTCTTTTGTATCCGGAGGGCATCAGCCGATTACGCATGGACAATCGCTATCTTTAGCGGCGGGGTTCTGTATCTGATCCTTATGATCATCGGAGGCTTTTTCCTGGATATGGCAGGTTCAATTGCCGTATTGATTGCAGGTACGGCGGTATCCGTGATCCTGCTGCTGATCCTGGAATTTTTTGTGTTTAACGTAGATTATTCCAGGGCGGAATATCTGCAGTATGAGGATGATGAGTATTACTATTACGTGAAAGCGATTCCAAAGATGAGGATTTCCAGGCCGGAGCGTTCCGTAAAGACGATCGAAGCAGACAATGACATTCCGGAAAATCTGGAAGATAAGCTGGAGAAATCACTGAAAGATATTCATATCCATTGAAAAATATGAATTTAACCTGAAAATCAAATCTGATAAAAACTATGGAAAGGAAGTGACTGCGTGGAAAAATATATTGAACTACTAAAGCGGTACTGGGTTAATCTTTCTCTTCCGAAGTCCATAGAAGTTATAGACATCATACAGATCCTCCTGATCGCGGTGTTTGTTTACTATGTCATGCTGTGGGTAAAAAGTACCCGCGCATATACGCTGCTCAAAGGGCTGATGATGGTAGTCGTATTTTTGATACTTGCCTACCTGCTTCATATGGATGTTCTCATTTGGATTTTTACAAACCTCGGTGTTGTCGCCATCACTGCGCTGATCATCATCTTTCAGCCGGAGCTCAGAAGGGCGCTGGAGCAGCTGGGAGAGAAGAATATGATTAACTCGCTGCTGCGTTTTGACAATACGAAGGTTGAGGAGTGGAAGATCAGCGATACGACGATCAATGAGCTGATACGCGCGGCGTATGATATGGGTGAAGTCAAGACGGGCGCGCTGATTGTGATTGAGAATAATGTGATTCTGCGGGAATATGAGAAGACAGGAATCCCGCTGGATTCAGTTCTGACGAGTCAGCTGCTGATCAATATCTTTGAGCATAATACCCCGCTCCATGACGGTGCCGTCATTGTGCGTCATAACCGGGTGGTGGCCGCGACGTGTTATCTGCCGCTTTCCGACAATCTGACACTGAACAAAAATCTGGGAACGAGACACAGAGCCGGCGTCGGAATCAGTGAAGTCAGCGATGCGCTGACGATCATCGTGTCCGAGGAGACCGGGAATGTTTCTTATACACTGGGAGGGAAGATTTACACAGGCGCAGCGCCGAATGAACTGAGAGAGCAGCTCTATAAACTTCAGAAAAAAAATCCGGGAGATGAAACCGGCAGGAAAAGATGGAGAGGGAGGGTGAAAAATGCAGAAAAAATTCACAAATAACCTGCTCCTGAAGATTGTGTCGGTTGTGATCGCGGTATTCGTATGGCTGATCATCGTAAATATTAACGACCCGGTGGTAGTCAGAAGTTATAACGTTCCCGTGACGATCCAGAATGGAGCGTACATCGAGAGCGGAGGAAAGACATATCTGGTGGATGACGAACAGCAGATGGCGACTGTGATCCTAAAGGGGAACAGCTCTGTTGTTGAGAACAGGTTAAAAGATATTGTTGCCGTTGCCGATCTGACCCAGATCGTCAACATGGATACGACTCCGGTCATGGTGCCGATCACGGCGACATGTGACAGGGTGCCGGCGGAAAACATTACAGTCATACCGAAGACGATGGCGATTCAGATCGAAGACGTTGAGAGCAAGGACTTTACTATCAGCGTCAATGTGGAGAACGACAAGCAGGGAAAAGGATATGAAGTGGGGACGGCGGAAGCCTCTCCGGAGAAAGTGACGATATCCGGACCGGCTTCCCTCATCGGAAAAATCGACCGGGTGGATGCACCTGTGGATGCTTCGGGTATTAAGCAGGATACAACGGTGACATCCAGTCTTAAGGTGATCGATAAGAATCAGGATTCCATTTCTGATACCAAGATGAGTTACCTGAAATTTGATATTGGAGAACCGGTGGTGGATGTGCATGTGGATCTCTGGTCGGTCCGGGATGAGGTGAAACTGAACGTGAACTATATGGGAGAACCTGCGGAGGGGTATCAGATCGGCAATGTTTCGATCACCCCGTCTACGATTTCCGTTGCCGGGACGGACGAAGCACTTGCAAATCTTGCGCAGAACGGGTATACGATCGATCTGCCGGCGGGTGCGGTCGTGGTTGACGGACAGGAGAAAGACTTTGAGACAAAACTGAATCTTTCCGATTATATGCCGGATGGGCTCAGAGTAACGAATAACGTGAAAACGGCGATTGTCAATATGAGTATCATACCGATCGGAAGCAAGCAGCTGACGCTGCAGACGAAGAATATCAGTGTGCAGAATCTGGATGAGAATCTCAGAGTTGTCTTTGACACAGATAAAATTGTGATCGGGGTGAAAGCCGATGACAGTACACTGGGTGCTTTGACTGAAAGCGCGATTGCCATGAGTGTGGATATGAGGGATATGGGAACCGGTGATTATGAAGTGCCGGTCAATATAGCTCTTCCGGCGGGCTGTGAGCTGCTGGAGCCGGTGGAAACACTGGTACATGTGTCGAAGCTGGAATAAAGAAACAGGGGTGAAATTATGGTAAGTCAGAAAGTCATCATTCAAAATCCGTCAGGACTCCACCTGAAACCTGCAGGGTTGTTGTGCAATCTCGCGATCCGCTACAAGGCGCTGGTTACATTTACCTATAAAAAGGGCACAGCCAATGCAAAAAGTGTGCTGAGCGTACTCGGTGCCTGTGTGAAATGCGGGGATGAAATTGAACTTGTATGTGAGGGTCCGGATGAGCAGGAAGCGCTGGATTCACTCGTGGAGGCTATTGAGAGCGGTCTCGGCGAACATCGCAGCTGACGGAAGCGGGAGTGACATAAAAAAGGAAGATTACCACGGGTCTGGTGACCGGGGGCAATCTTCCTTTTTTGTTTCCGTAAAATCTACGATTTCAGTGAATCACGGTATGAACAGTAAGTAGGGTCGAAGAGACAAAGTTCGTCCAGCGTATCGAATTCCAGGATCGCATGTTCGGGATATTCCTTAATGTAGAGCGTGAGTTCTGCAAGATGTTTCATATAAATGTTTTCCCACATCAGACTTCTCGTGGCGGGAAGGTCATATTCGGCCTCCAGGATCCGCAGGAACTGATTAGAAAATTCCTCGTCAAACAGTACGTGTCCCAGCATATACCAGGAATCACTGCCCCCGATCTGAACATCTGTGATTTTTCCGGTGGAATCTGTTGTCAGGCAGTATTCTTCTGTAGGTCCCTGGGCATACAGCGCAGAATAGTAAGGCAGGGTGCCGTCCGGGGAAAAGGGATTGTCCGGGAAGTAATTGTCAGAAGAGCAGATAAAAGTGTTTGCGAGTACGCTGCGCGCGGCCCAGACGGAAGAATGATTGTTCCGTTCCTGATATTCCCTGTTTTCGATCAGGGTGACATTCCATTTCCCGGTAAGATATTGAAACTGTTCCTTCAGATATCCGGTTACAATGTAAATATCATGGATACCGGCCTCTTTCAGCTGCCGGATCTGCCGCTCGATCAGGACTTCTCCGCGGACTGTCAGCAGAGCCTTTGGCGTCTTCAGTGACAGCGGAGCGAATCTGGACGCAAAACCAGCAGCCAGTATCACGGCGTTATCTATATCGAATGTTGATGTCTGCATGCGCTACCTCCTTGGTGTGCATTCATTTTATGCCAATGCCCGTCTTCTGTCAAGTTTGCCGGAATTTGACTCGGATTATGGCGTGTAGAAATATGTTGACCGAGATTAACAATATGTTTATAATAGGATTCAAAGCTTGCAAACTGGCATGAGCCATCAGGAAAGGATATGGAATGGTGCAAAATATGGAGTTAACACAGCAGGGCGAAGCGCTGGTCAGCGTCATTGTGCCCATTTACAATGCTGAAAAACATATTAGAAAATGTGTTGATTCTCTGGTGAATCAGACTTATCAGAATACAGAAATTATACTGGTGGATGACGGTTCACCGGATACTTCCGGAAAGATTTGTGATGAATATGCCGGAAAATATGACAGAGTCAAAGTGATCCACAAAAGCAACGGGGGGGTGAGCGCCGCAAGGAATACCGGTATGAGCGCGGCCTCCGGCCAGTATATACATTTCTGCGATGCGGATGACTGGATAGAGCCGGAAACGTATTCCGACATCGTACCGAAGCTCGTTGAGGAGGATGCGGATGTGGCGCTTTTTGGCTGGTATGTGGATACTGAGAACAAAGGTGTCATTTCTTCAGTCAGCAGGACGGATCATGCCCTGGACGGTGTCGGGGATCAGTATGATATTTTTCATGGAATGCTTATTATATGCGGCAATGCCGGCGGTCTGAAGGGGTATGGCAATTTTATATGGAATAAAATCTATAAAAAAGAATCCCTTATGGATGAGAACGGCAATCTGATTTTGTTTGATGAAACGATAAAAGTTGCAGAAGATGGAATATGGCTGATGTATGCCGGGCAAAATTGGAACAAAGGTGTATTTGCCAGAAAGGCTTATTATCATTATTATACCAATAATGAGAGCGTAATGAATACAGCCGGAAACTTCAGCAGTACAAGACTGGCCTCACAGCAGGCCCATATGAGGATGCTGGATATTCTCAAAGATTTTAACCGGGATTATTATGAGATCCACCGCCAGGCATGTATAACGTATTTCTGGATTGTGGCAAAGTCAAACCCGGCGGGAAAAACCCCGGAATTCGTGGCACAGGTTATCAGCAATATCATTGCGATCAACGACGGCGTCTGTCCGGAAGCGCTGGCGGCAGATGTCCTCAGCGCATTAAAGACAGCTGCCAGATACAGATGGCTGAATAACCGTCTGCCGGTTAAGATGGCAATGAAGGTTATGACGATGTTTGATAAAGTGAAAAAACGTATATCATAAGATATACTGTTCTGAAGGACCAGGAGGAAAATATGTATTCAAAAACAAAAAATGTTCAATATCTGATCGCATTAATGAAAGCACATAATGTTCGTCACGTTGTGCTGTCACCGGGCGGAAGAAATATACCGATCAATCACTGCCTTGAACAGGATGAATTTTTTACTTGCTATTCTGTTGTGGATGAGCGTAGTGCAGCATACTTTGCGATCGGCCTCTCTCAGCAGCTTGGAAATGAAATCGTGGGAATCTGCTGTACGTCATCCGTCGCGGCAAGCAATTATACCCCGGGTATTACAGAGGCATTTTATCTCAGAGTGCCGCTTCTTGTAATAACTGCCGACAGAAATCCGAACATGCTGGAACAGATGGAGAACCAAATGATCAACCAGGTTGACATGTTCCGCAATTTCTGTAAAAAATGTGTAAACCTTCCGGTTGTCAAAGACGAAGATGATGCATGGGCTTGTCAGAGAATGATAAACGAGGCGCTCCTTGAAGTCAGGCATCATGGGAATGGACCTGTTCAGGTCAATATTCCGATTCCGAAGGATCTCGGTATTTTTACAGAACCAAAGCTTCCTGATGTAAAAGTGATCAGAAGATTTGATTATATGAGAGATATGGATAAGTGGAAGGAAATGGCAGTCAGGCTTAAAAAAGCGAGCAGGATCATGGTTGTCTGCGGTGAACATATCCCTCCACAGAGAAAAGAACTTGATGACATGATGAGGTTTGCGAAAAAATACAACTGTGTGATCGCAACGGAACACATTTCCAATGTTGAGTGTGAAGGCGCGCTGAATATATTTGGCGCTGCTGAGGTGATGCCATTTAAATCATTTGACGAGTACCTGCCGGAAATCGTGATTTCGATCGGAGGAAATTTTGTCTCCCGGATCAAAGACCTGCTGATCGGGAAGCATGGACAGTTCGAGCACTGGTCAGTCGATGAGGGCGGCAGAGTGTGCGATATGTTTAAGAGCCTGACCGCAATCTTTGAGTGTACTTCGGCAGATTTCTTTGCGTACTTCGCGAATGAAGCGTCAGCCATGATGGCAAACGATCGAAAATATTATGATAAATGGGCAGAAGCCAGGGTGAGAGCGGAATTCCCTGATTTCCCGTTCAGTAATTCTTATGCGATCAAAGCGCTTGCCAGGAAGATACCGGCGAGATCACTGATGCATCTGGGAATTCTAAATTCAACCAGGATCATGCAGCAATGCGAGGTTGCGGAAGGTGTTACTGCGTACAGTAACATCGGTGCATTCGGTATAGATGGTTCTATGTCCACATTTGTGGGGCAGTCTGTGATCGCTGCGGATAAACTTTGTTTCCTTGTGATTGGTGACCTGAGCTTTTTCTATGATATGAATGCTTTGCAGATCCGTCATCTCGGAAAAAATGTCAGAATTATGCTTATCAATAACAGCGGTGCTGCGGAATTCCATTATTTTATCGGGGAAAAGGTCATTCCGACACTGAATCAGCACATTGCGGCTGAACATTTTACCAGTGCTCAGGGCTGGGTCGAGAGCAAGAATTTCAGGTATTACTCTGCGAAGACTACGGAGGAGCTTGATTCTGTGCTGGACGAGTTTATCAATCCTTCTGCTGACAGACCTGCCTTCCTGGAAGTCTTCACCGATAAGAAGTATGATGCAGACAGCCTCAAAGAACATTGCTTTAAAATGAGACAGCCCAACACTGCGGCGCCGATCAAAAGCAAGATGAAGACGGCCCTGGGGAATATTATTTCAGGTGCAGGCGGAAAAAAGAACTGAGGACGGATAATCCATGAATTCAATTACTTTAAATAACGGGAATCAAATACCACAGATGATGTTTGGATCTTTTCAGATGAATGAACAGGCGGATATGGACGCCGTTGTAAAAACGGCTGTTGACAACGGCGTGTTGGGGTTTGATACATCACCGAGCTACAGAACAGAAGAGATGCTCTCTGCAGCTGTGCGGGGACTCATTGCCAAGAGAGAAGGGCTTTCGAGGAGTGATTTCTTTCTGGACACCAAGATTGACGAGTGGCAGATGATAGCCAAAAAGGGGGAGATCCGCCCTTTCGTGGAAAAATGTCTGGAAAAAACAAATCTGGATTACTGGGACCTTATCCTGATCCACTGGCCTCAGCCGGACTATTATACAAAAACGTGGCTTGCGATGGAGAAGCTGTATGAGGAGGGTATTGTAAAAAATATCGGAGTCTGCAATTTCTCTGTGAGGCATTTTAAAGGTCTTGAGAGAGCAGGAGCCAACGTCGTTCCTGCTGTTATGCAGAATGAGGTACATCCCCTGAATACGGAGAATGAGGTACTTGAATACTGTGAGGAAAATCATATTACGGTTCAGGCATACAGTCCGCTGTGCCGTATGATACCGGAAATAAGAGAAAATGAACTTCTTAATCATCTCGCTGAGAAATACGGCGTATCCCTTGCACAGATCATACTGCGCTGGCATATAGAGCGCGGACTGGTGCCCGTTGTTAAGACGAGCAGCGAGAAAAGAGTAAAGGAAAATACGGATATTTTTTCTTTTGCACTTTCGGAGGAGGACAGAGATGCGATTACTGGTCTGGACAGCCATTTTAAGATCTTTCTTGAGTCAAGATGCTGTCCAGGGTATTAAGGGGATTCGATGATGCTAAAAAAAATATATAGGAAAGTTCGCGAATTTGCGAAGAAAAACCTGAAATTAACAGTGGCAGCTGCAATCGTTCTGGCGCTGGTCTTTCTGACACTGGTTTTTACCATGACGGTTGGGATTATACCCGCGATTGTTGCAGACGCTTTGCTGATCCTGATCTGCGGAGCAGTTTTGCTCACCGATAAGCTCAGTGTAAGATGGTGGACCAGGGAGAAGCCGGCCGGCTTTTTTCAGGATCTGCGGTGGAGAAATGTTCCCGGACTGGTTGTAGGATCGACGAAAGCGTGGAAGTACATTGATTTTTCGCGATTTAATGGCGGAATTTATAATTGTGTGACGTATAAGCGGTCATTTTATATGGATTTTGCGATGCTGAAGACCTATTTCAGCCATGTGAAGAAAAATGGAAAGGTCTTCATAGTCTTTGATTATTCGGAAGCTGAAGAGCTCGGATGGGCCATAAGTCCCCGGGACTGGAGCTATATTCATCCTCATTTGTTTCTTGCGCTTGGGAAAACGGCAGATAAGAAAAAAAACAGCCATCCCCTGTTTTATTATCCGAAACAGACAATCGGATATGTATGTGCGCGGATTTTAAAAGAACTGGGATTTTATAAAAAAACTACCTGGAAACGCTCGAATGACATGAATCTGGATATCGACACGGAACAAGTTCAGAAGAGAATTTCCGCGATAGAAAAGATGCTGTGTTTCTGCTGGGAGAGAGACCTTGTTCCGGAACTTGTGCTGCTTAATGGCAGCAGGAAAAATAATTGTGCAAATGAGATTATCAGAGCTACTTTTGCGCCAAAGTATTATCAGCTTGACGTCATAGCTGTGGATAATGCCGGAGAACTGAATAGCTATATCAATCAGAAAATACAACAGTAAGCCGGCAGCGGTATGGTTAATGAGGATATTCTCTGTGTATGAGCAGCCGCTTATATACAGGGGTATCCTTATCGTCGTTGTACAGGCAGTATTGCTGGCTGTATGGCATTACCGTCCTGTCTGACAAAAAGAGGAAACGTGAAAAGATTGAAAAGCTTTTTAGAATATGCTATGATTCCATGTGACTTGACCTACAAAGGAGAAATGTATGTGTAAAATTAGTGTGATCGTGCCGGTTTACAAGGTTGAACGTTATCTGCGCACCTGCCTGGACAGTCTTGTAAACCAGACACTTGAAGATATTGAAATTATTGCTGTTAATGATGGGAGCCCGGACAACAGTCCGGCGATTCTGGAAGAATACGAAAAGAAATATTCACCGAAAGTAAGAGTATATTCCATTGAAAATCATGGCGTGAGCTATGCAAGAAATTACGGGGCAGACAGGGCGAACGGAGAGTACCTGCTGTTTGTGGACAGTGATGATTTTGTGGAGCCTCAGATGTGTGAAGTGCTCTATGAAAAAGCATCAGGCGACGGCAATGATATTGTACTCTGCAATAGAAACAATATATACGAAAACCCGGGAGGGAAGGACACTGTAAATAAAAACTTTATGATGACGGCAAGTCAGAACTTTACGATTTCACAGTATCCGTTCGAACTATGCTGGATTTCCCCGTTTCCGTGGGATAAGCTGGTAAGACGGGAATTGTTTCTGTCTGTAAAATTTACAGAGAATATGCGTTTTGAGGATCTTGCATATGTGTTGAAGCTTGCATGTGTGGCGAAAAATATTGGTGTGGTGAAGGACCATCTCTATAATTATCGCCGAACGACAACAGGCGGTTTTTTGAATTCATTTTCTGAAGACACGCTTGATATTGTCAAGGCGTTTGATGATGTTATGAGTTTTATGAAGGAGCATGAGTTTGATGTATGCTACAGGGAAGAATTGGCTTACATCTGTACCCGCCATTTTTTCTACCGTTATCCGGCACTGTTTTATATTAAGGAAGCAAGTCTGAAATTGAAAAAGCGAATGGTGAAAGAGACACATGATTTCCTGGACCGTAACTTCCCCGACTGGAGAGAAAACCACTATTTAAAATATTCCAGTTCACCGGCTGTTAAAAAACGCCTGAAGCTATATTGCAGCAGAAACAAAATGCTTATATCAGTTACTTTAAACAGAATAGTGCCTCAGGGTATCCAGCAGAGGGTGAGAGCGCTCGGAAAGAAAATATCAGGTTTTCTGCATGAGTTAAAGCACGCGAGGTCAAGGAAAAGAGTAATTGCGCAGAAGCTTAAATTTCTTCGTGTGTTTCGGAGGTCTGCGGGTTATGATTACACACTTGCCTGCCTGAAATCAGGTGTCAGTAAAAAGCAGATTTTTCTGGAGTCAAGCCGTGGAGAGGACATCGGGAGCGATATTTTTCATATGATCCGCATCTTCCACAGACCGGAATTCGAAGAGTATCAGATTTTGCTTGCGGTCAGTGAGAAAAGCAGGCAAAAGTGGGAAAAACTCTCACAAATGTATCAGCTGGACAGAGTGCAGACCTTAGAAGTCAATTCGCAGGCTTACACCGAGGCGCTTGCGGCATCCGGCTATCTGATTACAGATACACCGCTGCCTGGATACTTTGTGAAAAGAGAGGGGCAGGTGTATTTCCATATTCCAAACGAAACTCCCTTGAAAATGCTGGGAAGGCAGGTACAGGGACGCGAATTTGCACTGGGAGATGAGCAGAGAAACTCTTTGATCTCAGACGTGATGCTGTTTCAGAACGAATATTCCAGAGATATTTTCCTGGATGATTATATGCTGCACAACATTTATCCGGGAAAGATCATGCTTGCAGGGCATCCGCGCAGCAGTGCACTGATTCAGGGTGAGATGTCTGAACGCATCATCCGGGATTGTGGTCTGAGCGGAAAACAGGTGATCGCTTACATGCCGGTCTGGCGGGGCGCGCAGATTAAAAAGAATTTTGAGATACAGTTGAAGATCATTTATCAGTATCTGTCACAGATTGACAGGCTTCTTACGGATGACCAACTGTTTTTTGTAAAACTGCATCCGTACGTGGCAGATGCTGTTGACTATTCCGTTTACCGGCATATCCGTTCGTTTCCGGAAGAGTATGAGACATATGACTTTTTAAGTGCAGCGGATGTTCTGGTCACGGACTATTCAGGGGTGATGTTTGACTTTGGGGTTACCGGCAGGAAAATGATTCTGTTTACATATGACCGGGAAGCGTATCTCAGCGAGAACGGGATGTACATTGATCTCGATGATTTAGGACTGCCGATAGTCGATACGGCTGAAACACTGATATCTGAGATTGCGGAGCCGAATGCCGGATATGGGGAATTCCGGGAGAGATACTGTTCTTTTGACGTTGCCGATACGGCTGAGAAAGTATGCCGTTCTCTGGTGTCTGTCGGAGGCGGTGTGGAGACAGAAAGTGCTGAGACTGCGGCAAAACGGGAAAAGGTTCTGATTTATCTGGATAATATTTCGGACAAAATAAACTTCAGTAAGCTGATCCAGGAAATCAATCAGGTAAATACCAATGAGTGCGACTATTATATCTGCTTTAAAGAAAGTGCGGCACAGAAAAACACCCTGGTGCTGCGGGAACTTAAAAAAGAGATCGGATATCTGCCGCTTGCCGGAGGACTTGATGCAACAAACGGTGAACTCGCCGCGCGGAGGATGTATCTGAGACTTGGAATGAAAAACGGCATGATCAACAGAAAGATGAAGCGTCTGTGTGAGAGAGAGCTGAAGAAGTATTTTGGAAATGCTGAGTTCGATTATGTTATATACTTTAACGGAATGAGTCTTATGAATCTGAAAATGCTGAGCTATATGCATGGCAAAAAGATCTGCAATCTTACGAAGTTTTCATTAGAGTCCTATCAGAATAAGAAAGCCTACCGCTCGAAGGTGGATTCAATGATGAAAGGAAAAGCAGGATTTGATGTATATTGTATCAATCAGGAATTTACAGGAACCGGAATTTATCAAAAGACAAAAAACAAGGAAAACTACCGTGTTATGGATCTGGATCACAGCAGCATCCGTAGAATGATGGAGGTGTGACATTGAAAACAGGTATCGTAACATTTCACAGTGCGTATAATTTCGGAGCAAGCCTGCAGACATGGGCGCTGCAGACGGCGCTTGAGAGGATTGGAGCAGAACCTTTTGTAGTCAATTACAGACCACATGTGATAGACAATCTCTACGATCCCATGGCGCGGACGAAAGGTCTGAGCAGATATCGTTTTTATCGGAAACTGACGAGGCCGCAGCTGATACTCCGGCATGAAAGATATGAAAAATTTATGAGGGATGAGTATCATCTGCTTGGGGAGTATCATACTTACGAGGAGCTGAAGAATGCAGATATGGGTCTTGATGCCTGTATCGTAGGAAGCGACCAGGTATGGAATGTACAGCATACAGGCGGTTATGACCCTGCCTTTTTTCTGGAATTTCTCGGCGACGATGTTAAAAAGATTTCTTATGCGGCGAGTATAGGAAGCGACTACATCCTCCCGGTGTATCATGAGCAATACCGCAGAGGACTTGGGCAGCTCGATTTCATTTCGGTCCGTGAGGCCAGTGCACGTCCGGCGCTCGCTCAATTGACGGATAAAGAGATTGATGTTGTACTGGACCCGACCCTGCTGCTTGATAAGGAAGAATACGAGGCTCTGAAGGTTAAAAGGGAGCATAGGGAAAAATACATTTTTGTATATATGATGGAGTATAATACGGAACTGGTGAAATTTGCAAATTATATGTCCCGTTTGCTGGGGCTTCCGATTGTGCAGAAGAGAGAACAGCCGTATTTTATCAATGAACTGGAGACATGTTTTACATCGATACCGGGAGAATTCCTGGATTATATCGAGAATGCAGAATTTGTCCTCACCAATTCTTTTCATGGCACGGTATTTTCCGTGATTTATGAAAAACCATTTATATCAATGCTTCACTCGGGCACGGGCAGCCGGACATCCGACCTGCTTAAGACGCTGAACCTTACGGATCACCTGATGGACAGCGCGCAGGAAGGCGCAGCTTTTGAACGAATGGCATTTGACAGAAAAGAAGAGACACGCAGTCTTCTTCTGAAAAACCGGGAACATTCGATAGCGTATCTTCAGAGAGCACTCGGGGTGGCTCCGGAATAACCGAAAAACCTAAGAGTGAAGTGAAACAGTTGAAATAAGTAAAAAAAATGGATGACAGAGGGATCCCTGAAAAGAGCAGCGTCTTCGGGGATCCCATGATTTTTTTATGAAGACTTCATACTTTCTTAATAAGTATGAAGGGGGTTTGCGGTTGATTTTTCCATAGTAATAGTGTAAATTTATACATAGCGAAGGTGGAGTTTGAGGGAGAGGAGAGTATTGCTATGTCTTATGGAAAAATACGTACAGCCCTGTTGTGTGCAGGGATAACCCTGATGATGGCAACGTGTGTAAACGCTGCTTCTGAGGAACCGGGTGAGCCGGAAGTTACTGTGGAAAGCACAGGGAATGAAGGCACGGAGTCCGGACAAACAGAGAAAACAACAGAACCGGAGGAGGAGAAGTCTGCGGGAGAAGTGACTCCGGAGGGATTCCAGCCTGGGGAGTTACCGGCCACGCCTGAAGAGGAGACGGGGAACGGGTCGGATACCGGCAGCAAAGTGACAGAGATTCCGGGAGCTGCGGCAGATACGGATAACATCCTGCCGACGGATGATGATCTCAATCAGGCTGACCAGTCGACGGCCGGTGTATGGGCGCAGGATGGTCAGGGCGGATGGAAGTATTTCGTAGACGGTGCAGAGCTGACAGGACTGCAGTCTGTCAATGGTAAGACGTATTTCTTTGATGATGCAGGAATTTTACAGACAGGCTTCCAGACCATAGAAGGCGTCAGGTATTATTTTAATCCGAATGGACAGGAGCCCTCCCTGGGACTGGGGGCAATGATGACTTCTGTCTGGATTAATGAAGGAGGAGCGGATTACTATCTGGGAGATGACGGTGTGCCGCTGATCGGTCAGGCATTGATCGGATCGAAAAGATACTGCTTTGATGCGGACGGCAGACTGCTGACCGGCTGGCAGACGATCGGTGATAATACATATTACCTTCAGGCAGACGGAAGTGCAGGAGAGAAGGGCCGGATGTATACAGGCTGGCAGACCATGAATAACAAAGTCTATTATTTCCAGATGGGAAACACGGATGGAAATATTGGCGCGATGTATACTGGCCGTAAGATGATGAACGGTAAAGTCTACTACTTCCACCCCGACGGTGATTTCGGAGAACGGGGACGAATGTACACAGGCTGGCAGACGATCGGAAGCAACATCCATTATTTCCAGATGGGCGGAGATCTCGGAGAGAAGGGCCAGATGTATACGGGCTGGCGAACGATGAACAACAAAGTCTATTATTTCCAGAAGGGTAACAATGATGGAAACATCGGTAAGATGTATACCGGCCGTAAGATGATGAATGGCAAGGTCTATTATTTTCAGATGGGAGGAGATCTCGGAGAGCGTGGACACATGTACACGGGCTGGCGTACGATCGGTGATAATATCAATTACTTCCAGATGGGAGGCAATGTCGGAGAAAAAGGCCAGATGTATACGGGCTGGCGTACGATGAATAACAAAGTCTATTATTTCCAGAAGGGGAATTCGGACGGTAATATCGGCAAAATGTATACGGGACTGCGCACAATGAACGGAAAGAGGTATTATTTCCAGATCGGCGGCAAAGTTGGAGAAAAGGGTCATATGTATACCGGATGGAGGACGATCGGAAAAAACGTCAACTATTTCCAGATGGGCGGTAAAGCAGGCGAGAAAGGTCAGATGTACACCGGTTGGAAGACCATGAACAGCAAGGTTTATTATTTCCAGGTGGGAAATGCTGACGGTAACGTCGGCGCGCTGTATACGGGCTGGCATACGATGAAAGGCAAATCCTATTATTTCCAGATAAACGGCGTCAAAGGTGAAAAGGGTCAGATGTATACCGGATGGAAGACGCTAAACAAAGAGAGATACTGGTTTAAGGAAACGGGAGCTCACGGAGTGCGCGGTGCAAGCCTGACGGGCTGGCAGCGGTATAAGAATGAATGGTATTATCTGCAGCCGAAGGAAAAAGGCGCGATGGCGACCGGCTGGACATATGTACCGATTAACAACTCATCCTACAGAGATACGAGTATCAGCAGCTATAAGTATTACTTCAGACCGGACTCCAGCGGGGGACCGAAGGGATCTCTGATGCAGGATGTGTCCGGGCTGATCGGGCGTCAGGAAGGCAGAGACGGATATCGTGCAGAGATTGACAGGACACACTGTGTTGTGACGATCTATGCCAAGGATGAGACAGGAAAGTATCGCATCCCGGTGAAGGCAATGACGTGTTCTGTTGGGCTGCCTGATACTCCAACACCGAGGAGCTCATATCAGTACCCATTCCGAACGATAGAGAAACTGCGTTGGGGTGAACTGATGGGACCCTCTTACGGACAGTATTGTACAAGGATTGTTGCAGGTATTCTGTTCCACTCTGTGGCAGGAAGCAATACAACATCATACAACCTGTCGGCAGGCAACTATAATATGCTGGGATCACCCGCATCTCATGGGTGTGTACGCCTTTGTGTGAGAGATGCCAAATGGATCTACGATAACTGCGATCTGGGTATGCAGGTAGTCATTCGTGACAACATGTATCTGCCGTTTGACAAGCCGGCAACTATTAAAATTCCTGCCGGACAGACATGGGATCCGACAGACCCCAACATCTAATATATGATTGTTGTATGGGAAAGAAATAAGTAACTGTAAAACACACAGTAAAAGCGAAAGGTGTCGTGGAAGATGAAAAAGAAAATTATTGCAATAGCGGCGTGCATGTGTTTGAGTCTGGGGGCTTTCGGCGTCGTGTACGCGGCAGAGGGGGATCCTCAGTCTGGGAGTATTCTGCAGGATGAGCAGGAGTCTCCATCTGCGGAGAGTGATAGTGCCGTGGAGGACGCAATCGTACCGGAGGTGCCGCCGGCTGAAGAACCGGAAGTGACGGAGGAGCCGGATGCCACGGAAGAACCGGATGTAACCGAAGAGCCGGAAGACACAGGGGATGCAGAAGTCATACCAGTACCCGTGCCGGACAGCGGGCTTGACGGAAACTCAGCGGCTTCTGCGGATGCGACGCAAAATACTGCGGCTCTGACAGGCTGGCAGAAAGTCGGAGAAGACTGGCTGTATTATGGAACTACGCCAGGCGAAGAGCCTGTAAAAGGTTTGCAGCAGGATATCAACGGGAAGACGTATTTCTTCGATGATGCAGGGATTTTGCAGACAGGATTCCAGACGGTCAACGGGACAAAATACTATTTTAATCCGAATGGTGAGGAGCCGTCCCTGGGTCTCGGTGCGATGATGAAGTCCGTGTGGGTTACCGAGGCAAATAAGTATTATTATCTTGGAGAAGACGGCGTACCGGTGAGCGGCGAGATCAAGCTCATCGGCTCCAAGAGATATGCGTTTGATGCAGAAGGCAGACTGCTGACAGGCTGGCAGACGATTGGAAATAACAACTATTATTTTCAGATCGGCGGTGATATCGGAGCCAAAGGGCAGATGTATACGGGCTGGAAGGCAATGAATGGCAAGGTCTATTATTTTCAGGTGGGAAATGCTGATGGAAATATCGGAAAAATGTCAACAGGCTGGAAGGCAATGAATGGCAAGAGATACTATTTCCAGGTCGGCGGTGACGCGGGATCCAAAGGCCAGATGTATACAGGCTGGAGGACGATTGGAAAGAATGTTTACTATCTCCAGATGGGAGGAAATATCGGAGAGAAGGGCCAGTTATACACGGGATTCAAAACGCTGAATCAGAAAGTGTTCTATTTCCAGAAGGGGAATTCAGATGGAAATATCGGTAAGATGTATACCAGCTGGCGAACGATCGACGGCCAGGTATTTTACTTTCAGCAGGGCGGTGTAAAGGGCGTCCAGGGGCAGATGTATACCGGATGGAGAGGAATCAGCGGTAAGGTCTTCTACTTTAAGCCGACTGGTGCATACGGCTCGAAAGGTGCCCGTCTGACAGGCTGGCAGACAATCGGAAACAAACGCTTTTTCTTCCAGCGCGCGGGTGTAGTGGGCAATGCGGGGCGCCTGCTGACAGGCTGGCAGAACATTGATGGCAAGAAATACTATCTGCAGGAGACAGGTGCATACGGCACCAAAGGTCAGATGGCCAAGAACGGCTGGCAGAAAATATCCAATACGTGGTACTATTTCCAGTCGAACGGTACCGTGAAAACAGGATGGCTGAGAGACGGCAGTCAGTGGTACTATCTGAAATCAAACGGCGCGATGGCAACCGGGTGGAATTATGTGGACTCTTATAAGTACTATTTCCGTCCGAATTCCAGCGGAGGCCCCCAGGGGTCACTCGTGCAGGACGTATCCAGTATGGTCAGCGGACCATACTATGCGACGGTTGACAGGGTACGCAATGTAGTGATGATTTATAAAAAAGAAGGAAATTACCAGATCCCGGTAAAAGCCATGACATGTTCTGTGGGGCTGCCGGGAACGGAAACACCAGCGGGTACGTTCAATACAACGGTCAAATATCGCTGGAAAGAACTGATGGGACCTTCCTGGGGACAGTATGCGACAAGAATTGTCGGTGGTGTTTTGTTCCATTCGGTAGCGGGAAGTGCTCCTAATCCTTATGCGCTGCCGGCAGCGGAATATAACCGCCTCGGTTCACCGGCATCACACGGATGTGTGCGCCTTTGTGTGAGGGATGCGAAATGGATTTATGACAATTGTTCGATTGGTATGCAGGTAACAATCGGAGATAACCTGTATCTGCCGTTTGATAAACCGGCGACAATTCTGATTCCCCCGAGCCAGAACTGGGATCCGACGGACCCGAACATCTGATAGATGAAAGAATCGTGGAACAGATATAAAAGTGTGATCAGTTATCTTTTCTTCGGCGTATGTACAACGGCGGTCAATATTATCGTATATTACCTCTGTGCGCGGATGCTGAAGATGGGGACGGCAGGCAGCACGGCGGCAGCATGGGCTGCCGCCGTGTTGTTCGCCTATATTACCAATAAGCTCTTTGTGTTTGAGAGCAGGTCATTTGAGAAGAGCCTGATGATACGGGAGCTTGCATCTTTTTTTACATGCAGGCTGCTGACGGGGGTGCTCGATCTTGCCGTCATGTACATTTGTGTGGAACGTTTCGGGTGGAATGACATGATCATGAAGGTGATATCCAATGCGTTGGTGATCGTGATTAATTATGTGGCGAGTAAACTTTTAATTTTTAAAAAGAGTGTTGAGGATCAGAACTGTGAGTGAACAGTTCTGATCCTCTTTGCTCTGTGGATTATCCGTAAAGAATTGTAATAGATGCCGGATTAAATAGACACTATGCGTGTCACTACTGGCTGTAACGCATATCACGAAACGTGTCAATAAAAACTTCTCAGATGTGTCGTGCGTAAAGGTAGGCTTGACATTTTTATGTTCAATCCGTATAATAAAATATGTTCAAAAAATGAACATCGGGGTAATCTTATGAATAAAACGGAAAAATTTGAAAAAATACTGAACTGGATGAATCATCATGAATTTCAGAATCAGCGGGGACTGGCGGGTGATACTGGGATGTCACTCGGGACGGTCAATGCGTTGTTGAAGGAAATGGAGCAGGCAGATTATCTGTTAAAGTCGGGAAAACGATATTATCTGACGGAACGGGGAGAATCCTATCTGGCAGCTCTGAAGGAGGGCCAGCAGAATGTGAAGCTGAGGATCGGGGCCGGGACGGATAGGGTCAGAACGGCGGTTATCCTGGCAGCGGGGGACAATCCGTCATTTCCCTGTCCAGTAGGGCTTCTGAGACTAAACGGTGCGGCAGTTATCGACAGGATTCTGCACATTCTGACCCAGAATGGAATTGAACGCGTCTGCATCGTAACAGGCGCCATGGAAGAACAGTACCAGTCGTATTTTGAAAAACGGAATGTCACGCTGATCAGCAATCCACGGTATAAATGGACAGGAACCATGGAGTCACTTTCGCTCGCGGCTGAGTTTGTGGAGGAAGATTTTCTGCTGGTGGAGAGCAACCAGGTCTTTGAGGAAAAGGCGGTGACTGCGCTGATGAATCAGCCGGTGCCGAACTGTGTACTTATGACGGTTCCAAGCGGTTCCAGCGATGAGGCGTATGTGGAACTTGGAAAAGACCATACGGTCTTCAGAATATCCAAGGATATCCGACAGATGAATCACATCGACGGAGAAATGCTGGGAATCAGCAGGATCACGCTGCGTCTGTTTCAGAAGATGCTGGAATATTTCCGTGATAATACGAATCCGATGCTGAATTATGAGTACGTTCTCGAGTCGATCGGACGCCTGTATAAGATTCAGGGAATATTCCTGGACGATCTTGCATGGACGGTCATTGAAAATCAGAGTCTCTACGATATGGCAAGGAACCGAATTTATCCGAGGATCGTAAAGCGCGAACGTCTGGAGAAAGAAAACAGGGCGAGGGAGACACTGAAACACTGTATGAAGCTTGACGATGGGGAGATCGAAGAAGTCCGCATCGGGGGCGGTATGACGAATACTAATTTCTTTGTGCGCGTTCATGGCCGGGAATATATTCTGCGGATACCGGGGGCATGCACGGAGGAGATGATCAACAGGAAAAATGAACAGCACAACAGTGCGCTTGCATCTGCAGCGGGTATCAACCCGGTAAATGTTTACTTTCATGCAGATTCCGGTGTAAAGGTGACAGAATGTATCCAGGGCGCTGTGACTTTAAATGGAAAGACGGCACGGTTGGAAGAGATGATCAGAAAGACTACAGGAATCCTGCGCACGCTGCACCATTCGGGGATGAAGCTGTATGGGTCCTTCTCCGTGCTGGAAGAGTATGAGAAATACAAACGAATGATTGCAAAGAGCGGCGCCGTCTGGTATCAGGGGTTTGAGGAGATGGACGACTTTTTCTATACACTGCAGGAACGGCTGCAGCAGATCGGCATTGACAGGAAGCCTTGCCATAATGACCTTGTGCCTGAGAACCTTGTGCTTGACAAAGACGGAAGGATGTATCTGATCGACTGGGAATATTCGGGTTATAATGATCCGATGTGGGATCTGGCGTCTCATCTGCTGGAGTGCGAATTTACAGAGGACGAAGAGGAACTGCTGCTTTACCATTATTTCAGGAGGAAAGCTAAACCGGGAGAACTGGAAAAAATCCTGATTTTTAAAATTAGCCAGGATATCCTGTGGAGCGCCTGGACAGTGTTGAAGGAAAGAGAAGGGGAAGATTTTGGAACTTATGGGACGGATCGCCTGAAAAGGGCAGAACAGCTGAGAGAGGAGTATCAAAAACGTTATGGAAGATAAAAACCGTAGAATTGACTGGGGGATCACCATCGTACCACTGGTTGTGATCGCGGCGCTGTCCGCACTGCTGATGTGCTTTCCTGAGCGGGCGCAGAGTGTCGTGGGATTTTTGAAAAATATATTTGTGAATGAACTGGGGTTCTTTTATATCATACTGGGACTTGCGATCATCCTGATTGCCGTCGGGCTGGCTTTCTCCAGATATGGATCCATCCGGCTGGGCAATACGGAGAAGCCGCGGTACAGTACATTCAGCTGGGGAGCCATGATCTTTACTTCCACGATGGCGGCGGATATCCTGTACTGGTCGCTCATCGAGTGGTGCTACTACTATACGGCAACGCCGTTTGCGATGGAGAATATGACGCTGGCACAGCGGCAGGACTGGGCGTCTGCGTATCCGCTGTTCCACTGGGGCCCAATCCCCTGGGGGTTCTACATATTGCCGGCATGTGCCTACGCATATATGATGTTTGTAAAAAACAGAAAGCGCCAGACTCTGTCGGAGGCATGCCGGCCAATCTTAAAGCAGCGGTCCGATAAATTACCGGGGCGTGTCATTGATATGATCGCCGTGGTGGGTCTTCTTGCCGGGACGGCTACCACATTCTCACTGGCGACGCCGCTTCTGTCTGCGGCGATCGGCCGTGTGTTCAGTGTGGAGACTTCGGAGATCACATCCATCATTATTCTGCTGGTAATCGGCGTGGTATTTATCTTTGCCGTTATGAAAGGGATGAAAGCGATTTCGCATCTGGCAACCATCTGCGTTGTAATATTCGCGGTGCTGCTCGGGATATTCTTTCTCTTTGGACCAAAGATCTATATTATCGAGACGGGAATTTCTGCGATCGGAAACGTTGTCAATAATTTCTTTCACATGTCCACCTGGATGGATCCTCTGAGGCTGTCGGGGAGCGGCGGGACAGGCTTTCCACAGGACTGGACGATCTTTTACTGGGCATACTGGATCGCATGGTTTGTGGCGACACCGTTCTTTATTGCGAGGATATCGGAGGGGCGCACGATCAAACAGACGATTCTCGGAGGGCTGTCCTGCGGACTCCTGGGGACCTATCTGTCATTTATCGTGTTCGGCGGTTTTGGACTGCATGTACAGACAACGGGAAAAGCCGATCTGGCAGGCATGCTTGCAGGAGGGGCTTCTCCGGCTGAAGTGATATTAAAAGTTTTTGATCAGCTTCCTGTCACCAGGATTGCGCTGGTGGTTTTGATACTCGCAATGATCGCATTTTATGCCAGCACATTTGACGCCATTACACTGGTGGTGGCGGGATACTCGGAAAAGGATCTGACGGGAGAGAAAGAACCACGCAAGAAACTGCGGGCGTTCTGGTCCTGTGTCTTTCTCCTGCTGCCGATCGCACTGCTGTTTTCGGAGAGTACGCTCTCCAACCTGCAGACGATATCCATCATTGCGGCGTTTCCGCTCGGAATCATCATGATTTTGATCGTATGGGGATTTTTCAGGGAGCTGAGAGGGCATTGGAAGATTCGTAAGGAAGATATGGAAAAATAAGCCGCATTTTTTTGCATCTGCCTTTGACTTGTGTTATAATAACGCTGATTATATGGAATTTTATTTGAGGGGATAAAATTTTCGGGACAGGAGTATATATAATTCAGGGTTATGGTACAAACTAGAAAAAAATACGGAAAATTGCTGAAAGCACTGTGTTTTCTGGCAGTCCTTTTTCTGTGCAGTGCGGTAGAATGCCGGGCGGATCTGAAATCCTCAGATGCCCTTCAGAATTCTGAGTGGACACTGCTTACAGAATATGAGATTGGGAATAACACGGCGAATCTTCAGGCTATGTGCAGTACGGACAAGTATGTGGTATGCCTGATCAATGCATCAAACGCGGCTCCGGAGCCGGATACCCTTGTGGCTTTTTATAAGGGAAGTACGGATGAGAACGGAAACGAGGTGCGCCCTTACAGCTATGCAAAATCTGTCACGGAGATGGATTATGAGCATGGGAATGGAATGGCGTATAATCCCTATACACGGGAACTTGTGATCGCAGGAGGAAGAAATCTGAGTCCTGAGAATAAAGGCTGTCTTTTTATCGTTGATGCGGACACGCTGAAATTCAAACGCAAGGTTAAAATTTCAGATGACTGGAATGTTCAGGCGATTGATTTCAGCCTCACTAATAATAATTATCTGATTCAAAAAAGCGGAGACGGCGGATTTGGGTTCGTCGAAGCTGATCTGGATTTTAATATTACCAATGAACTTGGCGACATGATCGATCTCGGTGGTGCAGGTACGTTTCAGGATCTGTGTGTCTGCGGAGATGATATCATCAGTATTCCGTATAACAAGAATACAAAATACAACGGGACGGTCCAGGTATACTCCAGAAAGGAGCAGCAGCTGCTGGGACAGTATCAGCTGTCGCTGGCGTCCGATTCAGAGATCGTGGAGGCTGAATCAATCTCGGAGTTATCACCGGGAAGTTTTGTGCTGGGCTGCGCCATCAGGAATCCCCGCAGGATCGCGCTGTATGGGGCGACGCTGCCCATGGCATATAATATAGAAACATCTATCGAAAACGGTACGATCACCGAATCGGCGGAGGGCATCGATCTTGGCAGCGATTACACGATAGAGTATCAGCCGATTGAAAATTATGAGGTAAAAGAGATCACGGTTGACGATCAGCCGGTGACGGTCAGGGAGTATAAAGAGTCCTATCTGTTTTCGAGTTTGACGAGGGACCACAGGATTAACGTCATCTGCACGGAAATTCCGAAGTTCGAAATTGAGACGGATGCTGTAAACGGAACGATTGATGAAAAACAGCTGATCTACCGCGATAAGGACGTCACAGTGGAGTTTGCGCCGGATGAGCATTATGAGATTGATAAACTGGTTGTCGACGGAAAAGATGCGGTGCCGGATAAAGATCAGACATCGGTTACGTTTAAAAAGATTAAGACTCCGCACAGCGTCTCTGTAACATTTAAAGAGATTCCTGCGTATATGGTGACGGCTGAGGCTAAAAACGGCACCGTTTCGAAGAAAGCGAGCCGTGTTTACAGCGATGAAAACTATACGGTTTCCTTTAAACCGGCAAAAGACTATGTATTGAAGAATATCTATGTGGATGGTGTGAAGGTAAAACACATCGTGAATGATGAAGAATTTACATTTGCAAATATCCAGAGACCGCATGATATTCAGGTGATTTATGTATGGAAATACACAGTCTTTCTGTGGGTGCTCTGTGCAGCACTTGCAGCTGTCGGAGCAAGCTATGTGGTTTTAAGTGTAAAACGATTCCAGAAGAAGAAAAAACGCAGGGCAGAGCTTGAGGTTCTCCGCATTGAGAACCGGGTCGAGTATCCGGAACCGGAAGAGGATCCAGAAGAATAGAGGACGGGAATATGACACTTTCTCAGATTGGCATGCTGATTTTACTCATGGGGATCGTCCCCATGATGCTCGGCATGCTGTATACCAAATTTGCAAGGGAAGAAAGGGATTCGCTGATCCTGAACTATTGTTCAGGAATCATTGTTATGATGGCTTTATGCGAGCTGCTGGCGGTTCCCATGATTTTTATGCACACGACATTGACGGTGATGCTCCGCATATACGGCGGAGTAATTGCCGTTTTGTGCGTGTTGTCGCTGATTCTGAACGTGACTTTTTATGGAAAGATGCTGGTATCATTCTTTAAACGGGCAGCAGCATTGCCGTGGCAGTCATGGGCCGCAGTCCTGATCATTGTGCTGCAGGCTGCCGTGCTCGCGGTGGGGCAGCATGTGGATGATGATGATTCTTTCTACGTGGGAGCTGCGGCAGCGGCGGTGGAGACGGATTCCATGTTTGAAGTGGATCCGTATACCGGGGAGACGTATGATGAGCTGCCGTCCCGTTATGTACTTTCTCCGTTTCCTGTTTTTGTAGCGGTCATCGGTGCGATTACCGGTGTACATGTAACGATTATCGCACATACCATCTTTCCGATTGTTTTCATTCCTTTTGCCTACATGATCTATGCGATGCTTGGCAGAAGGCTGTTCGGAGATAAAAAGGAGGCGGTGGGGTATTTTCTGATCCTGGCTGCTGCAGTTTATATCTTCTCCGGATATTCCGTGTATACGCAGGGAACGTTTCTGCTGATCCGTGTCTGGCAGGGAAAAGCCGTACTGGCAGGGGCGCTGCTTCCGGGGGTGTTCTATTACGGGCTTCGGGCCTATGGAAAGAATCATCATCCGCTGGACTATATCATGCTGGGGGCGCTGATGCTGGCCTGCTGCCTTGTCTCATCGATGGGAATCATGCTGGGGGCAGTGGTGCTCGGCCTGCTGGCGGTTGTCAGCGCCGTGAGATTCTGGAATGGAAAGATTATCTTATTCAGCTTTTTGTGTTGTATTCCGAATATCGTATATTCGGTAATCTATCTGATCATCAAATAATTACGGAGAATGAGCATGCAGAAAACATGGACGACAGTGCTGGAGATGTTTGAGAAATATACGAACGGCAGCTGGCACATTATTTTACTGGCGGTTGCACTGCTTTATCTGCTTCTGACCATAAAAAAGAAGAAAGAGAATGTAATTTTCATCGTGTTTTCCCTGTTGTTTACGGGATTGTATCTCTGCCCTTATACGGCAGATCTGATCATGAAGTATTTTATCGGACGGTCCGTTTACTGGAGAATGTTCTGGATCCTGCCGTCGGTTCTGATCATCGCCTATGCAGGCGCCCTGTTTTTATCCAGGTTCCGGTCAAAAGGGATACAGGCGGTTCTGCTGGCCGTTATGGTGACAGTTATCGGCGTTACGGGGACCTGTGTCTATTTTCAGGGACATTATACGGCAAAGACAGATCTCTATAAGCTTCCGTCACCTACGGTATCCGTCTGCAGGCTGATCAAAGCTGATGCCATGGAGCAGGGGATCAATGAGGTGCATGTTGTGGTGCCGAATAATCTTGTGTGTTATATCCGGCAGTATGACGCGTCGTTCTATATGCCGTACGGCAGGAACGCGTTCCGGCGTGAGGATTTGACGCAGACACAGGCAGGCATTTTCTCGCAGATGAGCAGTGATGAGGCTGATGCGGAAACGATCAACCACCTGCTTCGTGAGGAGGGGATCAATTATTTCGTATGGGACCGTACCGGACAGACCCGGGATGACTTTGAAGCGATGGGCTATGTGGCGGTAGGTGATGTCAAGGGACACCGTGTCTACCGTCTGAATCCGGAGGACTAAGGAGAAAGGAATATGGAAATGTCAGGATTGAAATCGGCGTTGTACCGAATGATTAAAAAAAATGCACTGCTGCGGCGCGCTGCAAGGACGGCAGGGAGAGCGGTATGGAATGCGGAATATAAGATGATCCGCGCACGTTGCAGGACGGATGAGAAGCTTTATGTGTTTGAATCTTATCAGGGAAGGCAGTATGCCTGCAGTCCGAGAGCAATCTATGAAGAGCTGCTGAAAAAGGAGGCCGGCGAGGGATACCGTTTCATCTGGGTATTCAGGGAACCGGAAAAGTATTCCTGGATTCTGGAAAATCCAAATACAACGATCGTGAAGCTGGGGACACGGGAATACTATGAGGCCTTTGCGCGGGCAAAATTCTGGATCGTCAATTCAAGGACACGGCACTGCCTTGTTCCGGGGAACGATCAGTGTTTTCTGCAGACGTGGCACGGAACGCCGCTGAAGAGGCTGGGGTGTGACATCATGGTGGAGGGGAACAATGTGCTCTCCTCTGCAGAGATAAAAAAGGACTATCAGAAAGAGGGCGGACGGGTGACGTATTTTTTGTCTCCCTCTTCTTTTTACACCGAAAAAATTGCGTCGGCATTTGGGCTTAGTGAGGAGGACAAACGCAGAAAGGTATTGGAGCTTGGGTATCCAAGGAACGATGAACTGTTTCAGCCGGATACTGCAAAAGAGGCTGAGATACGGAGGAGGCTGGGAATTCCGGGGGATAAGAAGGTGATCCTGTATGCCCCGACTTTCAGAGACGACCAGCACACACAGGACGGATGTGCATTTACCATGGGATTTGAACTGGAAAACTTTTGCCGGGAGCTGGGGGACGAGTATGTTATGCTGTTCCGCACCCATTATTTCGTTACGGAACAGGTGGACCTGAAGCCGTGGAAAGGGATCGTCATCGATGCTGCCCGCTGGGATAATATCAATGAACTGTACCTCGTCAGTGACCTGCTGATCACGGACTATTCCAGCGTGTTTTTTGACTATGCCAACCTGAAACGCCCGGTGCTGTTTTTCATGTATGACCTGGAAGCTTACCAGAAAAATATAAGAGATTTCTATCTGGATATCAGAGAACTTCCGGGTGACATTGTGAGGACGGAAGAGGAGCTGTACCGTGCCGTAAGGAGGGCATACAGTGAGTTTGCATACGATGAACGGTATCAGACATTCCATGAGAAGTTTAATTATCTGGACGGTCCGCACACGAGCAGGGCGGTGATCGACCGGCTTCATGCGCTGTGCGGGACGGGCAGAAGGGGATAAGATGATGAAGAAAGTATTGCTGGTGACGCATGTGGGGGATTTTATACCGCAGTTTGAGATGAAAAATGTGCAGTATCTGCAGAGTATCGGATATGAGGTCCATTATGCGGCTGATTTTACACAGTCTTCCTACGGAAGCAGCGGAACAAGGCTGAAGGGCTCAGGAGTGATCTGCCATCAGATCCCGTTTGAGCGCTCTCCGTTCAAAATCAAGAATTTTCATGCGTACCGCATGCTCCAGGAGCTTCTGGCATCGGAACATTTTGAGCTCATTCACTGCCATACGCCGATGGGCGGAGCCATGGCGCGTCTTGCCGGAAGGAAGTACCGGAAGCGGGGAATGAAGATTATCTATACGGCGCACGGATTCCATTTTTTTAAGGGGGCGCCGCTTATAAACTGGATGATCTATTACCCGGTAGAACGTCTGCTGTCACGGTGGACAGACGTACAGATAACGATCAACCGTGAAGACTATCAGCGCGCACGCAGCTTTCATGCGGGAAAGGTTGTGCGCATTCCGGGCGTGGGGATCAACCTGTCTGCTGCCCGAGAGCGGAAACTTGCGGACCGTGAGGCGTTCCGCAGATCACTGGGGGTAGAGCCGGGTGATTTTTGTCTGCTCTCGGTGGGGGAACTGGATGCCAATAAAAATCACATGGCTGTCCTTGAGGCGCTGCAGAAGATGGACCGGACGGGCATACGGTATCTGATCTGCGGAAAGGGATGCCTGCGGGACAGGCTCGCAGCAGAAATTGCAGACAAAGGGCTTTCAGACTGTGTGTCGATGCTGGGATACCGCAATGATGTGGCACAGCTTTATGAAGCGGCAGATCTGTTTGTGTTTCCCTCGCGGCGCGAAGGCCTGTCGGTGGCGCTCATGGAGTCTATGGCGAAAGGCCTGCCCGCTCTCGTCTCGCGTATCAGGGGCAATGTGGATCTGATCGAGGAAGGGCGCGGCGGTATTCTGGTCAGCGCGAAAGATCCTGATGAATTTGCAGAGGGGATCAGGCGCCTGAAGAGGGATCCCGAGTGCTGCAGGAGAATGGGAGCTTATAATCAGAGAGCGGTCGTCAGGTATGATACGTGTGAGGTGGAAAAGGTGATGAGCCGAATCTATGATGAGGTTTTAAGATGAAAAGAAAACTGATGTCGTTTATTAAATACTGCAGACCGGTATATGACCTGTATTACTATCTGGGGACCGGGCTTTTAAATTTCCTGAAACTGTTTGTCAGAACGGATGAGCGGCTGATCCTGTTCAACAGCTTCGGCGGTAAGTCGTTTAACGACAGTCCGAGAGCCATCTATGAAGCGATGTGCCGTGACCCGCGGTTTGCCGGCTTTCGCTTTGTGTGGGCGTTTCAGGAACCGGAGAAATTCACAGTGAAAAACGGTGAGAAAATCAAGTCGGATACATTACCGTATTTTCTGACGGCACTTAAGGCGAGGGTATGGATCACAAACTCCTCTCTGGAGAGAGGGCTTGGATTTGTGGGAAAACATACGTTTTTTGTGAATACGTGGCATGGAACCCCTCTCAAGAAGATGGGGAATGATCTGAAAGAACAAAATGTTTCATTTAAGAGCAAAAATACATGGAATATGGATCTTTTTACGACACAGTCGTCCTACGAGATGGAAATCTTCACCCGGGTGTTTGAGCTGAAGCCGGGGATCTGCCGTGTGACGGGGCTTCCGCGCAATGATGAACTGGCCTGGGTGACCCGTGAGAAGCGCGCTGCCTGCAGGGAAAATCTGGGGATTGCCCCCGGACAGTGCGTCATCCTCTATGCGCCGACCTTCCGTGAGTATGAGAAGAACGAGGCGCTGCAGTGTGTATTTGCACCTCCGGTCCACTGGGAAAAATGGTTCAGGGCGCTGGGGGAGGAAACCGTCATTCTGGTGCGGGCACATTACGAGGCCGTGCGGAACATGCAGCTGCCGGAGGATACGAATGCCATACGTGATGTGTCAGATTACGAATCTCTGAATGAACTGATGATCGCTTCTGATATTCTGATATCCGATTATTCCAGCGTGTTTTTTGACTATTCGATCCTGGAAAAGCCCATGGTCTGCTTTGCTTACGACTATGAACAGTATGAGGCGGCGCGGGGAATGTATTTTGATATCAGAAAATGGCTGCCGGGCGGCAGCGTGACGGAAGATGAGCTGCTGAGCCTGCTGAAAGGACTGAAAGAACAGGGCGCATATGAGGCTGCCGCCGAGCAGACGCGGCGGTTCAGGCAGGAGTTTGTGGACAGCTGCGGACATGGGACGGACAATGTACTGAATGCTGTTGCCAAAAAATTAACCTTTTAAACAAACAGCGTATGTAGTATAATGTAAAAAATTATATGATACCAGGGTCAAAAGGTCCTGCGTTTCATGCCTGCATGAAACAGCATGACTTTGAGACACGTAAAACATGAGAAAGCAGCCCGGACAGGGCGGATTTCGAATGCTTTTCGGGTTGCGGGAGCACGCAGTGCGCAGCAATCCGCAGGTATCATGGGGCAAAACCTTTTTGCCCCTGACTCTATTATATGATACCAGGTGAGAAAAGATGAACCAAAGAAAAGATTTTGAACAATACAAACGAATTATGCGTTTTCTGTCTGCCATGATCCTTGTGGCAGCTCAGACGGCGGTTTTTGCCGTCTGCTGGTATCGCTTTTATAACCAGGAACTGCGCAAGCCGTATCTTAACAAAGGAAACCTGCTGATGATTGCGGTTTATCTGATCCTGCTGCTTGTGTTTCTGAATGCCTTCGGAGGCCTTAAGATCGGATATATGAAGAAAAGCAGTATTATCCTGTCCCAGGTACTTTCGATCGTTGCCATGCATGTGATCGTACTGATTCAGATCCTGCTGATATCAGGTAAGCTTTATCGACTGAGATGGCTGATCACGGTTACACTGGGGATGACTGCGGTGGATATACTGATCGCGGTGCTGTTTATCCAGGCATTTCATGTGCTGTACTATAAGGCATTTCCGCCGCGGAAAATGCTGCTGGTCTATGAGGAACGTCCTCCGCAGCCGCTGATGAGGAAAATGTATGAGCGCCGCGACAAATACAATATCTGTGAGCATGTGAATATTCAGGGGCGTATGGAAGAAGTTGAGAAACTGATCCTGAAATACGACGGTGTGATACTGTGTGATATCCATGCGAAAAGCAGAAACCACCTGCTGAAGTATTGCTATCAGAGGGGGATACGGGTCTATACGACACCGAAGATATCGGACATTATATTGAAGAATGCAGAGATATTACACCTGTTTGACACACCGCTGTTTCTGTCGAGAAATCAGGGACTGAGTTTTGAACAGCGTTTGCTGAAGCGCGGGATGGATTTTGTGGTGTCGTTGATATTGCTGGTGGCGGCCAGTCCTTTTATGCTGCTGACGGCAATCGCGGTAAAACTGTATGACCGCGGGCCGGCGCTGTTTAAACAGGAACGTGTGACCGTTAACGGAAAGAAGTTTCATGTTTATAAGTTTCGCAGCATGATCGTGAATGCAGAAGAGAACGGGGTGGCTGTACTGGCAACCAGGAATGACAGCCGAATCACTCCTGTCGGGAAATTTATCCGGGCGACAAGGCTGGATGAACTTCCGCAGCTCTTCAATATCCTGAAGGGGGATATGAGTCTCGTGGGTCCCAGACCGGAGCGTCCCGAGATCATAAAAAAATATGAGGCATCGATTCCGGAGTTTTCCTACAGGCTGAAAGTAAAGGCCGGGCTGACCGGGTATGCCCAGGTTTATGGAAAATACAATACGACGGCGTATGACAAGCTGAAACTGGATCTGATGTATATTGAGAATTATTCTCTGCTGCTGGATCTGAAGCTGATATTTATGACGGTTAAAGTAATGTTCATGAAAGAAAGCACCGAGGGACTGAGTAAAGAGCAGCTGGATGAGCTGATTACCAAGGAACACGTAAAAGGACAGTAATTGTTACTTTTTCTTGCCATTGTATCTGAAAAGTGGTATATTTGCGTTTATGAGGCTGCTTTGCCTTGATGAAGAATGGGAAGAATAGTATGAGGATGGTATGAAATGCAATTTTTTAGAGATACAAAAAAATATGCCGGCTACGTCGTCCGGTCTGCAAAATCACAGCTGAAAGCAGAAGTAGCAAGCTCCTATCTGAACTGGATCTGGTGGATATTGGATCCACTGTGTTTTATGCTGATTTATGCATTTATCTTTGGCGTGGTTTTTGACGGAAGGGAACCGTATTTTACGGCTTTTATTTTCGTCGGACTGACTGCATGGACTTTCTTTAATAAATGTGTACAGGCCAGCGTCAGGATGGTAAAAAATAACAAATCAATTATTGACAAGGTGTATATGCCCAAGTACGTGCTGGCGTACACGAGGATGGGCGTTGATGCGTTTAAGATGCTGATTTCATTTGTTATCGTGGCGTGCATGATGGTGGTATACCGCGTGGATCTGACATGGAATATTCTCCTGGCAATTCCGCTGGTATTCCTGTTGATGGTTATTACCTTTGCTGTGATGACGGTCTTCATGCATCTGGGGGTTTTTGTGGAAGACATGAGCAACATAGTGAATATACTTCTTCGTCTCCTGTTCTATGTCACCGGTATCTTTTATTCGGTCAATACAAGGCTCCCGGCACCTTACGGGGAGTGGGCCTTAAAGCTGAATCCGGTTGCCTATATTCTGGACGGGCTTCGAAAGTGTCTGCTGTATGGACAGACGCCGGATATGAGAATATTCGCGCTGTGGCTGGTGGCGGGGATTCTTGTCGCGGCGATTGGCGTTAAGATTATCTATCGATATGAAAATGGTTATGCAAAGGTGGTTTAGGGTATGCAGGAGCAGGAATATGCGATCGAGGTAAAGGATCTGCGGATCAGCTATCGCTGTCTGAAGTCCTTTTCTGTAAAGAAAAGTTTTTTTAAGCTGAAAAAAAGTAAGGCAGAGGTATTCGAGGCAGTCCGGGGAGTTTCTTTTAAAGTCCCTAAAGGTGATATCATGGGTATCGTCGGAAAGAATGGGAGCGGAAAATCTACGATGCTACGGGCGCTGGCCGGGATTTTCTCGGCTGATTCCGGCAGCATCGACCTTCATGGGTATTCAATCTCACTCCTGGCGATCGGAGTCGGATTTCAGAAGGCGCTGAGCGGCAGGGAGAATATCTATCTGTCAGGAATGCTGCTGGGATTTTCAGAAGACCAGGTAAAGGCAAAGGTGGGTGAAATCATCGAGTTTGCCGGACTTGGGAAGTTTATCGATATGCCGGTCAAAACATATTCAAGCGGTATGTACTCGAAGCTGGCATTTTCCATCACTGCGATACTGGAGACCGATATCATGCTGATTGATGAAGTTTTAAGTGTTGGAGATGCAAAGTTCAAAAAGAAAAGCTATCAGAAGATGAAAGAACTGATCATGGATAAGGACAGAACCGTTATCATTGTCTCGCACAGCTCGGATACTATTCGTGAGCTCTGCACGAGCGTGCTGTGGCTGCACGAAGGCGAGGTCAAAATGTTGGGAGATCCGCAGGAAGTCATGGATAAATATGAAGAATTCATGCAATAGGAAAAAATGGAGGAATCATGAAGAGAGTGATTACGTACGGTACATTTGACCTGCTGCATTACGGGCATATCAATATTCTGAGACGGGCAAAACAGTTGGGAGATTACCTGATCGTTGCGCTGTCGACGGATGAATTTAACTGGAATATGAAGCAGAAGAAGTGCTACTTTACTTATGAAGAGAGAAAACAGCTGCTTGAGGCAATCCGTTATGTTGATCTTGTGATACCGGAGAAAAACTGGGAGCAAAAAGTGTCTGATGTGAAAGAATATCATATTGATACCTTTGTGATAGGAGATGACTGGAAAGGAAAATTTGATTTTCTGAAAGACTGCTGTGATGTTGTATATCTGCCGCGTACGCCTGAGATCTCAACGACTCAGATCAAATGTGATTTGAATAAAGAGTAAGCGGGGGGACATGATGTACTCCGGATTGTGTTTATGGAGAAAGATTTATTTTGTTTTAAGAGGTGGGTCATTGACATTCCGTTTTTATAAAAACGGTTTGATTTGGTGCCCGCCTTTGGACGTTTAAGAGGTATGAGAGATGGTTACAGCTTGTAAAACCATGCTTTTCTGTGTATAGTATGGATAGAAGACAACGGGGAAATTGATAATTTAAGGGTAACAGTTACATTTAAGGAGTGAATTATGTCACGCAGGATTAAATTTATGCTGAGTACAGTCGTCGTACTCTGCATTACATTTTGGGCATCTGCCAAAGTGGAGGCGGCTGCAAGAATTCATTATATCGCGCTGAAGGGATCTACGGATGCGATACTCTTGGAAGACAACGGTCGTTTTGGGATTGTAGATTCCGGCGAGGACTGGGACTATCCGCAGGGTGATGATCTTAAGTATCCATATCGTACCGGCATCGTGACAGATCAGGGATTTGAACAGCAGGTGATCTATTATATGAAGTCTGTAGGAGTGACATCGTCAAATCTGGATTTTTATATTGGAACACATGCACACAGCGATCATATAGGCAGCGGTGATGAGATCGTCAATTATTTCAAACCAAAGAAACTTTATCTAAAGAAATACTCAGACAGCAACCTGTCCGCTACCAACAAAAGATGGGACAATTCATATATTTATAACGGGCTGCTGGGGGCCGCCCGCGATAATAGGGTGACAGTGGTTCAGAACCTGACGGAGGGCATGCAGATAAAACTGGGCAGTCAGATGAAGCTTACACTGTATAACACGGTGGTTCGCAAAAAGATACCGGATGAGAATTCCAATTCCATTATCATCAAAGTAAATGCCTGCGGAAGAACTACCGTGCTGACGGGAGATGCAGTTCCGGAAGTCGTAAGATGGCTGCTGAACAATAAAAAACTGGGGAACACTGATATTCTGAAACTCCCCCATCACGGATACAGGCAGAATAATCCGGACGATATTCTGAAAAAATTCGCACCCGGGACTGCCGTGGTTACGGGGCCGGTATCGAATATGGACAGCGGTACTCAGAATCTGCTGCGCAGTATGGGAACTGATGTGAAAAGCACCTGTTCGACGGCACAGGCGGCGATTGTTTCGCAGTTTACAGCTGCGGGATATACATGCTCCGCGAAAAGCATCAAAGGCGGCTGGTTTACGTATGATGGCGGACGGTATTACATGGATACGGCAGGGCGCCCGGCAGTCGGCTGGAAGAAAATATCCGGCAAGTGGTATTATTTTGACAAGACAGGTAAGGCTAAAACTGGCTGGATAAAATATAAGGGGAACTATTATTTTCTTAACCGCAAAGACACTGCGTATTACAGGCAGGGCGCTATGCTGACAGACTGGAAAGTGATCGATGGAAAGACGTATTATTTTAAAAAGGACAGCGGTGAGATGCTGACAGGCTGGCAGACGATCGGAGGAAAAATATTCTATCTGAAAGAAAGCGGAGCGGGAGGCGACTGCGGTCAGGTTATGAAGGGATGGCAGGTGTATAAGGGACGTACCTACTATCTGCAGATGGCGGGAGAAAAAGGCACCGCGGGCCGGATGCTGACAGGGTGGCTGAATATCGGCGGCAAAATGTTCTATCTCAACAGGACCGGCAATGTCAGCTGGACTAAGGGAATGCTGCTGACAGGCTGGCAGACGATCGGCGGAAAATCGTATTATCTGAATCCTTCAGGGACAGCCGGGGTACGGGGATGTGCCGCCGCCGGATGGCTGACGTTAAACGGTAAGACGTATTACCTGAATCCGTCGGGAGAGGCCGGAGTCAAAGGGACACTGCTGACAGGCTGGCAGACGGTCGGCAACGAACAGTATTACTTCATTAAGGGAGGAACTGTCGGAGGGATCAGAGGAAAGATGCTGCTGGGGTGGCAGACGATTGGTGCACATGAGTATTACCTGGAGCCTTCGGGAACAGCCGGTGTACTCGGTAAGGCTGCGAAAGGGTTCCGCACGATTGACGGAAATACTTACTATTTCCAGGTGGCCGGGGGCCCCGGGGCAGCCGGCAGACAGATCAAAGGCAGCATTCAGACCTGGGACGACTATGTATATACATTCCACAGTCAGACAGGAGCTCTTTTTGACATTACGGGTGTGACCACGGACGTGAGCAGCAGCGGGGCACAGGAACAGTCCATGCTGCAGTACAATGCGGTGAAATCCGGGGAATATGGCATAGCGTCGGCTGCCTTTAAACTGAAATCACAGCCGGCGGCCGGAAACCTGGAGTACCGGACCTGCCAGAGAGAAGCAGGATGGGATACATCGGCAGACGGAACCTGGAAGAAAAACGGAGAGATGAGCGGTATATCCGGAATAAACGGAGGCGGGATCCAGGCGATCGAGATGCGGCTGACCGGAGCGCTCAAAGATCAGTATGACCTGTACTATCAGGTGTATGTTGTCGATTACGGCTGGCTTGGATGGGCAGTAAACGGCGGAACCGCGGGCGTTCAGACGAGCGGTTCCGGGAAGGCGGTCGGTGAGATCGGGGCTGTCCATATCCAGCTTCGCCCGAAGAATTCCGCATATGGTTCACCGGGAGACGGAGAAAGCCCGATCCTCGGGATTGAACTGCCTGACCGAACCGGTCTTTGGGCGGCGGCGGATGATGCCCGGACAGTGCTGGACGGAAATGAATCCGATTACAGCATTCCCTCATGGCAGGCGCTGACGGAGGCATACCTGAAGGCGCAGGAAGTGCTTGAGAATTATGTGCAGGCGGGTCAGGATGCGCTGGATGACGCAGAATCTTCGCTCAGAAGCGCACTTGACAGTCTGGTGAGGGCACCGGATGTCTCGGGGCTGGCCGCGAAGAAGGCGCTGAAAGAGACCCGGTATCCGAATAATGATGAGACTGCAGCCCTGTATACGGAGGAATCCTGGGAGACATTGCAGCATGCATATGATGATGCAAAAGTGATTCTGGAGAATTACCGGGATGGTTATACCCAGGCGGAGACTGATGCCGCGGAGGCGGCGCTTGCTGCGGCGATGGAGCAGATGCAGCCTGCACAGGAAGAGATTCCCAAACCGGAGGCGAGTCCATCTCCGGAGGAATCGCCGGAACCAGAGAACTCTGTGACGCCGGAGGAGACACCGGAACAAATGCCGGACCCGGTGCCGGTGGAGACAGAGACGGCTTTCGGGGAACAGGGACCGGTGATGACAGAACCGCAGACAGAGTAACAAAAACAGATCATAAAGGTGGGAAACATGAAAAACAAAAAAACTTACAGTATCATCCTGGCATTGCTGGTATGCATGCTGTTTACACAGACGGCGTGGGCAGAAGTTCATAATGATGAGAAATACACAGTTAAGACAAACGAGACAAAGGGATGGCCGCAGGGGGCGGATACATACTCGGAGACGGCGGTCCTGATGGATGCGAAGACAGGGGAAGTACTGTTTGACAAGGGTAAGGATGAGACCAGATATCCGGCCAGCATTACGAAGATCATGACAACTCTGCTGGCGCTGGAACACTGTAAGCTGGACGAGCAGGTCACGTTTACGGAATCAGGGCTTGCGAGGATGGCGGAGGGCAGCAATATCAACATGCAGGTCGGCGAGGTCCTGACGATGGAACAGTGTCTGTATGCTGTCATGATACGGTCGGCTAATGAAGTCGCAGCCCAGGTGGCGGAACACGTCGCGGGAAGTCAGGAAGCGTTTGCACAGATGATGAATGAGAGAGCGCAGGAGCTGGGCTGCACGAACACCCATTTCAATAATCCGAGCGGACTTCCGGACGAGAACCACTGGACGACAGCAAACGATATGGCGCTGATCTTCAGAGAGGCTTTAAAAAATGAGGAATTTGTAAAGATCATCGGCACGCTGGAATATACGATTCCGCCCACTAACCTCAATCCTGAGGCGCGCACGGTATCCAGCCATCACGCCATGATCGTTCCCACGGCGCCTGAGTATTATGAGGGGTGTATCGGGGGTAAGACGGGAGTAACAGACCTGTCCAAAAACACACTTGTGACTGCGGCGGAGCGTGACGGTATCCGGCTGATCGCCGTTGTGATGCGGGCGGACCCGGGACAGGTGTGTGCAGATACGAAAGCCCTTTTTGACTATGGATTCGGGAATTTTGAAGAGCTTGAGGTGCAGGGAGGAGAACTTCTTGTGCCGAAGGGAGTGACGGAAAGCGATCTCACGGAAACGTCCGTGGATATCGAGGACGGAGTGTTCCGGACGTACACGTACAATGACTATACCGTGGGAACCGTGACCGTTTCACAGGAAGAACTCGATGCAGCTAAAGAGGCTGATCAGGAAGAGAAGGAAGAGCCGCAGGCCGTGACGAAAGAACCGGCGCCGGTAACTGAGGGCGCACCAAAAAATCAGGATGAGAGTGTGAACGGCACTTACCGGATCATCATCATCGTCCTCGGAGCGCTGATCGCGGCTGCCCTGCTGCTGATCATCGTGAAGGCAGCTGCCAGACGGAAGAAGAGAAAGAGAAGAAAAAAGAGGTAATAACATGAATGTTGCGCTGATCATTGCCGGCGGGAGCGGGCACAGGATGAACCAGGATATCCCGAAACAATTCATCAATATCTATGACCGTCCGGTGATCGTCTATACACTGGAGGCGTTTCAAAAGCATGAGGAGATCGATGCCATCGAGGTCGTCTGCCTGGACGGCTGGCACGATGTGCTGAGAGCCTATGCGAATCAGTTCAATATCACGAAGCTCAGGTGGATAACTTCCGGAGGGGCAACCGGACAGGAATCGATCCGCAACGGGGTGGAGTATCTGAGGAATGACTGTGCCGATGATGACATCATCATCGTCCATGACGGGATACGGCCGCTGGTTGATGTCAGCGTATTATCGGATGTGATCGCCGTGTGCCGCCAGAAGGGCAATGCGGTGACTGCGATGCCGTACAATGAACAGATTTTTAAGATCAGGGATGAGGATTCCACCTGTGAATATATTCCGAGGGAAACGCTGCGAAGAGTGGCGACTCCGCAGGCCTATCGGTACGGGAAGCTTCGGTGGGCGTATGAGAAGGCGTTTACAGAGAAAATCGGAATCTACGGGTCCGCCTACACGAACACGATGATGGTTGATCTCGGAGAGACGCTGTATTTTGCAAAAGGATCTGACCGCAATATCAAACTGACGACGAAGGATGACCTGGAGCTTTTCAAGGCGTATCTGAAACTGGAAGAAAACACCTGGCTGAAGTAGGGTATGAGTATGATAGAATATGAACAGTATAACAGTGATGTGAAAACAGTGTCCAGGCTTGCTCTTCCCTGGGAAAAGCTGAGGAAAAAAGAGCTGCTGATCACCGGAGCTACGGGTCTGATCGGGTCGTTTCTCATCGATGTTTTGATGGAACGGAACAGGGCATATGCCAACGAGATCAATATCCGGGCTGCCGGGAGAAACCCTGAGAAGGCCAGGAGTCGTTTCGGGGACCAGGGAATTGTCATGGAAAATGAAAGAGCCGGCGATTTTGGCCGGCTGTTTTTCAAACAGTGGGATGTGACCATGCCGCTATCTGAGGATGAGCCGGCATACGATTATATCATTCACGGGGCGAGCAATACACACCCCAGGGCATACGCGGGGGACCCGGTGGGGACGATCACGGGAAACGTCACAGGACTGCTGAATCTGATGGAACACGCCAGGAAAAAACGTCCGCAGAGAGTGCTGCTGATGTCAAGCGTCGAAATCTATGGGGAAAATGTGCAGGCAGTCCCGGCATTTGAGGAAGGCGATCTCGGATACATTGACTGCAATACGGTGCGCGCCGGCTATCCTGAGAGCAAGAGGCTCTGTGAGAGCATCTGCCAGGCTTACGCCGCGCAGTATCAGGTGGAGTTTGTCACGGGGCGGTTCAGCCGCGTGTACGGACCGACTATGCAGGCGGACGACAGCAAGGCGCTGGCGCAGTTTATCAGAGACGCGGTGAACAGCAGAGATATTGTGCTCAAAAGTGAGGGAAAGCAGCTGTATTCCTATACGTATGTGGCGGATGCAGTATCGGCGCTGCTGTTTTTGCTGCTGAAGGGAAGAGCCTGTGAGGCTTATAATATTGCGGACCCCCGGTCTGATCTGACACTGAAAGAGCTTGCCGGTCTGCTGGCGGGGTTAGCAGGGACGAGGGTGGTCTATGAACTGCCGGATGAACAGGAACGTGCAGGCTATTCGACGGCGACCCATGCAGTGCTGAATGCAGCGAAACTAAAAAGCCTGGGCTGGGACGCGAAGTTTCCGATAGAGACGGGTCTGGCGCACACGGTGGAGATACTGAAGGATGCAGCGGGGCCGCACAGAGATAATAACGGGGAAGAATGATGATTCAATACACGGAAGAAGATTACCGGAAAATCAGGAAATACAGTATGGAAACACTCAAGGAGTTTATCCGGATATGTGCGAAACATGAACTTACGTATTTTGCAATATCGGGTACGGCCATCGGCGCCGTCCGCCATCAGGGCTTTATCCCGTGGGATGATGATATGGATGTCGGGATGCTCAGGGAGGATTATGACCGTTTCGTTGCGATAGCGAAGGTTGAGATGGATGAAAAATATGAACTCTACAGCGCGCCTCTTCAGAAGCGGGTGCAGGGATTTTATCTGCAGATGTTTCCGAAGGGCTCTGTCTTTATGACGAAATGGAACCAGAGATGGCCGCTGCATCCCGGGATCAAGCTCGATATTTTCCCGTACGACAACGTCCCGGCGTCGGGCAGGAAACGCGCCGGGCTGTACCGTTCGCTCCGTTTCTGGAACCGGCTGTACATTATCAAAAATACGGGCGTACCGTATTTTGAGGGAAACGGGCTGAAAGTGAAACTGGTCAGAGCTGCCTGCCGTCTCGGCTATTACATAATGAAACCGGGTCCGTCGGTGGACAGGATCGTTTCAAGATATGAGGAACTGATGCAAAAGTATGCAGGTACCTCCGGATATTATACGATACTGGATGACATGAATCCGGATCTCTGGGTGATCAAAAAAGACGAGCTGTTTCCGCTGAGGCGGGAGCGGTTTGAAGACGTCTGGATTAATCTGCCCGCGGAAAATGATGCCATGCTGCGCCGGCAGTACGGGGACTATATGCAGCTTCCGCCGGAAGACGAACGCGGGGGTCATGAGATCGTAAAACTGGTGTTTCCAGAAGAACAGGAGTGATAAGATGCTGTACAGGGAATACGATCCGAAGATACTGCAGAAACTGCAGGATGTCGAGTGTGAAATACTGAAAGATTTCGATACGCTCTGCCGGGAAAACGGCATCGAGTATTTTGGATGCGGAGGAACACTGCTGGGGGCAGTTCGGCACGGCGGGTTTATTCCATGGGATGACGATATCGATGTTGGAATGACGAGGGAGCATTACGACCGCTTTCTGGAGATTGCCGGGAGGGAATCGAAGGGAGCGTATCATCTGATGAACACGGAGGTGGATGCTTCTTTTCCGGTCATGATCACCAAATGGTACAAAGCCGGAACAAAATTTCGCGATGAGGATGCGGTGACATGCGGCTACGAGTCCGGTATCGCGGTGGATATCTTTTGCTTTGACAATGTGGCGGACAGTGACAGAGAGCTTCGCCGTCAGGCGATGCAGGCATGGATTTTCGGAAAGCTGCTGGTACTGCGGCAGATTTCGGAGCCGACGGTGTATGCGGACGGATGGAAGGCGAAGACCATGCTGCTTGTATCGAAACTGGCAAACAGGCTGCTTAAGATGTTCCGTGTTTCTCCGGAATACCTTTACCGTAAGGCGAAGGAAGCGGCTGTGAGGTACCGGGATGAGGACACGCTGAGGGTTGCCTTTTTGTTTGACCCGACGCCGTATACGAGCATGCTGCGGCGCAGCGATATTTATCCGGTGAGAAAACTTATGTTTGAGAGAATGGAGCTGAGTTTCCCGCATCGGCCGCATGTATATCTCCGCACGAGGTACGGTAGGAACTACATGGAACTTCCGCCGGAAGAGAAGCGTCATAATCATCCGCCGGCCGAACTGGATTTTGGGAACGGAGAGCGAAGCGGGTCATGATCACCAGGATATTTATGCCGCCGGACGGCGGTACCATGAAAAAGACGTATTTCTGGACGGTGCTTGCCGGCATGCTGTATGCGGGCAGTTCTTTCGTCATGTCGCTGGGCGTGTCAAATATATTGGGGGCAGCCGCCGCAGGAATCTTTGCCATTGCAATGTCCATCGGAAATCAGCTGGTGACGATCGGCTATTATAATATGCGGACATTCCAGGTCTCGGATGTGCTGGAGAAGTACAGCTTCGGGGACTACTGTGCGTCCAGGCTGATCACCACGGCTGCCATGGCAGTTGTCGGTGTGATCTGGATCGCAGCAGGAGGGTATCGCGGAGAAAAGATGGCCGCAATTGTCCTGATGATCGGCTTCAGGATGTGTGAATCGGTCTCTGATCTGCTGGAGGGAAGATATCAGCAGAAAAACAGGTACGACGTGTCCTGCAGGGCGGTATTTGTGAAGACGGCCCTGTATCTGGGGGGATTCGCCGTTGTGCTGCTTGTGACCAGGAACCTGCTGATGGCCATAGCTGCACTCGGCATTGTTTATCTGATCTCTGTCGTTGTGATCGACGGGACACTGATCGGGGCGTTCGGCGGTCTGAAGATTCATTTTTCCTGGAGTAAGCAGAGATCGCTGATGATCAGCTGCCTGCCGCTGTTTGTGAATTCGTTTCTGACGGCGTATGTCATCAATGCGTCCAAGTATGCCGTGGACCGGTATTACAGCAATGAATATCTGGGGATGTTTAACGCATTATATATGATGGCGTTTGTCGTAAACCTGTTTTCGGGATTTGTCTTAAAGCCGTTGATCACGCCGCTCTCCGTCGAATACAACGATGGGAATTACCGTGCCTTTTCGGGGATCATCCGGCGCCAGCTGCTGATCATCGGTGCCATTACGCTCATCTGTGTGGCAGGGGCTTACGTGCTGGGGATTCCGGTCATGTCCTGGCTGTCAGGGATCGATCTTGACGGACACCGCGCCGCACTGTGCATCATTCTTGCAGGGGGGGCTTTTACAGCGGTATATCAGCTTCTGCAGTACGCGATCGTGATCATGCGGCATCAGTTCACCTGCCTTCTGGGGTGTGCCGTCACGGCGGGGCTTACCTTTGTCTTCACGCCTGTGCTGGTGAGGCGGTACGCGATTATGGGAGGGGCCGTCAGCTACCTGTGTTCGATGGCGCTGATGTCGCTGGTATTTCTGGTGATTTTTATATACTATCTGATGAAAGAAAGCAGGGATTAATCCTATGTCAAAATGTTCCAGAGTATCCGTGCTAATGTCTGTGTACCGGCCGGATCTTTCGTTTTTAAGGCAGCAGCTTGCCAGTATCGAGGCTCAGGATTATCCGGAGACGGAGCTGATCGTATGGGATGACTGCGCGGGGGAGGATATCAGCGGACTCCTTGCAGAAATCCTGGTAAAAACGCCGTACACATACCGCAGATGCAGTGAGAATCTGGGGTACATCCGTGCGTTTGAGACGCTGACGGAGATCGCGTCCGGTGAATATCTGGCGTTCTGCGACCAGGATGATGTGTGGGAGGCGGGAAAGCTTTCCAGATGTGTGGAGGTGCTGGAGCAGGAGCGGGCGATTCTGGTGACTTCAGACCGCAGGATCATCGATGAGGATAACCGCGTGGTGGTAAAGAGTGTGCGCGGCACAAGCAAATACCCGTATGAGCGATGGAGTACAGGAGATGATATCTCCTGTAATGCCGTGTTTACCTGCTATGCGCTGGGGATGACGATCGTGATGCGCACGGATGCGGCAAAACGGATGCTTCCATTTTCAGGGAATACAGGACATGATAAATGGGTGACGATGTGTGCAGCCGCGATGGGGAAGGTCTGCTATATCGAGGAGGTGCTTCAGAGCTATCGGCGCCACGGGAAGAATGTCAGCGGTATTTTCTATCACCTGTCTTCGAAGGAAGAGTATTACACGTGGCGCGTGGATACGTCCTGTGCCGTAGTGCGGGAGCTGCTGGAGAAATTTCCCGACCATCCCCGAAGGGAGCAGATTCTGGCATTTTCACAGGCAAGAAAGAAAAGAAGGACGGCGCAGCTGTGGAAATACCGCCGGACGGCGCCTGCCGTGGCAATGTTTGAGATACTGCTGAAGTGGATACCCGCCGGTCTTTTTGCGCGTATGCTGAAACGCATGCAGGGGAGATAAAAGCGGCTGAAGGAGAAAGAGAATGGCTAGAAAAATCTGTATTTTCTGCTCACACTACTTTCCTTATCTGGGAGGTGTGGAGCGTTATACGTACCATCTGGCGAAAGCGCTGATGGAGCAGGGAGATAAGGTGGTGATCGTGACGTCCAATGATATGCATCTGGAGACGTTCTCTTACATGGAGGGAATTCCCGTCTTTCGGATGCCGTGTTTCAACATGCTGGACGGCAGATATCCGGTGTCAAAGCCCGACCGGACGTTCTGGAAGATTCACCGGCGGCTGAAACGTACGGGGTTCGATCTGGTGATCGTACAGACGCGCTTTTATCTGCACTCCCTTTATGGCATCGTGTTTGCGAAACGGATCAAGGCCAGGAGTATAGTGCTCGACCACGGGACCAGCCATATGACAGTCGGAAACAGATTTGCGGACACCGTGGGAGGATGGTTTGAGCACGCCCTGACCGTTGCGGAGCGCATGGGATGTCATGATTTTTACGGGGTGTCGAAGGCGTGCTGCCGTTGGCTGGCTCATTTTCATATCAGGGCAAAGGGCACGCTTTACAATGCGGTGGATGCGGCGGAGATTGAAGGGATTCTGAATCACCCGGTAAAAGATTACAGGGCGGAATACGGGCTGCAGCCGGAGGACATCGTCGTGACCTATACGGGGCGGCTGGTCAGGGAAAAGGGGATTTTGAATCTCATGAAAGCGGTTCGGGATATCCCTGAAGAAAAAAGGGTATTTCTGATGATCGCGGGCGACGGGGAAGAGTGGGATGCCGTCTGCGCCGGAAAGAGCGAACGGATTCTGCCGCTCGGCAGGCTGTCTTTCGAGGAAGTGATCTCGCTGCTTGGGCAGACGGATATCTATTGCCTGCCGACGGACTATCCGGAAGGGTTTCCGACCTCGGTGCTGGAGGCAGCGGCGGCAGGGTGCTATGTGATCACGACGAGCCGCGGCGGCTCGCGGGAATTGATTCTGGACGAAGGCTATGGTATGATAATGCGTGATAATCGTCCTGAGACGATCAGAAACTCACTGCTGTCTGTTCTGGACGACAGCGAAGGGCGCAACAAAGCCGCCAAAAGAGCAAAAGAGCGTCTGCTGAAGAACTTCACCTGGGAGAGGACAGCGGATCAGATCCATCACTTAGGACTATGACGGGAGATACCCATGAAGAAACTGATTATTATTCCGGCTTACAATGAAAGCGCCAGTATAGAGAAGACGGTGCTGGAAATCGAACGGTATGCGCCGGAATTTGACTATATGATTATTAACGACTGTTCCACGGATCATACGGAGGAAATCTGCAGGAAAAACGGCTTTCCGGTGATCAGCCTTCCGGTGAATCTGGGGATCGGCGGCGCGGTGCAGACGGGTTACCGGTATGCGCTGGAAAAAGGATATGATATGGCTGTACAGGTCGACGGCGACGGACAGCATGACCCCGCGTTTCTGAATAAAATGGCGGATCATCTGGAACAGCATGACCTGGACATGGTGATCGGCTCACGCTTCATTGAAAAGAAGGGGTTCCAGTCGTCCGGGATGCGCAGGATCGGGATCCATTATTTTACGCAGCTGATCCGGCTTCTGACGGGAAAAGTTATCACAGATCCGACTTCCGGTCTTCGAATGGCAGGCAGGTCGGTGATAAAGATGTTTGCTTACAACTATCCGGTGGACTACCCGGAGCCGGAAAGCGTGACGTTTGCACTGAGGCATGGGAAAAAAGTGGAGGAGATACCGGTTGTCATGAGAGAGAGAAGCGGCGGTGTGTCGTCTATTTCCATGACGAAGTCCGTATATTATATGATAAAGGTGACAATGGCGATCCTCATTGAGTGTATCCGAAAGGAGGAGACAGATGAATATTAGGACGCAGATTCTGGTGGTTGCAGCCGCTGTTGGCGCTCTGGTTGTGCTGGTGAACATGATCCGGAACAACAAGCTGGAACTGAAGTATGCAATGTCCTGGTTCGTGCTCGGCATCGGCGTGCTGCTGTTCGGATGCTTTCCGTCGCTGACTTCCTGGCTGGCGGGTGTGCTTGGCATCGGAACGCCGGTTAATATGCTGTTTTTTGCGGGGTTCTGCTTTGCTCTTGTCGTGATATTTTCCCTGACGATGGCGGTTTCCAGATTATCAAACAAGGTGAAGAAGCTTGCACAGGAGCTGGCACTTCTGCAGAAAGAACGGGAGGAACAAGGGACGTGTGATGAAGATGAAGAAACTCAGGAATAAATATATCGGTATCGCGGCTGTGATTTTTGTGATTCTTACAGCGGGTGTCCTGGGAGAACTATGCTACAATCTGCCCGTTAAAAAACAGGCGGATTACCAGTACCTCGGGGCGGAGCAGATCAAAGCGGACGGCTTTACACTGACAGACGGTGTTTATGTCAGCGAACGCCCGGGAGCAAGCCTGACGCTGTCTTTTGAAGAACAGTACGTTGACAAGCTGTATTATGAATTTGACTATGAAGGCCAGCTGCATGCGACGATACTCGTGGGAGACTATCAGGAGGAGGATTCCTCAAAGGGCAGAAAGATAGCCGATGATAATAATCACATGTTTACATCTTCCACCGTGAACATCAGAAATACCACGGACAAGATTACAATACGCATGCCGAAGGAGGCTGAGCACGTCAATATCCGTGCTGTCGCGATCAACAATACGGAGAATTACTCTGCCGGGCGGTTTCTGTTCCACTGCGCAGCGGCGGGGCTCATCCTGCTGGTCCTGTTCCTGCTGCATGGCGGGAAACAGCTGAAACCGGAGCGTATCTTTCTGACGGTCAGCCTGTGTGTGGGAAGTCTGCTGATCCTGCTGCTGCCGGTGCACAAAGTAGGGCTGGATGAGGAGATCCACTTCGGGAGGGCGTATTATCTGTTTGATACGCTGCTGGGCCGGGAGACCATAACGGTGACGCCTGCCATGAACGACCTGATCCAGACAAGCATGAACAACTGGCCGTACAGTATCCCGCAGTCGGAGGAAGAGTACAAACAGGAAGAAGCTTTCTGGAACAGTAACCTGTCCTGGGATTCGCAGAAGCCGTCGGATGACAATCAGCAGAACAATTACGGATTTCAGATGTATTCTTTCAGCTATCTTCCGCAGGCGCTGATGATAAAGGCGGGACAGCTTTTGCACCTGGACTTTACATCGATCTACAAACTCGGAAGACTGGGGAACCTGCTCCTGTACTGTGCGGTCATGTTCCTGGCGATTCGCCGTATCCCGTTTGGCAAGCGTATTATGCTGGTGCTTGCACTGATGCCGACCGCCATGTTTTCTGCAGTGACCTACACGTATGATGCGACGGTGACGGCGTTTACCTTTCTGGGCATCGCATATCTGCTTCCGGAGCTGGCTGACAGGGACAGGCATGTATCGTATAAAAACTGTGCGGTCTTCACCGCGGCATTTGTTATCGCGAGCCTTCCAAAACCCGTCTATATACCGATGATCGCGCTGGCGCTTTTTATTCCGTCCGCAAGATTTAAGACGGTGAAAGAGCGCAGGATGTTCAGAGGGTTTATTGTATTTGCATTTCTGCTGGTGCTGTCGACGTTTGCACTGCCGCCGCTTTTAAACCCGCACCAGGCAGGGGATGCCAGGGGCGGGGATACCAGCGTGGGACAACAGCTGCGGTATGTGTTTGGGCACCCGCTTCTCTATGCGAAGCTGCTGCTTAAAAGCCTGTGGGAGAAATTCTTCTCCTTTACTTTCGGGTACCGGGGGCTTGGACAGATGGGACATCTTGCGGGTGATTCGAGTATGGTGACGACGGCGCTGCTGGCGGCGGGTGTGACCATCACCGATGTGCGCGGGCGTGAAAAAGCGGATCTGACTGTGATCCAGAAAGCCGCCGCCGCAGTTCTGGCGTTTGTGACGATCTGTCTCGTGTGGTCGGCACTTTATCTCAGCTTTACCCCCGTCGGTGCAGACATTATACGGGGAGTGCAGGGGAGGTACTATCTGCCAGTGACTATGATGTTTCTGCTGGCTTTTCGGACCGGATATATCAGGAATACCCTGCCGGAACACATTGACACTGCGATACTGACAGGCGCAAGCACACTGCTGCTGCTGGCGTCGGTATACAGTGCGGTTGTGGTAAATACGTTTTAAGGAGGGCGGGCACAGCCGCCTTGAATAATATGGCATAAGATGGTATACTGTAGACAGTAATCAGCAAAAAACCAACACGGAGGAAAAACCAATGAGAACTTACCTCGTAACCGGAGGTGCCGGTTTTATCGGTTCTAACTATATTCACTATATGTTTAAAAAGTACGGTGATGAGATCCGTATTATTAACGTGGACAAACTCACCTATGCAGGTAATCTCGAGAATCTGAAAGATATAGAAGACAGAGAGAACTATACGTTTGTAAGGGCGGATATCTGCGACAGCAATGCGATTCAGCTGATATTTGATGAGCATGACATTGACAGAGTCGTTCATTTTGCGGCTGAGAGCCATGTGGACCGCAGCATACGCAATCCGGAGGTCTTTGTAAAGACGAATGTACTGGGTACACTGGTGATGCTGAATGCGGCGAAGGCAGCCTGGGAGCTGCCGGACGGCAGCTTTAAAGAGGGAAAGAAATTTCTCCATGTGTCGACGGACGAGGTATACGGGTCGCTGGAACATGAAGGGGAGTACTTCTACGAGACGACGCCGTACGATCCGCACAGTCCGTACTCGGCGAGCAAGGCATCTTCCGATATGCTGGTGAAATCCTATATGGATACGTACAGATTCCCCGCGAATATCACGAACTGCAGCAATAATTACGGGCCGTATCAGTTTCCGGAAAAGCTGATTCCGCTGATCATCAACAATGCGCTTCAGGGAAAGAAGCTTCCGGTATACGGTGACGGAAAAAATGTGCGTGACTGGCTGTATGTCGAAGACCATGCAAAGGGAATTGACATGGTACAGGAAAAGGGAAGACTCTTCGAGACATACAACATTGGCGGCCATAATGAAAAACAGAATATTCAGATCATTCATATCATTCTGGACACCCTGCAGGAAATGCTGCCGGAAGGGGATCCGAGAAAAAAACTCGTCAGCGAAGATCTGATCACTTATGTGACGGACAGAAAAGGACATGACCGGCGATATGCGATCGCTCCTGATAAAATCAAAGAGGAGATCGGCTGGTACCCCGAGACCATGTTCGAAGAGGGAATCAAACTGACCATTCAATGGTATTTTGAGCACGAAGACTGGATGAAACATGTAACGAGCGGTGATTACCAGAAATATTATAACGAAATGTATCAGTAATCAATGGAAGAAGGATTATCACGCGCAGGCGGGATAAGCCTTCTTTCTTATGCGATGGGAGGACAACAAATGAAAGGTATTATTTTAGCAGGCGGCTCCGGTACGAGGCTGTATCCGCTGACGAAAGCGATTTCCAAACAGATCATGCCGGTCTACGACAAACCGATGATCTACTATCCGCTGTCAACGCTGATGCTGGCGGGGATCCGCGATATCCTGATCATCTCGACGCCGAGAGACCTTCCTGTCTTTGAGGAACTGTTTGGGACGGGAGAGCAGCTGGGACTTCGGATGAGTTATGCCGTGCAGGAATATCCGAGAGGACTTGCGGATGCGTTTATCATCGGGGAAGAGTTTATCGGCGATGATAACGTGGCGCTCGTGCTCGGGGATAATATTTTCTACGGACAGAGTTTCCAGAAAGTACTCAAAAGTGCTGCCGGGAGAGAAGAAGGGGCAACGATCTTCGGATACTATGTACGTGATCCGAGGGAGTACGGTGTCGTCGAGTTCGACGGGGACGGAAAAGCGCTGTCCATCGAAGAAAAACCGGAACGCCCGAAGTCCAACTATGCCGTGCCGGGGCTGTATTTCTATGACAACGATGTCGTTGAGATTGCGAAAAACGTAAAGCCGTCCGCCCGCGGAGAGATTGAGATCACGAGCGTGAATAATGAATACCTGCAGAGGGGAACGCTCCATGTAGAGACCCTTGGCCGGGGATTTGCATGGCTGGATACCGGAAGCCATGACATGCTGTTGGACGCTGCCGACTTTGTGGCCGCGTTTCAGAAACGGCAGGGTCTTTACATCTCCTGCATCGAGGAGATCGCATACAAAAAAGGATTTATCACGAAAGAACAGCTGGTAGAACTGGCACAGCCCTTATTAAAAACGGCTTATGGACAGTATCTGCTGGAGATTGCTGAAGGATTATAAGAAAGAGAGAATACGATCATGGGAAAGATTACAGTAGAAACATGTGAGATAGAAGGATTAAAGGTGATCACGCCTGCTGTGTTCGGTGACGAGCGCGGTTACTTTATGGAGACCTACAACTATAATGATTACAGGGCTGCAGGCATCGATATGGAATTTGTACAGGACAATCAGTCCAGTTCCAAAAAGGGAGTGCTCAGGGGACTGCATTTTCAGATCAATTATCCGCAGGATAAGCTGGTGCGCGTGGTCAGCGGGGAAGTGTTTGACGTCGCGGTCGATCTCCGTCCGGGGTCAGAGACATACGGAAAATGGTTCGGTGTGGTTCTGTCGGCAGAGAATAAAAAACAGTTCTTTATTCCGAAGAACTTTGCGCACGGATTTGTGGTGCTCTCCGATTCCGCTGAATTTGCATACAAATGCACCGATTTCTATCATCCGAATGATGAGGGAGGTCTGGCATATAATGATCCGGAGATCGGGATTGAATGGCCGATTCCCTCAGGGATGGAACTGACGATTTCTGAAAAGGACCGGAACTGGGGAAGCTTTCAAGAGTATACAAAGAAGCGTCAGGGATAAGAGGTTCATATGCTGAAAAAAATATTTTCGCTTCCGGTGGAGCTGTATCAGAACCGAAGACTGATCCTCTCACTGGCAAAAAATGATTTTAAAACGAAATATGCCGGGTCTTATCTCGGCATTATCTGGGCTTTCATTCAGCCGATCGTGACAGTGCTTGTGTACTGGTTTGTCTTTGGTCTTGCACTGCGGGCCGGGGGCGACCGCTCCGTTCCGTTTGTATTGTGGCTGGTGGCCGGCCTGGTGCCGTGGTTTTTTGTGCAGGACAGCCTGGTAAACGGGACGAATGCGCTGATCGAATATAATTACCTGGTCAAAAAGGTGGTGTTCAAAATCAGTATCCTTCCGATGGTCAAAGTGATCTCGGCATTGTTTGTGCACCTGTTTTTCATACTTGTTGTGCTGGTGATCTATGCGCTTCACGGGTATTTCCCGGATCTGTATGTGCTGCAGCTGATTTATTACAGTTTCAGCGCTTTTATGCTGGTGCTCGGCATTTCTTATCTGACGAGCGCGGTTGTAGTGTTCTTCCGTGACTTATCACAGATTATCAATATTTTTCTGCAGGTGGGCGTCTGGCTGACTCCGATCATGTGGAGCTTCAAGGATCTGGGCCTGGAGTCCGGTGGTACAATTGCAACGATACTGAAACTGAACCCGATCTATTATATTGTCACGGGATACCGTGATGCGCTGATAGATAAAATTGCGTTCTGGGAACACCCGGGTCTCACCGTATATTTCTGGGTCGTGACGGCAGTCATTTTCATAGTCGGCGCAAGCCTGTTCAAAAAAATGAAAGTCCATTTTGCGGACGTTTTATAATCGAGGTTAAATGATGAGTGAAATAGCAATCAGTGTCGGACACTTGAGCAAAGTCTATAAATTATATAATAAACCGTCGGACCGTCTGAAAGAGACTCTGGGGATGAAGGTAGCAGCGAAGGAACATTATGCGCTGAGGGATGTCAGCTTTACTGTGAATAAGGGCGAGACCGTCGGCATCATCGGGACAAATGGTTCCGGAAAATCGACGATTTTGAAGATTATAACGGGCGTGCTGAATCCCTCAGGGGGCGAGGTCAGCGTAAACGGCAGGATCTCGGCGCTGCTGGAACTGGGTGCCGGATTCAACATGGAATATACCGGTCTTGAGAATGTCTATCTGAACGGAACGATGATCGGTTTTTCGAGGGAGGAAATCGATCGGAAGATGGATGCGATCCTGAGTTTTGCGGATATCGGAGATTTTATCCATCAGCCAGTCAAGACGTATTCGAGCGGGATGTTCGTCCGCCTGGCATTCGCGGTTGCGATCAATATCGAGCCGGAAATCCTGATCGTGGACGAGGCTCTCTCCGTAGGGGACGTGTTTTTTCAGGCGAAGTGTTACCGGAAATTTGAGGATTTTAAGAAAATGGGGAAGACCATTTTATTTGTCAGCCATGACCTGGGCAGCATCAGCAAATACTGTGACCGTGTCGTACTGCTGAACCGCGGTGAGAAGCTGGACGAAGGACAGCCGAAACCCATGGTGGACCTGTACAAGAAACTGCTGGTTCACCAGGAGGAGGAAGCCCGGGAAGAAGCGCTGGATGCCGGAGGGCAGACCGTGGCAGCGCAGGGTGCGGATGTACAGCCTGAGGGCGGGTTCTGGAAGGATGCGCTGGTCACGAATCCGCAGGTACTGGAGTACGGAGAAAAGCGCGCCGAGGTCATAGACTTCGCACTGCTCGATGATTCCGGGAAGATCACGAATACCGTCGAGAAGGGAACAGAGTTTACCATCAAAATGAAGGTGGCTTTTCATGAGACGGTTGAGGACCCCATCTTCGCGTATACGCTGAAGGATCTCAAAGGTACGGAGATCACAGGGACGAATACGATGTTTGAGAAAGTCAGCATTGATACGCAGCATGAGGGAGATGTGCGGGAGGCATCGTTTACCCAGAAGATGGATCTTCAGGGAGGCGAATACCTGATTTCCTTTGGATGTACAGGCTACAGGGACGGTGAGTTTCATGTCTACCACAGGCTCTACGACGCCTGCAATATCACAGTGGTATCTGTTAAAAATACGGTGGGATTCTATGATATGAATTCTGAAGTATCTGTAAAATAGAGGGTCAATATGCAGGAGATAATTGGAAACATTACGTTGGATTATGAATACTATCCGGGGAGAGATCTTTACAGTGACGGGAAGATCGAGGATGAACTGTTGAGTATTGCGATGAAATACCGGGAAGACGAGTACAATCAGGTGATTGCCAGAAAGAAGAGCTGGCCGGTGATGTATCACTTCTCCCATATCCGCCAGAATATCGTGGAGTGGATACCGATCACGAAGGAAGACCGTGTGCTGGAAATCGGTTCCGGCTGCGGGGCAATCACGGGGGCTCTCGCCAGAAAGGCCGGATATGTCAACTGTGTAGAGTTGTCTAAGAAGCGCAGTTATATCAATGCCTACCGCAATCAGCAATATTCAAATATCAGAATAGATGTGGGGAATTTCCAGGACATCGAGCAGCATATGCAGGAGACTTACGATTACATCACGCTGATCGGTGTGTTTGAATATTCCCAGGGCTACATAGGCGGCAGTACGCCTTATATTGATATGCTGAAGAAGATTAAGAGGCATCTGAAACCGGGCGGAAAGATCATCATGGCGATCGAAAACCGCCTGGGCCTGAAGTACTGGGCCGGATGCACGGAGGATCACGCAGGCCTGTGCTTTGAGGGGATCGAGGGGTATCCGAACACGGACGGCGTCCGCACATTTTCCAGAAAAGAACTGGAACGCGTGATCAGCCGCGCCGGAGGCTTTCAGGCGGAATTCTATTATCCGTATCCGGACTATAAATTTCCGATGACGATCTACTCCGATGAATATCTTCCGTCTGTGGGAGAGCTGAACAGCAATATCTGTAATTTTGACAGAGAGCGGCTGCAGCTGTTCGATGAGACGAAGGCATACGATACGCTGCTGGACAGCGAATTGTTTCCGGTGTTTTCGAATTCATTTCTGGTGATACTGACGCAGCACGAAATCCTGACGGAAAGGAACATACGTCCATGAAGAAGATTATCTATACCAAGTACTCCAATGAGCGGTCGGCGCCGTATGCGATCCGCACGGATATCGTAAAGGACGAGGCGGGTATGCGGACCGTGAGGAAAACACCGTGTTACCCTGAGGGACGGCGGCATATCGGGGATATCAGCCGGTTTTATGAGCTGCTGTCCGGACAGTATGAGAATACGCCCATCAGGATGAATGTATGCCGGGCGTGTGAAGAAGGTGTGGAACTTGATTATCTGGAAGGGAGCACCCTGGAGGAACAGCTTGACACACTGATCGCAGGCCAGAATTATGATGATGCCAGAGAGCGGCTGATGTGCTATCTGCACACGATTCGGGATTGCGGGGAACAGTCTGAATTCCAGATGACGGAAGAGTTCTGCCGTGTCTTTGGGAATGTCAGCCTTCCCAGGGGCCTGAAGTCACTGGCGGTGACGGATATTGATATGGTGCTTGCCAATGTGCTGGTGAGTGATGGATGGAACCTGATCGACTACGAGTGGACCTTTGAATTTCCGGTTCCGCTCTCATTTGTGTTGTTCCGCATCATTCATTACTATGCCGAGACAAGTGATAAAAGAAGCTGTGTCAGGGAATGGAATCTGTTTGATGAGATGGGCATCACGGAGGAGGAAACCGCGCAGTATCTGCAGATGGAAAAGCATTTTCAGGAATATATTCAGGGTAACCATGTGCCTGTGAGGGAGATGTATGATGACATTTCTCCCGGAGTGCTCTCCGTGTACCGGCTTGCCGAGCAGGAACATAAAAAGAGGCGCGATGAACAGCTGCAGGTATTCTATTCTGACGGCGGCGAATTCTCCGAGGAGCAGTCACTGTATTATCCGATGCCCCGGGGACGGATACGGATCTGCCTCACATTTCCTGAGCATATAAAAAAGATTCGTCTGGACCCATGTTCTTACGCAGGTGTGCTCACGATTGGTCAGCTGGAATATATCGGAGGCGGCCAGAAGAAATGTTCTTATGTCACGAATGGGTTTGTGTTGGATGCGCAGCAGATTATCTTTGATACCATGGATCCGCAGATCCTGATCACAGAGATCCCGGATGGCGCCACAGCCCTGATGGTGGATTTTATCATGGATACGGCAACACAGGAGATTGCGGATTTTCTTCACCGCATGCAGGAGGTGCCGAGACGGCAGAAAGAAGAGATTGCCCGCCTTTCGGAGAAGCTTGAGCAGCGCGACCGGCTGATCAGCGAGATGGAACATACGAAAGTCTGGAGGGCATACCGGAAACTGAAGAAGATGACCGGAAAGGATAAGTAACTGATGGAGAAGCTATACTGGAGTGTTGATTTTGAAGAAATACACTGTGAGGATGGGATACAATACGTGATCGGAGGCTGGGCATCCGGGCCGGACGGGCGGATGGTCAGCCATGAATTTCTGGCTGACGGGAAAGCATATCCTGCCGAGCTGGAGATCGAAGAGCGGCCGGATGTGCAGCAGGCGATCCCGGATGTCACGAAGAGGACGGATATCGGGTTCCGCCTGACGGTGGAGGACGCTGAGGCACTCTGGGCCAACCATGAAACTGCGGCTTTGTACCTCTCGGACGGACAGACGCGGGTGAAGGCACTCGAGAAGACCACGGATGAGATCCGCGGGCTGTATCACGATGTCACGATCACGTACAAAATCGATATCGTAGAACAGACGGAGGGGCTGATGACGATACAGGGGTGGGTTCTCGGAATGTTCCATGACGAGCAGATACGCCTGGTCGATGAGTCGGGAGGAGAAATTCCTCATGAGATGATGCGCATCATCCGCACTGATGTCAACAAGGCGTATGGAGTTGCGAAAGAGGCAGAAAATGAGCAGTGCGGTTTTCAGATCCGCATTAAACGCAAAGAGACGGACTGCCGCGAGTATCATCTTCAGTTCTCTAACTGTCTGACGATGAAAGAGTATGTGGTCGATCTTAAGAAATTTGATTATGAGCACTCAAAACGCGGAAAATTGAAAAAACTGTTGGCGCCCGCCCGCAGAAAAGAAAACCGGGCGTATATCAGAGAACACGGGATGAGGGCCTTTATCAGCCATATTCAAAGGGAGCTGGAACCCGTATATGCGGACTATCAGATCTGGATGAAAGAACATGCCGTCAGCAAAAAGGAGCTGAGGGCACAACGGAATCATGCCTTTGCATACCGTCCGAAGATCAGTGTTGTGATCCCGCTGTACAACACACCTTCTGCATTTTTGAAGGAAATGCTGGATTCGCTGCTGGAACAGACATATCAGAACGTGGAGTTATGCCTGGCCGACGGCAGCACGGACAGAAGTGTCGGGGAGATCATCAGGACGCAGTACGGTCAGGAGAGCCGTGTGAAATATCAGAAACTGGAGAAGAATCTGGGTATCTCTGAGAATACGAACGCGGCACTCGCGATGGCGGCGGGGGAATACATCATGCTTGCGGATCACGATGATATTGTGGCGCCTGACGCGCTGTATGAGATCGTAAAGGTACTGAATGATGATCCGAAGACTGACATAATCTATACGGATGAGGATAAAGTCAGCATGGACGGCAAAAAATATTACGGTCCGAATTTTAAATCTGATTTTAATATTGATCTTTTGAGGAGTGTCAACTACATCTGTCATATTTTCGTGGTCAGGAGGACGATTGCCGACAGGTCCGGGGGATTTGACAGCCGGTTCGACGGGGCACAGGATTATGACTTTATCCTGCGGTGTGTCGAGCAGACGGACAGAATCCGCCATATTCCGAAGGCTCTGTATCACTGGAGGGCGCATCCGGATTCGACTGCCGGAAATCCCCAGAGCAAACAGTATGCTGTGGATGCGGGAAGACGGGCGCTTGAGGAGCATTACCAGCGTTTGAATATTCCTGCATCGGTTGAAAATACGGATATTTTCGGAATTTACCGGACGGTCATGAAGGTGCAGGGCAATCCGATGGTCTCTGTCATCATCCTGAATAAGGATCACATCGATGATCTGGAAACATGTGTGACGTCGATTGTGGAAAAGACGAGGTATCCTGACTATGAGATCCTGGTGATTGAGAATAACAGTGAGCATCAGGAGACATTTGACTACTATGAGGAACTGGAGGCGCGGTGTAACCGCGTGAGAGTACTGACCTGGACGGATTCCTTCAATTATGCAAGTATCAATAATTTTGGCGCACGTCACGCGAGAGGGGATTATCTGATCCTGCTGAACAACGATATTGAGGTGATTGCACCCGGGTGGATGGAAGAGATGCTGGGTTACTGTCAGCGACGCGACGTGGGAATCGTCGGTGCAAAGCTGTTCTATCCGGATGATACGATACAGCATGCAGGCGTCGTGATCGGCATGGGAGGAATCGCCGGTCATATTCTCTGCCGGGCAGACGGCAAAGAATATGGATACAATGCCCGCCTTGTGACGACGCAGGATATCAGCGCCGTTACAGCCGCCTGTCTCATGATCTCAAGGGAGGATTTTGACAGCATCGGAGGATTTGATGAGCGTTATACGGTGGCATTCAATGATATCGATCTGTGTCTGAAGGTGAGAGAGCAGGGGAAATTGGTCGTATTCAATCCCTATGTGACGCTGTATCACTATGAGTCAAAGTCGAGGGGACTTGAGGATACACCGGAAAAACTGGAGCGTTTCCGCACGGAGGTCGAGTATTTCCAGCAAAAGTGGAAAGATATTCTGAAAAACGGCGATCCCTATTATAATGTCAATCTGACACTTGCGGACGGGGACTGCAGTCTGAAAAGGCATACAGAACTTCCCGGAAGATAAAAGACGGAGGAAAGTCACGTGCAAAGAGAATTATTTGAAGTAAAAAGAGAACGCTTTCATCTGCTGGACCCTGATGTGTATATTCTGCAGGGGAGCTGGCCGAAGGAATATGAACCGCAGGTCCTGCTGGACGGCCGCCGCATCTCGGACGTCAGGCTTGAGGACTGGGAAAATACGAGCGCGTTGGAACGGTTTGCGGATCTGGATCTGATGAAGGGAAAGAAAGTTACGCTTTTTGTCCGGCTTCCGCAGGATCTGAACAAGTGTAAACGTCTGAAGATTTATGCCCTGCGCGGAAATGAGAAAATTCTCTGGTTTTCCATTGCGGTGCGGGACCTTGTCAGACGACAGGGGAAGCCATTCTATTATATTGAGGAAGAAAAAGCCAGTCCATCGTCGAAAACGCTGAAGGTCAGAGGCTGGGCTGTATACCGGACGCCGGTTACGATCAGTGTCTATGATGAGCAGGGCAAAAAAATTCCCTGCGATATTCAGAGGAACAACCGGGTGGACGCCGTGGAAATGTTTAAAGAGACGCAAGTCGAGAGCAAATGTGGGTTTTATCTGGAACTTGACGGCGTGAAGACGAAGACGGTTTACCTCGTATTCCGGGCGGAGGGCAGCAAAGCAGTCTATCCGATCCAGATGCAGTCTGCGTTTATTGTGAAAAATAAAGTTCAGCGGCTGGCGAAAAAGGGTACGCGGTATCTGGCTTCCCATGGCGTAAAGGCGCTTGCCGTAAAAGTCGCAGGTAAGATCGCCGGTATGAAAAAGGCGCCTGTCTCCTATGACAAGTGGCTGCCCAGACACCTGCCGACATCGGCGGAGCTGGACAGACAGCGCCAGGCGGTATTTGCGGTCCGGCCAAAGTTCAGTATCGTGGTACCGCTCTATAAGACGCCGCTGCTTTATCTGGAGGCGCTGATCGCGTCTGTGAAAGAGCAGACATACCCCGAGTGGGAACTTTGCCTGTCGGACGGAAGCGGACCGGATTCACCGATCGCGGACGCCCTTTTGCGGTATGCGGGGGCTGATGAACGCATCAGAGTGATCTCTCATGAGGCGCCGCTTAAAATCTCAGAGAATACAAATGCGGCGATCGCCGCCGCGACGGGTGAATTTATCGTATTTGCCGACCATGATGATGTTCTGACGCCGAATGCACTGTATG